>DATDIE010000077.1:0-6061 GCA_036521235.1 Acidimicrobiales bacterium | reverse complement strand
CGAGGTCGATTCCGGCCGTCTGCTCCAGCCGATGCATCACGGCACCCCGGAGTCCCCGCTCGTTCCCGAAGTAGCGGTAGACCGTTCGCTCGTTCACCCCGGCCACCTCCGCGACGCCGCGGATCGTCAGCGCGTGCCAGTCACGGATGGAGGACTTGCGCAGAATCTTGCACCCAGCTTCGACGATGCGCTCACGGGTCTCGAGCGCCTGCTGGCGCCGCACCGGGCTGTCGTAGCGACGCGGCTCGACCGACCGATCCTGCGTCCGCTCTCGTGTCTTCGCGGTGGCCATCTGTCCCAGGAAACCAGCCGCTATGACCCGATGAGCGCCGGGAGCGTCTCCCAACCACGGACGGTAGAGGTGGGGGACAGCCGGGCCTGCGGGTAATCGATGTCCCACTCGGGAAAGCGCAGAAGCAGCTCCTCGAGGGCGATACGCCCTTCCATGCGTGCCAACGCAGACCCCATGCAGAGGTGGATGCCGTTGCCGAAGGTCAGGTGCCGCGTCACCTCACGATGGATGTCGAACGAGTCGCCGCTGGGGAAGCGCCCGTCGTCCCGGTTGGCGGACCCCAACAGGAAGAGCATGACGCTTCCCGCCGGCACTTTCGTGTCCCGCACGACCAGGTCCTGCTTCGCCACGCACCGCCCGACGTGCGGCGCCGGCGACTCGAAGCGCAGGACCTCCTCGATCGCGTTCGGCACCAACGACGGGTCCTTCACCAGGTCGGCGCGCTGGTCGGGGTGCTCGGCCAACACCTTGGCCGTCCAGCCGATCAAACGGGTGGTCGTCTCGTTCCCCGCGCCGGCCAGCACCTCGAGATACGTCAGGAGCTCCCCCCGCGTGAGCCGACGCTCGGTGCCGGTCTCGTCGGTGAACTCGACGTTGAGGAGCTCGGTCATGATGTCGTCAGAGGGGTGCTCGGCGCGCCAGTCGATGTAGTCGGCGAACATCTCTCCGGTCACGATGTTCCCCGTGACCTCCATCGGCTTGCCCTCCTCGGTGCGGAGGTTGTTGTCGACGTGGTCGCGCACCGCCTCCTGGTCGCTCTCGGGGATCCCGAGCAGCATGCTGATGACGCGCATCGGCATCTGAGCGCCGAAGTCGGCGATGAAGTCGAAACCGCCGGAGCCAACGAGGGGGTCGAGGCTGTGGGCGCAGAACTCGCGGATCTTCGGCTCGAGCTCGGCGACACGCCGCGGCGTGAAGGCACGGGACAGCAGCCGGCGATGGATCGTGTGCGTCGGCGGGTCCTCGAAAATGATCACGCCCGGCGGGATGTCGATGTCCGCCTTGATCACCTCGAGGATCGCGCCCTTGCCCGAGATGTAGGTCTGCGCGTCGAGCAGCCCCTTTTCGACGTCCTCGTAGCGGCTGACGGCCCAGAAGTCGTGCGTGTCGTTGTAATAGAGCGGGGACTCTTCGCGCAGCCGCCGGTACACCGGATAGGGGTCGGCGTTGATCTCGACGCTGTACATGTCGTAGTAGACGTCACTCACGGTGCCTCCCAGGGGGCCGTCCGGGCGCAGAAGCGCAGAGAAGAGTTCATGTCAGACTACGACGTGAATATTTGAGGGGTCAAGGCCGCCCGGCACCGCCGGACCGTTACTGGCGGGGTGGCTTCTGGACCCGGTACTTGGCTGACGGCAGGCTGGCGGCGGGCACAGCTGTCGCGATGGGGTGGAACCCCGCGGCGCTCGAGCTGGCGGGGAGCGCCCCCACGAAGGGATTGAGCGGGGCGTGCACCTTGGGTGGGCGTTCGAATGGCGGCCGGCCCGTGAAGTCGAAGAACTCCAGCATGTTTCCCGCGTTGGCGTCGCGATAGGTCATGGCCGGAAGGTTCCACTTGGTCTCAACGAACTTCAACAGGCTGGTGTGCTCGTGCACGACGTGCGACACAAAGTTCTTCTTGGCGAACGGCGAGATCACGACGCAGGGGACGCGGAACCCGGTGTAGTCGTAGGCACCGGGCTGGTCCGGCGGGACGGTGATCTCGGGCGGGACGTTGTCCGGCTTCACGATCGGTTGCGGGGGGACGTGGTCGTACCAGCCACCGTGCTCGTCGTACACGAGGAACATCGCCGTTTTCGACCAACTGGGTGACGCCAGGACCGCGCCGATGACGCGTGCGGCGTACGCCTCGCCGATCGAGATGTCGCCATCCTCCTCGGAATAGTTCGTATAGGGATCGACGAGCGAGAACTGGGGGAGTTGTCCCGCCGCCGCGTCGGACAGGAACTGGTTAATCGGCGCCAGCTTCCCGTCGTGCTGGTTGTTGCTGAACTCGGGGAGGAACAGCGCGCACGTGGGAACGTCTGGGTAGTAGTCCCTCCAGGTGATGTGGTAGCTGTCCAAACGGTCGAAGATCGTGCCGTTCGGAGCATCCATCGACGAGATGCCGGACCCGTTGGTCGCGATGTCGCCCAGTGCCGTTGCGGCGATGAGGAAGCGGCGGTTCGGGTACGTCTGCGCCATGACCGAGGAGAAATAGCGGTCGCCAATCGGGAATTGCGAGGCCAGCGAGTAATAGAAGGGGAGCTGGGCAGCGGTGAAGTGGCCCATTGAAGCGGGACCGCAGTTGCGGGCGAATCCCATGTTGGTGCCATGGTCCCAGCACAGGTGCGACGTGTTCCAGTTCTGCCCGATCATCGAGTCTTCAGGCACCGCCGTGTTGGGCATCGGATACGACAGGATGTAACCCCCGTCAGGACCGGGGTTGTAGTTGAGAGGCGTCCCGTCGCTCGCCACCTTGAGCCCATCGCCGCGGCCGAGCCGCCCGAAGTGGTCGTCGAAGGAGTGGTTTTCCATCATGAGGATGACCACGTGCTCGACGTCGGGGAGCATGTCGGTGCCCGCCGGGACGTGCGGGTGCGGCAGGCTGTCGGGGAGTCGCAGGGAGACAGCCCGGCTGACGGCACCGGCCGACGGCGTGCCGAGGCCCGTCGCAACGCCGGCGACGGCCGCACCCCCGAGTAGAGCCCGGCGCCCGAACCTTCGCCCCTCTTCCACGGCGGTCACGGTATCGGTTCGACTACCGACGCGCCGCGGCCAACGCCAATAAGGTCAGGGGACCTGCTCAAAAGGAGGGGCGATGCCAACCGTCGAGACGATCCGGGGTCCGGTGGACACGGCCGAACTCGGCCGCACCTACATGCACGAGCACGTCTTCGTGCTCGACGCAGACGTCCAGCAGAACTATCCATCTGAGTGGGGGAGCGAGGACGAGCGTGTGGCGGACGCGGTGGAGAAGCTCAAGGCGCTCGCCGCGCAGGGGATCCGCAGCATTGCCGATCCGACGGTCATCGGGCTCGGGCGTTACATCCCCCGCATTCAGCGGATCGCCGAGCAAGTTCCCGAATTGAACATCATCCCCGCCACGGGCTGTTACACGTACGACCAGGTCCCGTTCTTCTTCTACTACCGAGACCCCGCCGTGTACGCCGCACTCGGATCCGACGAGCCGGACCCGATGATCACGATGTTCACCGACGACATCGTCCACGGGATCGCCGGTACCGGGGTCAAGGCGGCGTTCCTGAAGTGCGCCATCGACGAGAAAGGCCTTACGGGAGGGGTGGAGCGGGTCATGCGTGCGGTGGCTCGGACCCATCGCGCCACCGGTGCGCCGATCACGGTGCACACGCATCCCGGCACCGAGACTGGCCTGGTCGTCAAGCAGGTGATGTGCGACGAGGAAGGGGTCGACTCCACACGGGTTGTGCTCGGGCACACCGGCGACAGCGCCGACGCCGAGCATCTCAGCGCCTTGGCCGACCACGGGTTCATCCTCGGGATGGACCGCTTCGGCCTCAACGTCGGGACCACGCACGAGGCCAGGGCCGACATCCTGATCGAGATGTGCCGACGCGGCTACGCCGATCGGATGGTCCTCTCGCACGACACGTCCTGCTATCTCGACATGATCGACCCACGGATTGTCCAGATGATGACGTCGTGGACGTATCTGTACATCCACGACGAGGTCCTGCCCTACATCCGCGAGCGGGGCGTCACCGATGCACAGATCGAGACCATGCTCGTCGAGAACCCGCGGCGCTACTTCGAGAACGTCGGCGCCTACTGATCAGCGAGCCACCTGGCCCGAGCTCAGAGCCGATAGACCCGTTCGGCCGTCCCAGCGAACAGGGCGTCCCGTGAGGCGTCGTCCAGACCCCTCGTGATCTCGTCGAACGCGCCGTAGAGGTCGTCGAAACTGCCGGCCGCGGAGTCGACCGGGAAGTTGCTGGCGAACATGCAACGGTCGGCGCCGAACGCTTCGATGGCGTACTCCAGCCACGGGCGGAGGTCGGCGGCCCGAGTCGACGCCAGCGGCATGGCCAGCCCGGAGAGCTTGCACACGACGTTCTCGCGCAGCCCGGCCAACGCGTCGATGCCTTCCCTCCAGAGCGCCCGCTCCTCGTCGGAGTCGTCACGGGGCCACCCGGTGTGCTCCACCACGACGGAGAGGTCGGCGTACGGCGCCAGTTCTTCGGCCGCCGAGCGCAGCTGGTCGGGGTGCGTCATCAGGTCGAAGACCAGGTTGCGCTCCGCCAATGCCTGTACGACGTCAGGGTCGGGCACGGCAGTCGCCAGGCCCCCCATCGGGCGCACGCCGCGAAAGCGCGGCGCCGCCATCTGCCGGTCGATGAACGCGATGGCCTCGGCCGTCGACTCGGCCGGGGGCAGGCCGCCGACGATGGCGTCCGGGCCGCCCCGCTCGGTCGCCTCGGCGTCGAGCTCGATCGTCTCGTCGACGGAGTTGGGGCCGGTGGCCGCTGCGACGTTGACGATCTTTTCGACGTTCCAGTTCGCGGACTCGGCGCGGTACGTGTCGACGTCGAAGCGGCGGTACATCCCCGACCCCTCGGCCACGCCCTTGGGCGGGTGTGACAGGTACGGGTACCAGTCGGTGCGCGCCGGGTCCCAGAGGTGCACGTGCGCGTCGACGACGCGGGTGGGCGGGGTCATGGCGCGTCCTTCCGGTCGACGGCGGCCGTACCGACGATCTCCTTGAGGACGTCGTCCAGCCAGGCGGGGAGAGCGGGACCGCCGTACGTCACGCTGCCGATCGGCCGGGGATGGCTGCGCAGCCCGAGCCAGCCGGGGCCCACGGCCAACTCGGCGCCGGCGAGCCCGGCCGCATCGGGATCGGCCAGGAGATGACCGACGAGCTCGGCAACCACCGGGGCGGCGTCAGCGTCCGGCGCCTCGATGCCCGCGGCGAACGCGGTCACGTGTCCCCCGGTTCCGCTCGGCAAAGCCCGCGCCAGTTGGACGGCCGACTGCGCGCGGGTGCGGCCGGACGGGCTGGTGGCGTCGGTCAGGGTGACGAGCCGTACCGGGCGGTCCGCCTGCGTGGCGTAGTCCGCGGTGGCCCGGGCCCAGGAGGCGTCCGCGTGCAGGTGGTCGGTGATGCCGCCGTGATCCGAGAGGATCGAGGCCCAGTCGTCGGCGGCAGGGGCGGGCCGCTGCTGCCCGTCGAGCGCGACGACGACGGCATCGATGGGCCATTGGTCGTCGATGGCGGCACGCAGTGCGTCTGCCGCGCCGGAGAATCCGTGGCCCGCCGTGGCGCGGCGGCAGGAGATCGAGCGCGCCTCGAGCACGGCGATCAGCGGAGTGACGAGCGCGGGGCGGTCGCCGACGACGATGCAGGACTTCGCCGTCGGCGAGGGCACCGGCTCGGGCACCGGCGCGTTGAAGATGCCGCCGAAGCGCGGATTGCTCCCGCCGGCGCTTGCCTGCTGTCCCTCGGCCTTCGCCATGGCGCGCGGGATGAAGGCGGAGAGCACAGCGCCGATCGACGCCACGCCGCTGGTGCGTACGACCTCCATCAGGCGCGGCTGGTCGACGATCGCCGTTTCGGGGCCGCTGGCGAACACGACTTGGCCCGTGCACCATCCGAAGTCGTCCGCCACGAGGTGGGCGCCGAGCGGGCCGAGGTGCTCGGGGCCGGGCATCGAGTCGAGGGACAGCCCGCCCACGCCGCCGGCCCGGCCCGCGGCGCGGGCCCGGTCGAGCGCGGCGGCCACCCTGCGCGGGGTGGCGATGGGCGACAAC
>DATDIE010000076.1:0-2745 GCA_036521235.1 Acidimicrobiales bacterium | reverse complement strand
GCCATCACCGCCTGGCAGCACGCCGACAGCGAGGAGTCCCGGACCGTGATCGCCTCGTAGTACTCGAAGTCGCGCGCCTTCTCCTCGGGGGTGAAGGCGTCGCCGCACACGAACAGCGCGAGCACGAGGTCGGCCTGCTTGACCACCTGCTTGCGATAGAGGTCGAAGTAGGGGAAGTTCAGGAGCAGGGGGTACTGCTCCTCTGCGCACGACGCGAAGTCCCAGCGTTGATGGTCGGTGAAGCGCTCTGACTGGGGGTGGACCTGGAGCGCCTCGTCGTAGGGGATGACCATCTTCGCGGCGGCGTCGCGCCAGCTCGCCGCCTCCTCCTCGTCGACCCCGAGCTCGGCGGCGCGGCGCATGTGGCGCTCCGCGGCATCGGCGGCAGCAAGCAGATTGCGCTTGGCCATGAGGTTGGTGAAGACGTTGTTGTCGGCCACGGCGCTGTACTCGTCGGGACCGGTGACGCCGTCGATGCGGAAGTGACCGGAGGCGTCGTGGTGGCCCAGCGACCGCCACAACCGCGCCGTCTCGACCAGTAGCTCGGTGCCGCACGACTCGGCGAAGTCCTGGTCGTCGGCGGCGATCAGGTAGCGGGACACCGCCCAGGCGATGTCGGCGTTGATGTGGAAGGCCGCCGTGCCCGCGGGCCAGTAGCTCGAGCACTCTTCGCCGTGGATGGTGCGCCACGGGAAGGCGGCGCCGCGCAGCCCGAGCGTCGTGGCCCGGTCACGCGCGAGGTCGATCGTCTGCAGCCGCCAGCGCAGCGCGTCGGCCGCGGCGTGCGGGGCCGTGTAGGTGAGCACCGGCAGGACGAACATCTCGGTATCCCAGAAGGTGTGCCCGTCGTAGCCGGGGCCGGTCAGGCCCTTGGCGGCGATCGCGCGCTGCTCGCCCCGGGCGCCGGCCTGCAGGGTGTGAAACAGCCCGAAGCGAATCGCCTGCTGCAGCTCGGCGTCGCCGTCGAGCTCGACGTCCGAACGCTCCCAGAAGTCGTCGAGGTACGCCCGCTGGGCCTTGAGCAGGCCCTCCCAGCCGACGTGCACCGCGCCCTGGCCGGCGGCTGACACCTGGTCGCGCAGCGCCGCCGCCGACCGCTCCGCCGACCACCCGTAGCTGAACAGCTTGACGACCCGCAGCGGCTTGCCGGGTGCGAGGTCGGCCGAGATGACGAATCGGGCGTGGTCGGTGAACGCCTCGGCGGTGGTGGTCGTGCCCTCGGGGCCGTCCACGAGATTGTCCATCGCCGCCGCCATCCGCAGCCCGCTCTGACGCGTGTGGTGAACGAGGATGGCGCGGGTATCGGCGCACTGGTGCAGGTCGGACACCAGCGGCGAGGCCAGCGCCGCCGCCGCGCGCGGGTCCGAGCTGGACGCGGGGCCCTCCTCGTTGGCCACGAGCATCGACTGCACCACCACCGGGAACGTCCCCTCGACGGGCTCCACGATGTACTCGATCGCCGCCACCCCGCGGTTGGTGAACGAGACCAGGCGCGTCGAGCGCACGCGGACCACGCGCCCGGTGGGGGACTCCCATTCCACCTCGCGGCGCAGGACGCCGTCGCGCAGGTCGAGGACCCGTTCGTGCGAGCGCAGCTTCCCGTAGCGCACGTCGAAGGGCTCGTCCTCGACCAGCAGGCGGATGAGCTTCCCATTGGTGACGTTGACCACGGTCTGCCCGTCCTCGGGGTAGCCGAAGCCGGCCTCGGCGTAGGGGAGCGGGCGGATCTCGTAGAAGCCACCCAGGTAGGTGCCGGGGATCCCGTAGGGCTCGCCCTCGTCGAGGTTCCCGCGCAGGCCGATGTGCCCATTGGCCAGCGCGAACACCGACTCGGTCTGGGCCAGGTTGTCGAGGTGAAGCTCGGTCTCGCGGACCGCCCACGGCTCGACCGGGAACGCCGGGTGCTCGATCACGACTGATCGAGCAGTTCGTCGAGGTCCTTCACCACGACGCTGGCGCCGTGGGACTTCAGCGCATCGGCGTGGCCGTGGCCGATCCTGTCGACGCCCACGACGTACCCGAACTCGCCATCGTGCCCGGCCTGGACTCCGGCCACGGCGTCCTCGAAGACCGCGGCGCGGGCGGGCGGGACGCCGAGGGCGCGGGCCCCGGCCAGGAACATGTCGGGGGCCGGCTTGCCCTTCAGGTGCTCCTCGTCGGCGGTGTGGCCGTCGACGCGCGCCTCGAACAGATCCTCGATGCCGGCGGCGACCAGCACGTCCTTGCAGTTGGCGCTGGAGGAGACGACCGCTCGCCGCAGGCCCGCGTCGCGGGCGGCCTTGGCGAAGCGCACCGACCCTTCGTAGGGCTCGACCCCGTCCTCCTTGATCAGCTTGAGCACGAGGTCGTTCTTGCGATTGCCGATGCCGCAGATCGTCTCGGCATCGGACGGATCGTTGGGCGTCCCCTCGGGCAGCTCGATGCCGCGGGACTCCAGAAACGAGCGCACGCCGTCGTAGCGCGGCTTGCCGTCGACGTACTCGTTGTAGTCCGCGTCGGAGTCAAACTCCTTGAACGGCTCGCCCGTCTTCTTCGAGCGCGCCTTGAGGTACTCGTCGAAGGTCTGTTTCCAGGCGCGGTCGTGAACCTTGGCGGTTTGGGTGAGGACCCCGTCGAGATCAAACGGGCACGCGGTCACGCCGTCAGGCAGCCCGAGCATGTCGCGAACCATATCCAGCGCGCCGAGGGTCGGGAGTGAGCGTCTGGTGAAGACGTCGCACTCACGCCGCCGCCAGCACGGCGACG
>DATDIE010000075.1:0-7138 GCA_036521235.1 Acidimicrobiales bacterium | reverse complement strand
CATCACCTGGTGCACTCGAAGGGCTGGACGGTCGCGGGCGACGCCAACGCCGAGCTCAGCTTCGTCGGCCCGAGTGGCCGGGTCATGACGTCGCGGCCCTCCGCGCTGTGGACGAGGGCGAGCGCGCCGGGGCGCAGGTCTCGGAACAAGTAGCCCGCAAGGCCGGGCGACGTGCCCCGGCTTCAGCCGGTGGTCTCGTCCTTGTAAAGCCAGACCCTCGCTGGCACCGTCGAGTCGAGGTCCTCGAGCTCGAGCACGGTTCCCTCGCCCTCACCTGGCTCGGTGAGGATCTCGGTCGCCAAGACCTCGCGGGCGATGAAGTCGAAGTGCTCGGCGATCATGTCGAGGCCCACGAGATGGAGCCGGATGCGATCGGACACATCGAGGCCGCTCGACTTGCGAAGGTCCTGGACCAGCCGCACGACCTCGCGCGCCAAGCCTCGCTTCCGGAGTTCGTCGCTCATGGTCAGGTCGAGGGCGACGACCTCACCGCTCTCGCGCGAGACCGCAAAACCTTCCTGGCCCCGGACACGCAACTGCACGTCGTCTGGAGACAGCTCGACCGGCTCGCCACCGAGCATCACGGTGATCGGTCGACCTGCTTCCAGCTCAGCGGCGGCGGCCGCGGTGTCGAGCGCCGCGAGCGCGGGCTTGAGCTCCTTGACGAGCTCGCCGAGGCGAGGCCCCAGCGTACGGAAGTTCGGGACCAGCTCGAACTCGAGCACCTCGTTGAGCTCGTCCGTGGTGTCGATCTCGTCGACGTTCAGCTCGTCCTCCACAATGTCGCGCAGGATCGCCGGCGAATCTGGCGGAAGGAAGACCAGCGCCCGGGCTAGCGGCTGACGCACCTTCATGCCGGCCTCGCTGCGGGCGGCACGGCCGAGCGACGTGAGTCGACGGGCGAGCGCCATCTGCGCTTCTAGGCCCGGGTCGATGAGCTCCGGGTCGGCGGAGGGCCAGTCCGCCAGGTGGACCGAGTCGGACTCTTCGGCACCGGTGAGCTGGCGCCACAGCGCGTCCGACACGAAGGGGCAGAGCGGGGCCAACAGCAACGAGAGGGTCGTCAAAACCGAGTGCAGCGTCGCCTGCGCGGCCAGCGTGTCACTCGGCGGCGCATCGGGGTCGGTGCGCCAGAAGCGTCGGCGGCTGCGTCTGACGTACCAATTGGAGAGGTCGTCGACCAACGACCCCACGGCCAACGCCGCGTCGAGCGGCTCGTAGGCCCGCAGCGACTCGGTCATTTGGGCCGTCGTGCTGGCCAGGCGCGACAGGATCCAGCGGTCGAGGGGACCTCGCCCGGTCGGGGCTGGGATGGCCGGATCGGCGGGATCGAACCCGTTCAGTGACGCGTAGGTCGAGAAGAAGCTGAAGGTATTCCAGAGCGTCAGCAACATGTCGCGCATCGCGGTGTCGATCGCACCGAGCGACGCCCGGGTCGGTGTCCATGGCGACCCCTGGCTGAACATCCACCACCGCATGGCGTCGGCGCCTCGCGTGTCGAGGATCTTCCAGGGGTCGATGATGTTGCCGATCGACTTGGACATCTTGCGACCGTCGGCGTCGACGATGTGGCCCAGGCAGACCACGTGGCGGTACGGGCTCTCGCCGAAGACCAGGACGTTGATCGCCAGCAGCGAATAGAACCAGCCCCGGGTCTGGTCGATCGCCTCGGAGATGAAATCGGCCGGGAACGTGAATGCTTCGGTGGACCCTTGCGAATGCGGGTACCCGACCTGGGCGGCCGGCATAGAGCCCGAGTCGAACCAGGCGTCGATCACCGGTTCGACCCGCCGGGCGACGGCAAGTTCGTCATCATTGCCTTCGGCCGCGCAGGTAGCGCAGGCAAAGGTCACCTCGTCGATCGTCGGCCGATGGGGGTCGATGCCCGTGACGTCCCGCCCCGCCAGGTCAGACAGCTCGGCCAGGGATCCGACGCAGCGCAGGTGTTCCCGGCCACAGCGCCAGATCGGCAGCGGCGTGCCCCAGAACCGGTCACGCGACAGCGCCCAGTCGACGTTGTTCGCCAGCCACTCACCGAACCGGCCGTCGCGGATGTAGGAGGGATGCCAGTCCACCGTCGCGTTGGCCGCCAACAGATCCTGCTTGCGAGTCGAGGTCGCGATGTACCAGCTCGGCTTGCCCCAATAGATGAGCGGCGTCCGGCAACGCCAGCAGTGCGGATAGGAGTGGACGTAGAGGAACCGGCGGATCAACAGATCATTCGCCTCGAGACGGTCGTTGATGTCGTGGTTGGCCTCGCGCACGTCTCGACCGGCCAGCCAGCCGATTTCTGCCGTGAAGCGACCATCGGGGCCGACCGGGTTGAGTGACGGCAGCCTGTTCTCGCGCCCGATCTGACGGTCGATCTCACCGAAGGCCGGCGCCAGGTGCACCAGTCCCGTTCCTTCGTCGGTCGTGACGTAGGCCGCCGGGACGACACGCCACCCGTCCGTTCCGTGCGGTGGGTCGAGGTCGTCGAACGGACGCTCGTAGTGCAGTCCGACGAGCGCCGAACCCTGCACTTGGTTCGTGACGCGCTCGCTCGCCCCCTCACCCAGCACGGCGTCAACCAACTCGTCCGCCATCAACATCTGATCGACGACGGCATAGGTGAGATCGGGGTTGACCGCCACGCCCGTGTTCGAGAGCAGGGTCCAGGGCGTGGTCGTCCAGACGGCCAACCACTCGGCGTCGCCCACCACGCCGGGGTCCGGGTCGACCAGACGGAAGCGGACATAGGCCGACTCGTCCTCTTCGTCGCGATACACGTCCTCCTGGCCCAGCTCGTGGCTCGACAAGGCCGTGCCACAGCGCGGGCAGTACGGGACAACCTTGAGGTCTTCGTACAGCAGGCCCTGGTCGAAGAGCTGTTGCAGATGCCACCAGACCGACTCGATGTAGGACGGATCGAGCGTCCAATACGCCTCGTCCATGTCGACCCAGTAGCCGATGCGAGTCGTCAGGCGCTGGAACTCGTCGACGTAGGAGTAGACGGACTCGCGGCACAGTCGGGTGAACTCGGCGATGCCGACCTGCTCCTCGATCTGTTGCTTTCCGGTGATCCCGAGCTTCTTCTCGACCTCTACCTCGACCGGCAGCCCGTGCGTGTCCCAGCCCGCCCGGCGGGCCACGAAGGCGCCATCCATCGTGCGAAAGCGGCAGAACAGGTCCTTGTACACCCGGGCCCAGACGTGGTGGAGGCCAGGCAGGCCATTGGCGGTCGGTGGGCCCTCGTAGAAGACCCACGGCGGCGCCCCCTCGCGCTGCTCGATCGAGCGTTCGAAGACGCGGTGGGAGGCCCACCGGGCCAGTTCGGCCTTTTCGAGGCCTACGAAGTCGACATCGGGCGGGACAGGTGTGAACACAGGGTGCGGAGGTCCTTGACGCCGGGTAATCGGGCACTCGGCGTCTTGGAAAGGATAGAGGGTATGGATCGGCCCACCTCCGCCGCGACCCTACGCATCGAGCCGTACGGGTCGGAGGGCCCACGCTGGGTGGTCGGCCGAGCGGAGGCAGAACTCATCGCTCGCTACGGCGGGCTCGACGACGGCGAGCTCGGCCTCACCGCCGCCATGTTCGACCCGCCAATCGGCAGCTTCCTCGTGGCCCGGACGGACGGCGACCCGCCGGGAGGTGGCGTCGGTGTCCGGACGGTCGCCGAAGGCGTCGGCGAGGTCGGGCGTCTCTGGGTCGATCCCGCGTGGCGTGGGCGAGGGACCGGGCGGGCACTGATGATCGGGCTCGAGGACGCGGCGCGGGCGCTCGGGCTCTCGGCCCTCGTCCTCTCCACGGGTGATCGCCAGCCCGAGGCGGTCGCGCTCTACGAATCGAGCGGGTGGGAACGGCTCCGCGTCGACAAGGAGGGTGAGCCGTTGCCGGCGTGGCACCTCCGATTCTCCAAGATCATCGCGTGAGGAGGACCATCGCCTCGCGCTGATGGGTCAGTCGTCGGCTGACGAAGAGAAGCAGCGCCGGGCGACCTCGTCCAACGCGGCGTCGTCGACGTCTTCGAGCGAGTCGACAACGAGATCGGCGAGGCCGAAGGCCGGGTGGCCGCCCTCTCCGTGTTCGGGCACCGCGATGCACGCCATCGACGCCGCCTTTGCCGCCACGACGCCGGCCGGCGCGTCCTCCCACACCAGACAACTCTTAGCCGGCACGCCGAGCTTCGACGCCGCGGTCAGAAAGACGGCGGGGTGTGGCTTGCCGTACTCCTCCTCCTCGGCGGAATGCACGAGGTCGAAACGGTCCCGCAGGCCGAAGTGTCGCAGCGCGGCCTCGATGAGGCGGTACTCCGACGACGATGCCACGGCCAACGGCCAGCCGCGACCGGCACACAGGTCGATCGCGTGCGTCGCTCCGGGCTTGAGCGAGCCCGTGGTCACGATGAGGTCGATCACCCGGTCGACGATGGTGACGGCGACGTCGGCCGGGGGCGGGCCCGCCCACGGGTAGCGCGCGAACCAGTGCTCGGTTACCTCGTGGACGAACATCCCTTTGGTCGTCCGGCAGCCGTCCTTGTCGAGCGGGACGCCGAGTTGGTCACCGAGTATCTCGATCTCGGCCTCGTGCCAGAGCACTTCCGAATCGATCAGCAACCCGTCCATGTCGAAGATGGACGCATGGAACCCCGCCGGGACGGGGTGTGGCGGAATCAACCGGCGAGCTGCGCCTCGATGTCGCCCACGATGGCTGGGTCTTCGGGCTCCACCTGCGGGCGGTAGCGCGCCACGATCTCACCCTTGGGGCTCACGAGGAACTTCTCGAAGTTCCACGTGATGTCGCCGGCCTTGCCCTCGGCGTCGGTCTTCTCGGTCAGCTCGGCGTAGATGGGGTGGCGGTCGTCGCCGTTGACGTCGATCTTCTCCATGAGCGGGAAGGTCACGCCGTACGTCGTGGAGCAGAACTGCTCGATCTCCTCGGCCGTCCCCGGCTCCTGGCCCATGAACTGGTTGCTCGGGAAGCCGACGACCGAGAACCCACGGTCGGCGTACTCCTTCTGCAGACGCTCGAGCCCCTCGTACTGCGGGGTGAGGCCGCACTTGGAGGCCACATTGACAAGGAGCAGAGTCTTGCCGGCGTAGTCGCCGAGCGAGGCGTCGGCGCCCTGGAGGGTGTGGATGGGGATGTCGTAGAGAGCCATGTGTGGACCCTATCGGTCCCCGGTTGGCGGCCGCCCGGTCGTCCTAGGGTGGCCGCCATGCACGCCGTCGTCATCCGTGACAACCAGCTGCACTGGGAGGAGCGCGCGGACCCGGTCCCGGGCGACACGGAGCTGCTGGTGTCGGTGAAGGCGGCCGGGATCAACTCCGCCGACCTGATGCAGCGGCTGGGCTTCTACCCGGCCCCGCCGGGGTGGCCGGAGGACATTCCGGGGATGGAGCTGGCGGGTGAGGTCGTGGCGGTGGGGCGCTCGGTGCGGCGGTACGGGCCCGGCGACCGGGTGATGGCGCTGGTCGGGGGCGGGGCGCAGGCGACGATGGCCCTCGTCGACGAGCTCGACGCGCTGGCGGTGCCCGACGGCGTGGACCGGATCTCGGCGGGCGGGTTTCCCGAGGCGTTCTCGACCGCGTACGACGCGCTCTTCACGCGGGCCGGGTTGCAGATGGGCGAGCGGGTCCTTGTCAGCGGGGCGGCGGGCGGCGTCGGGACGGCCGGGGTGCAGCTGGCCGCCGCTGCCGGCGCGCACGTGACGGCGACGGTGCGCAACAAGGACCACCACGAGGCGGTCCGCCAGCTGGGCGCCCACGCGGTGCTCTCGCCCGGCGAAGAGGGCCTGGGCGCGCCGTATGACGTGGTGCTGGAGCTTGTGGGACAGGCCAGTCTGACCGAGGTGCTGCCGCATCTCGGTTTGTGGTCCCGCGTCGTGGTGGTCGGGGTCGGGTCGGGGGGCCGGATGGAGATCGACCTGATGCAACTGATGACGAAGCGGGCGCGCATCGGCGGCGTGACGTTGCGCTCACGGACGCGCCAGGAGAAGGCGGACGTCGCTGCTGCCGTCGCGGCGCACGTGCTGCCGTTGCTCGCGGCGGGCCACCTGCAGGTGCCGATCGCGGCGACGTTCCCACTCGCCGAGGCCGACGCCGCCTACGAGCGGTTCGGTGCGGGCGGCAAGCTCGGCAAGGTGGTGCTCGTCGCCTGATGCGGCGGTGGCGATGATCAAGGCCGTCCTCTTCGACGGCGACCAGACCCTGTGGGACTTCGAACGGGTCATGCGCGACGCGTTGATCGCCGTCGCCGCCGAGTTGCGGGCGGCGCGCCCCGGTGCGTTCACCGACGCGCTGTCGTGGCGGGAGCTCGAGCAGGACCGGGCGGCGGTGGGTGAGGAATGGGACGGGATCGAGTACAACCTCGCTCGTCTACGAGTCCTCGGGTTCGCCCGCACGCTCGAGCGACTACGGGCGGCTGAGGGGGGCGACGCGGGCGCCGACGTCTCGGGCGACGAGGCGTTGACGCTCGAGCTGAGCGACTCGTATTTCGCACACCGTGATCGGGACCCGGCGCTCTTCGCCGACACGGTCTCCGGGCTCGAGGTGCTGCGAGGGCGTTACCGGTTGGGACTGCTCTCCAACGGGAGCCGGTTGCCCGAGGCCGTTGGACTGGGTGGCGTCTTCGAGTGTGTTGTCTTCGCGCAGGACCACCGGGTCGCCAAGCCCGACAAGGGCATCTTCGAGATCGTCGAACGCCAGCTGGGGCTGGATCCGGACGAGTGCGTGCTCGTCGGTGACCATCTGCTCAACGACGTCGCCGGCGCCAAGCGGGCCGGGTGGTCCGCCGTGTGGATCGATCGCGACGGTATCGGCGAGGGCGACGGTTTCGAGGTCCGGCCCGACGCGGTCGTCGGCTCGCTGCACGAGCTGCACGCCGTGCTCGCGGCGTTGGACGACGTGCGTCCCGCCTAGCGCGTCAGGATCACGACGCCGGCGTTGGCGCCCCGACCGACGGTGTGCGACAGCGCCGTGCGCGCGCCGTCCACCTGACGGGGGCCGCACTCGCCGCGGAGCTGGCGCACGAGCTCGACGATCTGGCCGAGCGCCGACGCGCCGAGCGGCTCGCCCTTGGACAGCAGGCCGCCGCTCGGGTTCACGGGCCGGCGCCCGCCGAGCTCCATGGCGCCCGAGTCGAGCAGCGCCGCGGA
>DATDIE010000074.1:0-5495 GCA_036521235.1 Acidimicrobiales bacterium | reverse complement strand
GCGGGATCCCGCCGTCACCCGAGGGGGCGGCCCGGCGCCGGGCCGCGGCACTCGATCCGCCGAACCAGATCGGCACCGGGGGGGACGACGGCTCCATCACGTAGTCGGAAACGTCGCTAGGGGCCCAAGACTCACGCATCTCGGCCACTCCCTCGTCCATCAGGCGTCCCCGCCGGTGAAAGTCCACGCCCGCCCGCTGGTACTCGCCTTCGTGGATGCCGACGCCCACCCCGAGGACGAAACGCCCCCCGGAGAGCAACTGGAGAGCGGTCGCCTGCTTGGCCACCGCCGAGGGTCGGCGGAGGGGCAGCTGGAGGACGCACGTGCCGAGCACCGGCGCGGTCGTCGTCGCCGCGGCGACGGCCAAGGTCGTGAAGGGCTCCGCGATCGGGTGTGGCCAGTAGAGATGATCCACGGCCCACAGCGAGTCGGCTCCGGCCGCCTCTCCTTGTCGGCACACCTCGGCGACCTCGTCGGCGCGGTTGGTAGTACTTCTGGTAACACCGTCCGCCGTGAACAGTTCTCCCTGCGTAGTGGGCGGGAGGATCAATCCCAGCGACGGACGACTCGTACGACTTCCCACCTGAGTCACACCGTCATAGTACGACAGCGCCGTCCCTCTGCCTATTCCTTCGCGCCGGAAGCGAACACGGCGCCGGCCGCACCGCCGGGTGCGCCGAGCACGGCCAAACTGCAGCGGGCCTCGCAGATGGCGCGCCCCTCGTCGTCGGTGAGGCCGATCCGCCAGACCTGGATCGTGCGGCCGACGCGCAGGGGTGTGGCCTCGGCGGTGAGGTGGCCGTCGCGCACCGAGCGCAGGTGGCTGGCGTTCAGCTCGATCCCCACCACGCCGTGACCCGGCCCGGCGGCCAGCGCGGCCCCGAAGCTGGCGGCGGACTCGGCCAGCAGGGCGGAGACGCCGCCGTGGAGGAGCCCGTAGGGCTGGTGCACCCGCCAGTCGACCGGGAGCCGCATGACGACGCGCTCGGGGCCGGCCTCGAGCACCTCGACGTCGAGTAGGTCGTGGATGCTCTGCTGCCCGTTCGGCACGTCGGGCACGGGAGGAAAGGGCGGCGTGGTCATCGCCGCACGATAACGGGGCGCCGTTAACCTGACCGCGTGCCCGACCTCTCCGGCGCGACCGATGTCGTGGACCTGCGCAGCGACACGGTGACGCGCCCGACGCCCGCCATGCGCCGCGCCATGGCCGACGCCGTGGTGGGCGACGACGACTACGGCGAGGACCCGACCGTGCGCGCGCTTGAAGAGGCGTTCGCGGCTCGGGTCGGCAAGCCGGCGGCGCTGTTCACGGCGTCCGGTGTGATGGCGAACCAGATCGCCGTGCGTGTCCTGACCCGGCCGGGCACGGCCGTCGTCGCCGGCCGGCGCCAACACGTGGTCGCCTACGAGTACGGCGCCGCGGCCATGAACGCGGGCATCCAGTTCATCGAGCTCGACGACACCGAGGGCACGCTGTCGGCCGGGGACGTGTGCTCGGCGCGCCAGGCGGCGGCACACCATCAGCCCGAGGTGTCGCTGGTCGCCATCGAGAACACGCACATGGCCGCGTCGGGTGCGCCGTGGACGGTCGAAGGGCTGGACGCGCTCGTCGAGGCCGCCGGTGACGTCCCGATCCACATGGACGGGGCGCGGCTGTTCAACGCCGAGGCCGCCACGGGCGTCCCGGCGGCGCGCTGGGCGGAGGGAGCGACCACCGTCATGTGCTGCCTGTCGAAGGGTCTCTGCGCGCCGATCGGCTCGCTGCTCGCCGGACCGGCGGACGTGATTGCGGAGGGGCGACTGGCCCGCAAGCGGCTCGGCGGGGGCATGCGGCAGGCCGGGGTGCTCGCGGCGCCTGGCCTGCTCGCCCTGCGCGAGATGGTCGAGCGCCTGCCCGAAGACCATGCCCGGGCGACGCGCCTGGCCAACGCCGTGGCGGAGCGCTGGCCGAGCTCGCTCGACCCTCGGCGAGTCCACACGAACATCGTCACGTTCTCGCACGGCGAGCCGGACAAGCTGCTGGCGCACCTCGAGGGCCACGGAGTCCTGGCCCACGCCATCGCGCCAGGGACGATGCGCTTCGTGACCCACCACGACGTCGACGATGCCGGCGTTGCCCGCGCGCTCGACGCGTTGGCGGACGCGCCCGGAGGTGATGGATGAAGGTACGGATCGGCCTCAGCGGTGGCGGTGAGAGCGCCGGGCCCGAGGCGCTGGTCGGCCTGGCCCGCGCCATCGTCGACCACGGGTTCGACTCGCTGTGGCTGCCCGAGGTCCTCACGCGTCCCGGCCCCGACCCCTTGGTGGGGCTGGCCTGGGTGACCGGGGCGTGCCCGGGCCTGAAGATCGGGACCACCATGCTGCTCCCGGGGCGGAACCTGGTGTGGTTGGCCAAGGCGGTGGGCACCCTCGACCAGCTCTCGGGCGGCCGCTTCCTGCTCACCTTCGTGCCCGGCCTCGGGCTGGGGGGCGAGAGCTCGGCCATCGGCATCCCGACCGCGACACGCGCGGCGCAGATGGAGGACGCGCTGCCCGTGCTGCGCCGCCTGTGGGCCGGCGAGGTCGTAAGCCACGAGGGCGTGGCCGGCTCGTTCGCCGACGTGTCGGTCTCGCCCCGTCCCGTGCAGGATCCGTTCGACGTGTGGCTCGGCGGCAACGTGCCCGCGGCGCTGGAGCGCTGCGGGCGCCTGGCCGACGGCTGGATCCCGGCGTTCTGCACGCCGGCCGACGCCGCCGCCGGCAAAGAGGTGATCGACCGGGTCGCCGCGGAACACGAACGCGCCATCAGCCCCGAGCACTTCGGCGTGAGCCTGGCCTACGCCCCCGAGGGCGCCGACCTGGCGCCGCTCGCGTCGACGCCCCTGGCCCGGCGCGCCCGTGGACGACCGCTCGAAGAGATCATCCCGGTCGGGCTCAAGGGGCTGCGCGCCATGATCGAGCGCTTCCTCGACGTGGGCTTCTCGAAGTTCATCGTGCGGCCGCTCGGGCCGCCCGAGGACTGGCGGGCCGAGCTCGAGGCCTTGGCCGGCGGGGTGGGCGACCTCCAGACGTGACGAAGGGGCACAGCCGCCCCTTACGCTGCCACCCATGCCCGCAGAGCCCCTCACCCTCATGGCGGTGCACGCCCATCCCGACGACGAGGCCATCTCGACCGGCGGGATCCTGGCTCGTTACGCCGACGAAGGCGTGCGGACGGTGCTGGTCACGTGCACGAACGGCGAGCTCGGCGACGCGCCGGGCGGGCTGAAGCCTGACGACCCCGGCCACGACGAGGCGGTCGTGGTCCCATTACGCCGCGCCGAGCTCGAGGCGAGCTGCAAGGTCCTGGGCGTGTCCGAGCTCGAGCTGCTCGGGTACCACGACTCGGGCATGGACGGCTGGCCGCAGAACGACGCGCCCGGATCGTTCTGGCGGACGCCGGTCTCCGAGCCGGCCGGCCGGCTGGCGGACCTCATGCGCCAGTACCGCCCGCAGGTGGTCATCACCTACGACGAGAACGGCTTCTACGGCCATCCCGACCACATCCAGGCCAACCGGATCACGCGCGCCGCCATCGAGGAGAGCGGGATCCCGTCGAAGCTGTACTACACCGCGATCCCGCGCTCGGTGATCAAGGGCTTCCGCGAGACACTGGCGGAATCCGGCGTTCGCCCGCCCGACGAGGTGGAGGAGAACCCCGACTTCGGGACGCCGGACGAGTTGATCGCGGCGCGGATCGACGTCAGCGCCGTCACGGGACGCAAGTACGCCTCGCTCGCCGCACACGCCAGCCAGAGCGACAACATCTTCTTCCTCGAGATGGGCGAGGAGATGTTCTCCAGCGTCATGAGCGCGGAGTTCTTCGTGCGCTTCTTCGACACCACCGGCGCGCCGCTCCCCGAGGACGACCTCTTCGCCGGTCTGCGCTAGGGGGAACCGGGCCGGGCCGGCGCCCAACCGGGAGAAAGGACGCAGACCCGGCCCGGGGTGTTGTCCCTACGCCGCGGGACCGGCAGGAGACGCGCCGGCGCGTGCGTGGGGAGACGATCCCGCCAAGGAGAGGAGCGCCGCGGCGATGAGCACTGCCGCGGCGGCGACCTCGATGCCGAAGGCCTGCTGGGCGAAGGGCGCCAGCCAGGTCTCCTGGAAGCCGAATAGGCCGTGGGTGACCGAGAGCAAGAAGCCGGCCAGGGTCGAAAGGACGAAGCCGACGCCGACGAGGGCGGCCCAGAGCCGCCGCACGACGATCACGCCGAGCCCGATGACCAGCCCGGCAATCGACTGGAGCAGGAACAGCGGCCCGATGGTGGCGATGGACCGGTAGCCGCCGGGCTCACCCCAGAGGTGGAAGTGGATGTAGGCGGACCACAGCAGGAGCAGGCCGCCGACGACGAACGACGCCGTCCCGGCCACGGCGAGAGGCCGGCGTGACCAACCGGGGCCCCGCCCGAGGAGACTCCATGGCATCTGCACACGATCCATCCGTAGGCGCGGCGACTGGTGGATGTCGGGCTCGAGCGTGGCCACGGACGGGGATACGACCGGGACCGGCCCCGGGATTGGAGCCCAGAGAGGTCGAACTGGGAAATCCCGCCGGCGGCGCCGCCCGTATACCCAGGTCATGAGAGAATCACGCGTGGCCACGGGCGACCCGTCCGACGAAGCTCTCCTGGCCGGCATGGCCGTGGGGGAGCAGGCCGCCGCCGTGGCATTCGTGCGCCGCTACCAGCGCCGGGTCTTCGGGCTGGCGTACTCGATGACCAGCGACGCCGGCGTCTCAGAGGACGTCGCCCAGGAAGCCATGGTCCGCGCGTGGAAGCACGCGCCGGTCTTCGACCCGAGGCGGGGCTCGGTCGCCTCGTGGGTCCTGACCATCACGCGCAACCTGGCCATCGATGCCCTGCGTCTGCGGCGCGCCGTCCCCACCGACCCCGACGACTTCGCGGCGTCGGCGATGCGGAGCAACGAGCACAACCCGGAGGACGCCGTCCGGCGGGGCGACGCGCGGCGCATCGTACGCGACGCGCTGGAGGTCCTCCCCGACGAACAGCGGCGCGCCGTGGTGCTGGCCGCCGTCTACGGCCGCACGGCACTCGAGATCAGCGAGTCCGAGAGCATCCCCCTCGGCACGGCCAAGACCCGCATCCGTACGGGGCTGATCCGGCTACGCGCCGCGATCGAACAATCCGAGGGGGTGAGTGATGAGCGATGACATGAAGGAACACGGCTGCGACGCCCACCAGGAGGAACTGCCGGAGCTCGCGCTCGGCGTGCTGACCGGGCGCGACCGGGTGCGGGCCCTGGCGCACGTCGAATCGTGCCCGCGGTGCGCGGAGGAGCTCGAGCAACTCTCCCGGGCCGCTGACGCGGTGGTGCTGGTCGCCCCCGAGGTGGAGCCGCCGATGGGGTTCGAGACGCGGCTCTTCGAGCGCATGGGGGTGGCCGACGTGCGCCGCCGGCGCCGGGTCACGCCGCGCTGGGCGGCCGGGGCACTGGCGGCGGCCGCCGCCGTGGCG
>DATDIE010000073.1:0-6509 GCA_036521235.1 Acidimicrobiales bacterium | reverse complement strand
GTGTACGTCCAGCCGCGACAGGTCACACCGAGCCCGTCCATCTCGATCGTGTCCTCGACGCGGCGAGACTCGAAGTAGCCGGGACGGACGGTGAAGGCGATGCCGCCGTCGGCCGTGCTGAAGCGGCCGAGATCCATGGCCGGGTGGCTGACCGTGACGCAGAGGTGGCCGCCGGGTCGGAGCAACCGCGCCGCCTCTTGCACCGTGCCGCGCATGTCCGCCACCACCTGCAGCGAGTTGTACGCCACGACGAGGTCGAACGCGCCGGACACCCCGGGGACGGCGGCGCCGTCCGCTACGACGTACGCGCCCACGTCGTCGGCGTCGCGGGCGTGGCGCGCCAGCGTGCGAGAGGGCTCGACTCCCATGACGCGGTGGCCGCGCTCGGCCAGGTCGCGCGCCACCCGGCCCTCGCCACTGCCCAGCTCGATCGTGTGCGCCCCCGGGGGCGGCAGGAGCTCGAAGAAGGCGCTGCGGTAGTACCAGTAGGCGTCGTGGCCGGGAGTGCGGGCCCAGCGGACCCAGTTCTCGGCTTCGGGTTCCCACTCGGTGACGTCGCCCACCGGCCAAGGATACGAGTCGCCAGGCTACGTTGACCCCCGTGCGGTCACGCCGACGGGACGACGAGGTCGACCGTTGATCTGGGCCATCACCGCCAACGAGCTGCGGCGGCGGATCCGCGACCGCTCGGCGGTGATCACCTGCCTGGTGGCGCCACTGGCCATCGCCGCGATCCTCGGCCTGGCCTTCGCGGGCAACGCGTCGAACGCCGCGGTGCCCATCGGGGTGTCGGGGTCGTCGCCGGCGTTGGTGCGCGCCGCGGTGCACGCGAGCCAACTGCCCCCCAACGTCACCGTGCACCTGGTCGCCGACGCCGCCGCGCTCAAGCGTGAGGTGGCCGACGGGACGCTGGCCGGCGGCATCGCCGTCTCTCGGAGCCGCAAGTCGTTGGGCCACCTGCTGATCCCGATGGTGGCGCCCGGCGCCACGCCCTCCCCCGGCTTTGACGTCGTCGACCGGGCCGACGCCCTCATCGGCCAGGAGTACGCGGAGTCGCTGGCGGCCGGCCTGGCGAGCAGGTTGTACGCCGGCCGCCTGTACCGCGGGACGGCCACCGAGGCGGCGGCCGTCTCCATCGAGACGAGCCAACTCGGCAGCGGGGGCAAGGCGGTCCTCGACTACTTCGCGCCGTCGATCGCGATCGTTTTCCTGTTCATCGGGAGCGGCCTCGGCATGCGCTCGCTCCTCATGGAACGCAGCACGGGGACGCTGGCGCGGCTCGCCGCCGCGCCGATCCGTCCCAGGGTGATCGTCTGGGGCAAGCTGCTCGCCATCGCCATCACCGGGCTCGCCTCGATCCTGGTGGTGTGGGGCGTCACCGTCGCCGTCTTCGGTGCCAACTGGGGCGCCCCCCTGGGCGTGCTGTTGCTGTGCGTCGGCGCCACCGCCGCCATCTGCGGCCTCGGGACGTTCCTGACTTCGTTCGCCCGCTCGCCGCAGGAGGCATTCGCGGCGTCGCTCATCCTCGGGCTCATCCTGGCGCTGCTCGGGGGCAACCTGCTCCCGCCCGGCGCGCTCCCCGAGTTCCTCCAGGTGCTCAGCCTCGGGACGCCGAACGGCTGGGCCCTCGTCGGCTTCGGGCGCCTCGCGCTGCTGCACGACCCGGCGTCGTCGGTGCTCGGCCCGTTCGCCGTGCTGTGCGTGATCGCGCTGGTGACGGGAGGGTTGGCCATGACGCGGGTCCGGCACATGGTGACGCCGTGATCGCCATCGTGCGCGTCAACCTGCGCCGGGCCGTCGGCGACCGCCGCTATCTCTTCGTCGCCACGGTGTTCCCCGTGCTCTTCATCTTCGTCACGGGCCTGCTGGCGGGGAGCCCGAAGGAGCCGATCGGCCTCGTCCACCCGCCGGCGCGCCTCCTGCAGCTAGTCGACCACACCGCCGACCTGAAGGTCCGCATCGAGCCGAACCGGGCGCAGCTGTCCGACGACATCCTGCGTGGCCGCGTGGTCGCCGGCCTCGTCGCTCTGCCGTCGTCGGCGGGGGCGACGCGGGCGGAGTTCGTCAGCGAGTCCGCCACGACGGGCGCCGTCGCCGCCCGCACGGACGTCGTCGCCCTGCTCGACCTGATGGCGGCGGAGGGCACCAAGACCACGGTGACCGACGTGGCCCTCGCCCACACCGACGTCCCGGCCGCGCTCAGTCCGTTCTCCTACGTGGCGCCGGCCGACCTCGTCCTCTTCCTCGGCATCACGGTCATGCTGCTCGCTTCGGGCGTCGTCGAGACGCGCCGGCTCGGCCTCATGGCGCGCATCGCGGCGGCCCCGGTGCGCCGACGCACCGTCGTGGCCGCGCTGATCGCCACGAGCCTGTGCGTGGCGGCCGCGCAGTCGGCCGGGCTCCTGCTCGTGGGCCGCGTCATCTTCGGCGTCCACTGGGGCAACGCCGTCGGCGTCTTCCTCGTGCTGGCGATGCTCTCGCTCGCCTACTCGGGCGCCGCCGCCCTGGTGAGCATGCGCTCGCGCAGCGAGGAACAGGCGATCTCGATCGCCGTGGTCCTGGGCATCGTGTGCGGGCTGCTCGGCGGGTGCATGTACCCCCTCGACGTGGTCGCGCCGGCCATCCGCGCCGTCGGCCACGCCGTCCCCCAGGCCTGGGCCATGGACGCCTTCGTGAACCTCATCTACAACCACGCCGGCTTGACGACGGTCCTGCCCCAGATCGGGGCGCTGGCGGTGTTCGCCGTCGTGCTGGGCGCGCTCGCGTTGCGCGCCTACGCGCGGACCGTGTACTCGCCCGGGTGAAAGCGCCGGGTGAGCCGGCGGAACTTCCAGGTGTGGTCGGGCCACAGCGTGGTGTTGCGGCCGCGGTGGTCCAGGTACCAGCTGCCGCACCCACCCTCCACCCACACCGAGTGCTCGAGCCGCGCCTGGAGGCGCTCGTTGTAGCGCCGCTGCACGCCGGGTTTGACCTCGACCGTCCGCACGCCCGGCCTGGCCATGAAGGCGAGCGCGCTGGCGATGTAGTTGATGTGCGACTCGATCATGTAGATCATCGAGTTGTGGGCCAGCGTCGAGTTCGGCCCGATCATGAGGAACAGGTTGGGGAAGCCCGCCACCGTGGAGCCGGCGTACGCCTCGACGCCTTCGGCCTTCCAGAGCTCGGCGAGCCGGACGCCGTCGCGGCCGACGATGTGCTCGGCGTAGGGCGGCTCGGCGGCCTCGAACCCCGTCCCCATGATGACGACGTCGACCGGGCGTGCGATGCCGTCCTGGCCCACGACCTCGCGGGCGGTGAACGAGGCGACCGGTGAGTCGACGACCTCCACGTTGGGGAGCGTGAGGGAGGGGTAGTAGTCGTCGGACAGCAGCAGGCGCTTGCAGCCGGGCTGGTCGTGCGGCGTCAGCTTGGTGCGCAGCGTCTCGTCGGGGACCTGCCGGCGCAGGTGGTCGAGGGCGCGCTGGGCGACGAGGCCCTTGGGCCGGTCGCTGTGGCCCACGAACACCGCGAGCAGGGCCTCGAACGTGGCGTAGATGCGCAACCGCGAGAGGCGCTGGAGCGCGGGCATCTTCCGATAGGCGAGCTTGCGCAGGCGGGACACCCGCCGGTCGCGCCGGGGTACGACCCAGGGCGGCGTGCGCTGGTGGAGGTACAGGTGCTCGACGCTCGGCGCGATCTGCGGCACGAATTGGATGGCCGACGCGCCGGTGCCGACGACGCAGACGCGCTTGCCGGTCAGGTCGTAGCCGTGCTCCCACTTGGCCGAGTGGAACACCTTGCCCCGGAAGCCGTCGAGGCCGGGGAACTGCGGGACCTGGGGCTCGCTCAACGAGCCGGTCGCCCAGATCAGGACCTCGGCGACGTACTCCTCCCCCGCCGCGCGCACGTGCCAGCGTTCCGTGTCCTCGTCCCAGCGCGCCTCGTCAACGGCGTGGTCGAAACGGAGCCGCCCGCCGACGTCGAAGCGGTCGACACAGGCGCGCATGTAGTCCCAGATCTCGGCCTGGGAGGGAAAGGCGCTCGTCCAGTCCGGGTTCAGAGCGAACGAGAACGAGTAGAGGTTGGAGGGGACGTCGCACGCCGCCCCCGGGTACGAGTTGTCCCGCCAGGTGCCGCCGAGATCGTTGCCGCGGTCGAGGACGACGAAGTCCTCGATGCCCATGGAACGCAGGCGGGCCGCCATGCCGAGGCCGGAGAACCCGGCGCCGACCACGACGACGCGGTGCGCCGAGGTCACGGGTTGGCGCGGACGAAATCGACGACGACCTGCGCCAGCTCCTCGCCGCAGTCCTCCTGGAGGAAGTGCCCGCCCCCGACGATCGTCGTGTGGGGCTGCCCCTTGGCCCCGGCAATGCGCTCCTTGAGGTTGCGGTCGGCCCCGCGGGTGATCGGGTCGGAGTCGCTGAAGGCGCACAGGAAGGGCCGGTCGAACGCAGCCAGGCCCGTCCAGGCGGCCACGTTGGCGTCGTGGGCGGGGTCGTCGGGCCGCGACGGGACGAGCATGGGGAAGGCGCGTGCCCCCGCCTTGTAGGACTCGTCGGGGAACGGGGCGTCGTAGGCGGCCCTCACCTCGGCGGTGATCCCCTTGGCGCAGCCGCCCTGCACGATGCCGCCCGTGGGGAACTCCTCGACCTCCTGGGAGAACTTCTGCCAGGCGAAGAAGGCCTCGCCCGGGTCGGTGTCCCCCGTCGGGAGGAACGTGTTGGCGGCCACGACGCGGGCGAAGCGCGCCGGGTGCTCACCGACGAGGCGCAAGCCGATGAGGCCACCCCAGTCCTGGCCGACCAGCGTGACGTCGTGCAGATCGAGCACGTCAAAGAGGAGCTCGCGCATCCACTCGACGTGGCGGGCGAAGGTGTAGTCGCCGCGCTCGGTGGGCTTGTCCGAACGGCCGAAGCCGACCAGGTCCGGGGCCACGATCTGGAGCCCGGCGCCGGTGAGGACCGGGATCATCTTGCGGTACAGGTACGACCAGGAGGGCTCGCCGTGCATGAGCAGCACGATCGGGGCGGCGGGGTCGCCCTCGCGCAGGTAGTGAACCCGGAGGGTGTCGCCGTCGCCGTCGGCGACCTCGGCGTAGTGGGGCTCGAAGTCGAAGGCGGGCAGGCCGGCGAAGCGTGCATCGGGGGTCCGGAGGGTCTTCATGGCAGGCGGGAGCCTACGCGGTCAGGGTCGGAGCCGCCCTGCCGGCGTGGGTGGTGCGCCGACGGCCGCAGACCTAACCTGACACCAACGTCACACCGCGCCCATACCGGGGAGGAAGCCGCACGATGACCACGTCCGAGGCCCAGGAGTACGACCCGTTCGCCGCCTTCGACGACGTGGTCGCAGGCACGTCCCGGGACCCGTGGCCCGCGCTGGCGGAGAAGCGGCGGAGTGCCCCAATGAGCAAGGGCTACACGATGTCGCCCGACGTGCTGCCCGAAGGTTTCGTCCCCTCGGAGGAATGGATCGCCTACCGCTACGACGACTGCTCGCGCATTTTGCGCGACGCCAAGACGTTCTCCTCTACCGGCTACGACACCTCCATCGGCATGGTCCTCGGCCATGTGATCCTGGGTATGGACGACCCCGAGCACCGCACCAACCGCAACCTGGTCGCGCACGCGTTCCGGGAGAAGGCGCTGGCCCGCTGGGAGCCCGAGCTCATCGCGCCGATCATCGACGAACAGATCGACCGCTTCGTCTCGGACGGCGAGGCCGATCTGGTGCGCCAGCTCACCTTCGAGTTCCCGGTCCGCGTGATCGCGCGCCTGCTCGGGTTGCCCGAAGAGGACTTCCCGCAGTTCCACCGCCGCGGGATCGAGCTGATCGGCCTGGTGGCCGACATCGACCGGGGCCTCGCGGCGTCCGAATGGCTGCGGGACTACTTCAGTGCGCTGTGTGCCGACCGCAGGGCGCACCCCGCCGACGACCTCATCAGCGACCTGGTGGTGTCCGAGATCGACGGCGAACAGCTGACCGACGAGGCCATCTGCTCGTTCCTGCGCCTCCTCCTGCCGGCCGGTGCCGAGACGACCTACCGCTCTTCGGGCAACCTCCTGTACCTGCTGCTCACCCACCCCGACCAGCTGGCCGCCGTCAAGGCCGACCGCGCACTCCTGCCGCAGGCGATCGAGGAGGGCCTTCGGATCGAGCCCCCGCTGCTCACGATCACGCGCACGACCACCTGCGACGTGGAGGTGGGCGGCGTGCAGATGGGCCCGGGCGAGCAGGTCACCACGCACATCGGCTCGGCCAACCACGACGAAACGCGCTGGGACGATGCGGACGACTTCGACATCTTCCGCCCGGCGCAGCCCCACATCGCGTTCGCGCACGGGCCGCACATGTGCCTCGGCATGCACCTGGCCCGGCTCGAGACTCGGGTGCTCCTCAACCGCGTCTTCGACCGCCTCCCGGAAATGACCCTCGACCGCAGCAGCGATCCGTACATCCGGGGCGACGTGTTCCGCGCACCGACCGCGCTGCCCGTCGCCTTCTCGGCCGCCTAGACGCGCCCGGACCGC
>DATDIE010000072.1:0-16028 GCA_036521235.1 Acidimicrobiales bacterium | reverse complement strand
CGATGCGCTCGCCGAAGTCGAGCACGAAGACCGTGTCGGACAGGGAGAGCACGGCGGCGACGTCGTGCTCCACGAGGATCAGTGACACGGGCGGATCCGACTGGTCGACGATCTGGCGGAACACGCCGAGGAGGTTCTCCGACGCCTTCACGTCGAGTCCCGACAGCGGCTCGTCGAGCAGCAGCACGCGCGGCCGACACGCCAGGGCGCGACCGACCTCCACCAGCCGGAGCATGCCGAGCGGCAGGGCGGCGACGGGCGCCTTGGCCACTCGCTGCAGCCGGAGCAATTCGAGGATCCGGTCCACCTGCTCGGTCTCTTCCTTCGGCGGCGGGAACAGGCACCGGACGTCGAACATGTCACGCCACAACCGCGAGGGCGCCGTCCGGGCGCGGTACGCCACGACCAGGTGCTCGCGCACGGTCAGGCCGAGAAAGAGCTCGGGCTGCTGGAAGGTGCGGGCCAGGCCGCGGCTGGCGCGTGCGCGCGGCGAGGCGTGCGTCACGTCCTCGCCCTCGAGTGAGACGCGGCCGGCGTTGGGTCGCTGCAGGCCCGAGAGCACCCCGAGCAAGGTGGACTTCCCGGCGCCGTTCGGACCGACGAGGCCGGCGATCTTGCCCGGCTTCACGTCGATGGACACGTCGGAGAGGGCGGTCAGCCCGCCGAAGCGGACGGTGACACCGGCCGCCTCCAGACAGGCGGACGCGCCGTCCGGGGTGGCGCTCGCGTCTCCGGAAACGGTGGCGGTCGTCACGACACGCGCCCCGCGACCTCGGGGACGGCGTCCACCGCCGCGCCCGCCGGCGCGAGGTCGAGGTCTTCGGCCAGCATGCCGCCGCCGGGCTGCGACGGGCGCAGCCGGAGCAGCGCCCGACGGAGGCGCCGGCTGTTCTCCGCCAGCGCGCCGTCGGGGTACTTGGCCGCCGAGATGGCGCCGAGGCCGAAGAGCACGGGCAAGGCGGTTGGCACCCACGTCCACGTCGAGAGGTAGTACTGCGCCAGCGCGGCCGGGAACACGAACGTGAGGCCCGCGATCAGGGCCGCGGCGTTCGAACGCACGCCGATGGTGACGAGGACGGCAAGCCAGACGACGCCGGCGAACGTGGCGAACTCGCTCGGCTGGAACGAGGTCTGGGCGAGGGCCAGCAGGCCGCCGCCGATCCCCGCGATAAGGGCGGCGAGCGACCCGGCGATCACCTTCATCTGCACGACGCTTATGCCTGAGGTCCGCGCCCCCGCCTCGCTCCAGCGGGCCGCGTTCAACGCGAGTCCCGTCGTCGAGCGACGGAAGTTGACGATAAACAGCGCAATGACGATGAAGACCACGAGGCAGAGATAGCTGAAGGCCCGGTCCGAGGTGGCGAACTGGGGCCGGTTCAGCGTGAGGCCGAGGCCCTGGTTCACGAAGCTCGGCAGCGTGAACACCAGGTTCTCCATGAGGAGGCCGAAGGTCAGGGTGACGAGCGCGACGTAGAGGTCACCCAGCCGGATGCTCAGGAACCCGACGATGGCCCCCATCGCGGCCGCGATGATGCCGCCGATCACGACGGAGGCGAGCACCGGCCACCCGTAGTGGTTGGCCAGCTGCGCCGTGGTCAGTGCGCCGACGCCCGCGAAGGTGATCTGGCAGAGCCACAGCATGCCGCCCTCGCCCGTCACGATCGTCCACGAGATGAAGATGACGGCGTAGGCGATGGCCTGCGCCATGAGCCCGATCCAGTAGCCCTCGAGGATCATCGGCAGCGCGGCCACGATGGCGATGAGGACGAGCGGGCCGGCGTACTTGCCGGCGAAGCTGAGTTGCGCCTCTTCGATCACGCTGCTCGTCGAGCCGGCCAGGCGGCTCTCTCCCTGCGGCGTGATAGCGCGGTCCAGCGCGCCCCCCCACCCTTCGCCCTGACCGACGCTCCCCCGCCGCACCAGGGTGTAGATCAGGAACAGTGCGATGACGATGAAGGGCACCGCGTCGATGACCTCGGTCGTCCACTGGCTGTTGGACGGCAGGTAGCGCTGGATCAGCGACGTGGCCACGCCCATCGCGAGCCCGACCAGCACCGCCACCGGGAGGTTGCGCATCTTGGCGGCGATGACCGCGGCGAACGAGGCGGCGATCAGGATCGTGAACTGGTTGGGGTCGAGGCCGATGATCGGCGCCGCCAGCACCCCGCACAGCCCGGCGAAGAAGGTGCTGACCCCCCACACCCCCACCGAGATCGCGGTCGGGCTGGTGCCCGACAGGTCGGTCATCGCCGGCGAGTCCACCATGGCCCGCACCTTCAGGCCGATCTCGGTGTAGCGCAGGACGACCGCTCCCACCACGACGGTCACGATGACGCAGGCGTAGACGATGATCTGGTCGAGCGTCACGGGGACGCCGAGGAACTGGTACACCTTCACGGGCTCGGGCGCGAGGCCCGGCGCCTGCTGGATCGCCTGGTTGCCGAAGATCAGCGTGGCGAGCGAGGGAAGCGCGACGAGGAGCCCGATCGTCGCCACCACCTTGATCAGCGGCGACGACAGCCGCAGGTATCGGAACAGCACGGCGTAGAGCAACACGCCCATCGCGGGGGCGGCGATCAGGACGGAGAGGACCGCGGCCGTGATGATCGACCAGTTCTGCTGGGTGTGCAGGTAGTAGTAGAAGCGCGCGATGAAGTACGCCATGGCACCGAACGCGAAGTTCAAGATGCCCGAGGACGTGTACGTGATGACGAGGCCCGCCGAGGCAATCGCGTAGATCCCGCCGAGGACCAACCCGGCGATCACGAACTGCAGCATCCTGCGGAAGCCACCCCCTTCCGACTGGAACAGTCGGAACATTTCTGACATCGACGTCGATACAGATACTAACGAGGCAGGGCACCCCGTGCACGGCGCACCATCTGCACGCTGAGCTGGAATTTCACTGCCTCACCCGGGAAGCCGAACCAGCACGGCGCGGCGAGAATTCACCCGTGATGGCCGGTCCCGAGCCCGGCCACCCAGAACAGCTCAGCTGTCGGCGCGCACCTTGTCCTTGACCGCCGGGACGATCGGCGGCGCTTCCTTCCAATTGGGGATGCCGGAGTCCTCTTTCGCCACCGGGAAGCGGTCCTCGTTCACCCAGGCCCAGTGGGAGTGGTTCAACTCGTGCAGCGTGAAGCAGGCGTTGAGCGCGTTGTAGAAGCCCATGTTGTCGACGCTCTGGTTGACCGACTCCTTGATCAGCAGCGACGTCATGGTGGGGAGCTTCGCGATGCGCCGCGCGAACTCGACCGTGCGCTCTTCGAGCTGGTCGTCCGGGAAGATCTTGCTCACCATGCCGAGCCGGTATGCCTCCTCGGCGTTTACCGAGTCGCCGGTGAGGAGGAGCTCCTTCGCCTTGCGCGGGCCGAACTCCCACGGGTGGGCGAAGTACTCGACGCCGCACATGCCCAGCCGCGAGCCGACGACGTCGGCGAAGCTCGCGTTCTCGGCCGCAACGATGAGGTCGCAGGCCCAGAGCAGCATCAGGCCGGCGGCGTAGACGTCACCGTGCGCCTGCCCGATGGTGATCTTGCGGAGGTTGCGCCAGCGGCGCGTGTTCTCGAAGAAGTAGTGCCATTCCTGCAGCATCAGCGACTCGGCACCCTTGCGGGTGCCGCCGTTGACCGTCCGCGTGGGGTGCAGTGTCGGGCCGGGAGTCATCTCCTCGCGGGCGGCCTTCGAGCCAAGGTCGTGGCCCGAGGAGAACATCGGCCCCGTGCCGCCGAGGATGACCACCCGCACGGTGTCGTCCGCCTCGGCCTCCAAGAACGCCTCGTGGAGCTCGACGAGCAGCCCGCGGTTTTGCGCGTTGCGCGAGTCGGGTCGGTTCAACATGATGCGCGCGATCACTCCGTCGGCGAGCGTCTCGTACGTCACGTACGTGTAGTCAGGCATCTCGGCTTCTCCGTGCACTGGTGTTCGTCATGGTCGGGCCGACCCTATCGTCAGGACGCGGGGCCGGTCGGTGGGCGTCGTCAGCCGGTGGCCGCGACCGGCGCGTCGACCTTCATGATCCCGGCGAGGTTGCCGCCCATGATCTGGCGCAGGTCGTCCTCGGACACGCCCGGGGGCAGGTGCTCGGGGTAGCTGCGGGGCTCGGCCAGACCCTCGGGATGCGGAAAGTCCGAGCCGAAGAGCACGTGGTCGGCCCCGATGGTGTCGATGAGCCGCGCCAGGTTGTCCTCGTGGAACGGGCTGACCCAGACGTGCGACTTGAACTGCTCGACGGGGTCGTCCTCGAAGGCATGCGGCATCTTCTTGTACGTGTCTGCCACGTGCTCGAGGAAGCCTGCCACCCAGTCACCGCCGCTCTCGATCGAGGCGACGCGGAGCTTGGGGAAACGCGAGAAGACGCCGTGGCACAAGAAGGCCGTCATGGTGTCCTCCATCGGCCGCTTCCCGACGCTGATCGCACGGAACGGGTCGAGACGGAACGGCAACATCTCGTCGGTCCGGCCGATCCAGTCGTTCTGATAACGGGTGTAGCCACTGTCGGAGGAGTGCATGGAGACGAGGATGTCGGCTTCTTCGACCGCCCTCCAGAAGGGATCGAACTCCGAGTAGCCGAAGGAGCGCGAACCGCGGTACCCGGGCACCGGCGCGGGCCGGATGAGCACCGTTTTGGCCCCGCGCTCGAGCACCCACTCCAGCTCCTCGAGCGCCTTGTCGACGATCGGCAGCGTGATGACGGGGGTGGCGAAGATGCGGTCCTCGTAGTTGAAGGTCCACACCTCGTACAGCCACTCGTTCAACGCGTGGATGGCGGCGTGCGTCAGCTCGGGGTCGTCACGCATGCGCTCCTCGAGCAGGCTGGCCAGCGTGGGGAACATCAGCGCCCGGTCCACGCCGAGCTCGTTCATCAGCTCGAGGCGCGGGGCGGGCTCGCGAAAGGCGGGAATGGCGCGCATGGGTTCGCCGATGATCTCGCGGTAGGACTTCCCCTCCGGGTTCCCGTCGCGGAAGTACTCCTCCTGCGCGCCGGGCCGCGCCACCACCTCGAACGTGGGGTTCGGGATGTACTCGCTGACCGTCCCGCGGATCATGATCTTGGTGCGGCCGTGCACGTCGACGTAGTCGATGGCGCCCTTGTACCGCTCCGGGAGGTACCGCGTGAACGAGTCCCGCGTCTCGTAGAGGTGGTTGTCGGCGTCGAAGACGGGAAAGTCCAAGGTTCTGGCCATACGAACCAGGGTATCCAATTTTGACTGCGACGTCAATATCAGAACGATCCGCTTCCGGAGCAGAGAACCGCAGGTGGTGAGCCTGTCGGTGACCCTACAGACGGTACAGGGCCTTGGCGTTCTCCCCGAAGATCTTGGCCTGGATCGCCGGCGTGAGCGTCTCCATCTTCTTCTCGACGCTCTGCAACGGGTTGGGGTAGAGGCACGTCGGATGCGGGAAGTCCGTCTCGAAGAGGATCCGGTCCTCGCCGACAGCCTCGATCAGATCCGGCAGCTTGTTCCGGTTGTTCTCGAACCAGAACGTCGCGTAGAGGTTGGTCCGGAAGTACTCGGACGGCTTCTTTTCCAGCTGCGCGAGCTCTTGCGGCGCGTTCTCCGCCATCTCGTAGTCGAGGGCCTCGAGGATGAAGGGGATCCAGCCGACCCCGCTCTCCACCGAGACCATCTGCAAGTCGGGATAGCGGTCGAACATGCCGGAGAGGATCAGGTTGGTGACGACGCGCGCGTTGCCGATGAAGAGCAGCGTGCCGCCGATGGCCAGCTTGGTGTTCTCGGCGTGCGAGGCCCACGGGTACTGGCCGAAGAACGTCATGGCGGTCTGGCTCGCGCCGATGTGGAAGTGGACCGGCAGGTGCAGCTCGCAGCAGGCCTCCCACAACGGGTCCCAGGCCCGGCTGGCCAGGTCCGGCGCCCCGAGGTCCTGGGGGTCCGACGTCATGTTCACGCCGCGTGCCCCGAGCCCGGCCACGCGCCGCGCCTCCTGCACGCACGTGTCGACGTCCCATGCGGGCATCAGAGGGAGCGGCAACAACCGGTTGCCCGAGTTCGCCTGGATCTCGGCCATGCCGTCGTTGTAGATCTCGATGGCCAGCCGGCAGAGGGCGGGGTCATCCACCATGCCGAGGTCCTGTCCGCCGAGGCCGATCGTGCTCGGGAAGATGATCTGCGCGTCGATGCCGCACTCGTCGAGGACGCCGAGACGCACCTCGGGATCGTGCGCACCGAGGTGGACCTCGTCGTGGTCCCATTCCATCAACGCGTGGAAGGAGCTCTCCTTCGTGCCGTCGCGGGCGATGACGCCACCGGCACTGAAGCGGCCGACGGGGTGCCCGTCGAAGACCCACATCTTCTCGCCGTCGACCACTTCGACCCTCGGCACGCGGTCCTTGAACGCGGCGGGCGCCCGCTTCGTGAACAGGTCGGGCGCCTCGCACCAGTGCGAGTCGGCGTCTACAACGAGCATATCCTTCAACATTGACGTCAATATTAGAGTAGTGTCGGCTCGTCGGCAATGGCCAAAGGGGCTGGTGGACCAGTGGGTCTTGACTTCTATCAGGAACACGGTGCGACCGCTCCCTGAGCTCACGCCCGCCACGGAGTGGTTCTGGACGTCGGGCGCCGACGGCGTGCTCCGGGTCCAGGGCTGCGACGACTGCGGGCAGCTCGTCCACCCTCCGACGCCGATCTGCCCGTCGTGCCGGAGCCGGTCCTCGAAGCCCGTCGCGGTCTCGGGTCGCGGCACCATCGTCGGCTACACCGTCAACACGCACCAGTGGCACGCGGCCTTCGAGCCGCCGTACGTCATCGCGAACGTCGCGCTCGCCGAAGACCCCGGCGTCCATCTCACGACGAACATCGTGGGCGGCGCGCCGTCCGACGTCGCCATCGGCCAGGAAGTGACGGCGCGTTTCGAGCAGTACGAGGACGTATGGCTCCCGCTCTTCGAGGCGACGGGGACGATCAACCCGGTCGACCGCGTGCCGGAACCGGTCCGACCCCTCCCCCGCCGGCCACCCTCCGACGCGCGCTTCGAGCACCGCGCGGTGCTCTCCGGCGTCGGGCGCTCGGCGCTGGGGCGGCGCCTCATGGTCGACCCCCTGTCCCTGGCCGTCGACGCGTGCCTGGCGGCCGTGGCCGACGCCGGGCTGACGCTCGACGACATCGACGGGCTGTCGACGTACCCCGGCGCCGGCGGCATGGGCATGAGCGAGGGCGGCGTGACCGCCGTCGAGGAGGCGTTGCGCCTGCACCCGACCTGGATCAACGGGGGCGGCGACCTGCCGGGGCCCGGGGGGTCGATCATCGCCGCCGCCATGGCGGTCGCGGCGGGCCTGTGCCGGCACGTGCTGTGCTTCCGCACGGTCTGGGAGTCGACCTTCGCCACGCTGGCCGCGCAGGGCAAGGGCGGTGCGGCCCGGGGCGGCGGGGGACGCGTGTCCGGCCCGATGCAGGAGTGGCGGGCGCCCTTCGGCGCGTTGTCGGCCTCCAACTGGATCGCCATGAACGCGCACCAGTACCTCCACCGCTACGGCGCGCCGCGCGAGGTGCTGGGGTTGATCGCGCTCAACGGCCGCGCCAACGCGGCGCGCAACCCGGCGGCGATCTACCGGGAGCCCATGACGATGGACGACTACCTCTCGGCGCGTCCGATCACGTCGCCCTTCGGGCTCTACGACTGCGACGTCCCTTGCGACGCGTCGATCGCCGTCGTCGTGTCCGCGGCGGACATGGCAGGCGACCTGCCGCACCCGGCCGTGCGCATCGAGGCCGTGGGCACGCAGATCCTCGAGCGGGTCTCTTGGGACCAGGGCACGATCACCCACGAGCCGCAGGTGATCGGCCAGTCGGCGCACCTCTGGACGAGGACCGACCTGCGGCCCGCCGACGTGGACCTGGCGCTGGTCTACGACGGCTTCACCTTCAACGCCATCTCGTGGATCGAGGCGCTCGGGTTCTGCGGCTTCGGCGAGGCCTGGGACTGGCTCGACGGGGGGCGCCGCATCGCCCTCGACGGCGAACTGCCCGTCAACCCGCACGGCGGCCAGCTCTCCGAGGGGCGGACGCACGGATTCGGGTTCGTCTACGAAGCGATCCAGCAGCTGCGGCACGATGCGGGAGAGCGGCAGGTCCGCAACGCCCGAACGGCCGTGGTCACCTCCGGTGGCGGCACCCCCTCGGGGGTCCTCCTCCTGCAGCGGGGGGACGACTGATGGGGCGCCGGGACGCGACGTGCGTCCACCAGCGGAGGCCAGGGGCACGGGTACATTGATGGGACCCCCGGCCCGGGAGCCTGCACGGAAGGAGAAACGCGTGCCGACGGCGCGGCCGGATACGAACGGCACCGACAAGCCCAGCGGGCCCCGTTCCCGCAAGGGTGTCGAGACGCGGGCGCGCCTCGTCTCGGCGGCGAAGGAGATCTTCGAGCGCGACGGGTTCCTCGACGCTCGCATCTCGGACATCGCCGAGAAGGCCGGCCTGTCCCACGGCTCCTTCTACCACTACTTCGAGTCCAAGGAAGAGGTGTTCCGTGAGGTCGTCGCCGAGGTGGACGAGCGCCTGAGCGCACCGATGACGAACATCATCCTCGACCCCAATTCCCCGCTGACTCCCTTCGACCGCATCCAGCAGGCCATGCGCGTCCACCTCGAGGCCTACCGCGACGAGGCGCGCATCATGCGCGTCATCGAGCAGGTCTCGCGCTTCGACCCCGAAGTCGCGGCCAGTCGCTTCGAGCGCCAACGGTTGGGGCTTGACGAGGTCGCGCACTCCATCCGCAGCCTGCAGCGGCGCGGGGTCATCGACCGGCGCCTCGACCCGACGATCACCGCGGCGGCGCTCGGCTCGATGACGCGGCGCTTCCCGGAAGCCTGGCTCGTCGAGAAGATCATCGACGACGACTTCGACGACGTGCTCGAGCAGTTCACCTTCATTTTTGCGCGGGCTCTCGGCCTCGACGTGAGCGAACGCGACCTGCCCCGGGCGGATGCGACGTCGGGCCCGGCTGGTTCCGCGGCGGCTCGCAAGAACTAGTCGGCGGTGCCCAGGAGGGGCCCGTCCGCGTAGCGTGTGGGGTGTGACCGAGCACTACGTCTACGCGATCGACAAGCGCTACCTGCCGGTGTTGGTGCCGTTCTTGCTGAGGCCGGCGAGGGACGGTGTGACGCTCACGGACGAGGGCGCCTTGGTCGCATCCTTCGGGCTCCTCAAGATCGAGACGCCACTGTCGAACGTCACCGGTGCGCACATCACCCGCGACTACCGATGGTGGACGTCGGTCGGTGTCCGCATGTCGCGGGTTGACGACGGGTTGACCTTTGGCACGAACCACGATGCGGGGGTGTGCATTCACTTCGCGGAGAGGGTGCCGTCGCCCTTGCGCAGAAAGGGTCATTCCGCGCTGACCGTGACGGTGGCCGACCTGGACGGGTTGACGACGGCGTTGGGCGGTGAAGAGGAAGACCCCGCGTGAGACCCCTCGGCTAGAGGAGGGACCTGGAGTTCGGACTCGGTCACCTGATGGACGACGAGCTGGATGCGTACGTCGAGGAAAGCCGGGCCTTCTACGAGGCGGGTGGCCGAGGACCACGGCCTGACCTCACGAGCATCGACGGCCTCCGGCAAGCCCGGACCGCCATCGACGCGCGACCGAGTGGGGGCTCCGTTCGAACGGAGGAACGGCTCGTCGAGGCCCGGGGCAGACGGTCGGCGGTGCGGATCACCGCTCCCGAACAAGGGCCATCCCGGGCGGTGCTCCTCGACGTGCCAGGTGGCGGTTTCTTTCTCGGCCTGGCCGCCCGGGGCGACGGGCGCAACGCGCACCTCGCCGAGACCTTGGGGGTGACGGTCGTGAGCGTCGACTACCGCCTCGCTCCGGAAGACCCGTGGCCGGCCGCGCCGGACGACTGCGAAACGGCCGCCCTCTGGTTCTCGAACACGGCGAGGACCTGTTCGGAACGTCCCGGTTCCTGATGGCCGGCGCGTCGGCGGGCGCCAACCTGGCCCTCGCCACCTTCCAGAGGCTGCGCGAAAGGGGACACGCAGACCGAATGGCCGGCGTCGTGCTGCAGTTCGGCGCGTACGACCTAAGCGGGCAGACGCCGGGCGGCCGTCTGTACGCGGACGAGTACTTCATTCAGGCGTACGCCGGCCACGTCACCGATCGGAGCAACCCCGATGCCTCACCGATCTTCGCCGACCTCGGTGGCATGCCACCAGCGCTCGTCATCGTCGGGGCCTTGGACATCCTGCTGGAGGACAACCTCGCCATGGCCGCCCGATTGTCCGCGGCAGGTAGCCACGTGGATGTTCGAGTGTTCCCCGAGTCGCCGCATGGCTTCACGTCCCACCCGACCTCAATGGCGACAGCCGCCTGGGCGGACATTGCCTCGTGGGCTGATGGGATGCTGACTCACGCGAGCGAGAGTGATTTCCATGGAGGCTGTTGACAAAGAGCGACCTGCCTGATCATTAGAGGTTCGGCCAAGAATGAGGTGGGAACGATTGGTGCATTGCTCTGGGTGCCGACAGCGCCTGCATCACCAAAAGTGACTCCCTCGTAGGTGGCGGAGTGACTGCTCGGTACTTCTACGGCGAGCTCGCCAACTAGATAGGAGCGGCAGAATGGAACACGGGACGAAACGTCCGACAGCAAAAGGCCCATCCGACTGGTTCACCGGTGACGTTTACGTCGATGCTGTCGCCGAAGGCCATGGTGGCTCACCGGCGATGGTGGCGTTTGTGCACTTCACCCCGGGCGCCCGCACCGCATGGCACAGCCACTCCATCGGTCAGAGCCTCTATGTCACCGAGGGCGAAGGCCGCATCCAGGCGCGCGGGGAACCGATCACTACCCTGCGCCCGGGCGACACCGTCTTCGCTCCAGGTGGTGAGTGGCACTGGCACGGGGCCGCACCCAATCACCTCATGACCCACCTCGCAGTCAGCGAAGGCGAGCCCGAGTGGGGCGATCACGTGACCGACCATGAGTATCGAGGCTCGGCCTGACGAACACGGCGGTCGGGCATCAAGCTGGCCGGCTGCGGTTTGCACAGCCTGTAGCAGCAGGTTCGGTTGAATCGCTCAGATGCTGCCGTTGGGGTCACGCGGTGAACCAAGTGCTGAAAAGGTGCCTCATAACGCGCGAGTTGATAGTCGTTCGGGACTGACCCGAACGGCGGGACAGGGTCGCCCCGTACGAATCCTCTTTGTGTCAAGACCCAATTTCGCGGACTTCCAGGCGCGACGAATCGAACCGTCATGAAAGGACACGACGGCGTAGGGTTTCTATGGGTTCGGGAGTGACTTCGCCGAAGAGCCGGCCGTTCAGGGTGTAGAGCCGGTCACGCTGGCTATGAGTCGTTCCCCAGTGTCCTCCCGGACCCCCCTATCGAGCGTCGAGAAGGAGTTGGCGGTAGACGGCGTTGCTGATGTGGCGCTTGAGAGACCGGATTGATTCCTTCTTCGTCTTGCTTCAGCAACTTTGCGCTCAAAGTAGACCCGACCATCTGAGTGGGTCTGGCGAATCTGACTGATGGCCGCCATGTGGATGGCGTGATTCAACTTGCGACAGCCGCGCAGCGACACCCGGTGCACCACCCGGCCGCCCGAGGAGCGCTCGACTGGCGCCGTCCCGTTGTAGGAGGCGTGGGCGTCCCGGTTGGCGAAACGATGGATGTCGCCCGAGTACCCGATGATCTGCGCCGCGATGATCGGGCCGACCCCAAAGAGGTCGGTCAGCGAGGTGCCCGAGGCCTTGACGGCCACTCGTATGCGCCGGTGCGACTCCTTCAGCTGGGCATCGAGCCGACGGACGTCGTCGAGGAGCTCGAGGGCGAGGTCGTAGCGGATCTGCTGGGCCGGAGTCTCGGGAGCAAGCTTGGCCATGAGCACATCGGCGTCGGAAACGTACATTTCCTTGGCCATCCCGCCCGGTGCGAGTTCGGCCAGGAGGGCGTGGAGGCGGCAGACCACGCGGGTCCTCTGATTGCCGATGTCGATGTTGCGTTTGGCCAAGAGTCGCAGGACCTCGAAGTGGTTGGCCTCTTCAACCGCGCGCAGCCTCGGTGCTCGCAGCGCCGCGACTGCGATCGAGTGCGCATCGTTGGGGTCATTCTTGTTGGAGCGTTCGGTGGCGAGCACCCTGATGCGAGCAGCCAACATGGCCGGCACATCGACCACGACTTCACCTCGGGCCACGAGCTGCTGGGCCAGGAGATACCCCGTTCCGCCGGCGGACTCGATGGCCCAGGTGCGCTTCTCGAAAGGTTCGGCCCAGTTGACCAGCTGTTCGACCTGACGACGGGTCGCGCGGATCTTCACGCTGGAAAGTTCGTCTTCGTCCCTGTCGATGGCCACCGCGGTGTGCGACGCCTTGTGAGGATCGATACCGATCACAACATTCATACCTGCCTCCTTGGTTGTTGGAACCACGGGGGCACTCCTGCTTGCGGACTGTTCGGTGCTCGATCCTCTTTTGAGCCACTCCGTGGGCGAAGCCCTAACCGGAACGCTGCTCGTACGTAAGCCAGCCAGCTGACGCCGGCGGCAGGCACTTCGAGAGCGACCCGGCAGGACCTCTTAACGCTACGGACTAGCCACAACGTCTGCCTACATTCTCAAGCAGGCACTTCGGGGTCACCCCCTTCGCCAATTACGCAGTCGGTAGCGCGTGGGGTGACCAGACCACTGCCCGACATTCGGGCACTGTTCGCAAGATCGCCGCACGGACATCTCGGCCCAATCGCTCTGCCTCATCTAGGCGTGTCTCTGGGGGAACAAATGCCTCCACCTCAACGAGGAGTGTGCGCCCGAGCCACCTTGCCCGCAGGTGCGCGTGCTCGACGCCAGGCACGCTCAGCGCGGCTTCCTCGGCGTCAAGGAGGACTCGAGGGTCGACGCTGTCCATCAGATGAGCCACCACGTCGGAAGTGACCTGCCAGCCGACGTGGACAATGAAGCCGGTGACCAAAAGGCCAGCAACACCGTCAGCCCACCACAGGCCCGCGGCCACTCCTACAAGCCCCAACAGAGCACCAGCAGAGGCCACGGCGTCGAGCCAGGAGTGCTTGGCATCGGCCAAGAGGGTGTTGGACTGAATGCGGCCTCCAACCCGCTTCTTGTATCGGGCCACGATCTGGTTCCCGACGATGCCCACGACGGCCGCCGTCATGCCCAGTCCGAGGTGCGTCGTGCCTCCATGATGAATGAGCTTGTGGATGCTTACGACTCCAGCGAAGACGGCGCTCGCCCAGATGACGACCGCTACACCAAGGCCGGCCATATCCTCGGCCCGCTCGTAGCCATAGGGATGCGAGGGAACGGCGGGACGCTTTGAAACCCGGAAGCCCACGAATCCAACGAGCGACGTGGAGACGTCGGACAGGTTGTGGATGGCGTCTCCGAGGAGTCCAACCGACCCACTCACGAGCGCTATTGCAAGCTCGATGCCCCCGGCGAGGGTCAGACCGAGCGCCGACAGCCACAGGGCGCGGTGCGCTTCGTGGCGATGCGCGGCGTCGTCCACAAACCTGGCGTCAGGAAATGGATCCCACGACTCGCCCGGCTTCAATTGGTGCATCAGCGCCTCCTTGGTCGGCTACCAGGGTAGGCAAAGCGAATGGCTGCTGACAGCGCCCCCGTGCGCCGGGAAGGTCAGCTAACAACGGTCTCTTTGTCACCCGCTCAACCTCGCGGTCAGTTCAGATCCGTGTGTCCGTCGCCATGCTTCCATGCCATCGCATCGGACAAAGGGCCATGGTTACGATCTGGAGGCATGGCAGCAGTGGAAACTCAGTTCGCTCGGGTTGGCAACGAAAGAGTTGCGTACCAGGTCATCGGCGAAGGTCCACGGACGCTGCTGTTCAACGCCGGTTCATTCAACAACGTCGACGTGTGGTGGGAAGACGCCGGAACCGCTCGCCTCTTTCGAGCTCTCGCTGGGATCTGCCGCCTGATTCTTGTTGATCGCCGAGGATCGGGTGCCTCGGACCCCCTTCCAGACGGCGCCCCGGGCTGGGAGGCGTGGATTGAAGACTTCGAGGCGGTCATGGATGCGACGCGGACTCAGCGCGTCACGCTGTTGGCCGCGCTCGACGCGGGCCCGACCGGCATTCTCATGGGGGCGACGCAGCCAGAGCGACTCGACGCGCTCGTGCTGGTCAACACCTTTGCCCGTTTACTCGAAGCACCCGATTACGAGGTAGGAGTGACCGAACCTACCTTCGCGGCCGCGTTAGCGGCCTTCGATCAGGGATGGGGCACGATCGAACTGGCGCGGATGCTCAATCCCGAACAGTCCGAAGACGAGGTATTTCTTCACTGGTACGCGCGCTACCAGAGGTCGTCGTGCACCAGGAGCAGCGTGCTTCGCTTCTTGGAGCAGTGGGCCAGCCTTGACGTGCGCGCCATGCTGCCCTTGGTGTCGGTGCCGGTTGTGGTGATCAGCCGGCAGCGGAGCACCTTTGGGATAAAGGGAATCGAGGGCGGCCGGTATATAGCTGAGCGCATAGCCGATGCACGGTTCGTCGCCCTCGCGGGCGAGGGCGGCGTGCTGGGCCCTTCGGCCCTCCAGCTGCTCGAACCGCTCGAGGAGATACTCGGTGCCAGCGTCGCGCGCCCGAGTAGGGAACGGGTGCTGGCAACCGTTGTATTCACCGACATCGTCGATTCCACTGGCTTAGCCGCCAGCCTGGGTGATCGCCACTGGGGTCGTTTCCTCGACGCCTACGAAGACGTCGCCCGGCGCGAGACGGACCACTTTCGAGGACGTGTGATCAAGTCAACAGGAGACGGCAGCCTGCTCACCTTCAACAGCCCGACCGCGGCGCTCCGGGCTGTATGCGCCATCGAGCGCGAAGCTCGCGCTCAGGGCCTTTCGATCAGAGCTGGCGTTCACACAGGCGAGATCGAACTGCGAGGCGACGACATCGGCGGCATTGGTGTCCACATCGCACAACGCGTTTCGGCCTGCGCGGGTCCCGGCGAGGTCGTTGTCTCCTCAACGGTCAAGGACCTGTTGACCGGGTCGGACATTGATTTCGACGACCGAGGCGAACATCACCTGAAGGGTGTTCTCCAGCCCTGGCAGCTGTTTGCCGTCGCAGGCTGATCGCTTGTTTCCAGCGGTTCGAGGTGCCCCTCTACGCCGGACTTGTCGCAGTCAAAGCAGGTTCTTGAACCAGATCAACTGGGCTTCCTGCGGATGGTTCCTGTACGCCCTTTCGTCGATGGCAGCCAACGTGCAACCCATCGCGGCATAGAAGCGACAGGCTCTGACGTTCACGTTCTGAGTCTCGATCTTGAGCATCCGACCACCCTTGGCACGGGTCCAGTTCTCAGTGGCGCGAAACAGCGCGGAGCCCACGCCGGCCGAACGATCCCCGGGCCGGACTCTGATGTCCCATAGCACCGCCAGGTCATCTCTTCCTTCGAGCATGTCGACCCCGGGTGCTCGGAAGGCGATCACGGCGCCACCGATCTTGTCTACGCCGTCGTAGGCAGCAAGCAGCCCCCAGTTGGACGTATCGAATTGCCTGAGCCAGCGGGTCGGCCCCTCACCCTCCTCAGCGTCGTAGTCCTTGAGCCAGGGGAAGGCGACCTCCGCCTCAGTCAGGATGATCCCTACCAGCGCAGAGTCCGGACTCGACAACTCCAAGACCCGGTCGACGCTGAAGGAGGCCGGGATCTCCGCATACTTGTCCAGCCGACTGATCGGCTCCTCGTCGATTCTCAGATCCACCCTCCCTATCTTGCTATCGACAGCTCGCGAGTAGCCCCGTACGATGCTCCTATGGGTTGTCAAGCCCCAGTTTCTCGCGAGGTAGCAGGCTGAACACTTCTCGAGCGACGTAGCGCTTGAGACATCGAACCGCCTCCTTCTTGGTAAGTCCCTCCTTGGTGCGACGTTTGATGTACTCAGTCGTGCGGGGGTCATAGACCATGCGGGTGATCACGATGTGCCATAGCGCCGAGTTGGCCTGACGGTCGCCGCTGCGGTTGAGTCGGTGCCGGTGTTGCTTACCGCTGCTGGCGTCGATCGGGGAGGCGCCGCAGAGGTGCGCGAAC
>DATDIE010000071.1:0-5506 GCA_036521235.1 Acidimicrobiales bacterium | reverse complement strand
CGCGCCGGCATCGCCCATGAAGATGCGCGCCGGGTTGAAGTTGAAGGGCAGGAAGCCGAGACAGATGCCGCATGCGATGACGGCGACGAGGGGGCCGACGTTGTCGCTGGGGATGAGGCCGAGGCCCATGAGGCGGATGCCGTAGAGCGCGAGCGCGCCACCGCCGATGGCGACGACGCCGGCGGCGAGGCCGTCGAGCCCGTCGATCAGGTTGACCGCGTTGGTCAGCGCGATCACCCAGATCGCCGTGATGAGCGGGATGATGCCCGGCGTGAGGAGGTAGAAGCCGGCGAGCGGGATCTTGAGCTCGTACATCGTCACGCCGAAGAAGTAGAGGATGCTGGCGGCGAGGACCTGGCCTGCCATCTTGGCGGGGGCGGACATGTCGCGGACGTCGTCGATGAGCCCGACGGCGAACATCGCTCCGGCGGCGAGGACGACACCGGTCATCTCGGGCGAGTCGTGGAAGATGCCGCGCAGTTGGGGGACGCACGCCGCGGCGAGCACGGCGACGAGGAACCCGACGAACATCGAGGCGCCGCCGCCGTAGGGGATCGGCTTCTTGTGCACCGAGCGCTCGCCCGGGTGTGCGACGTAGCCGACGCGGAGCGCGATGCGCTTGGCGGGGACGGTCAGTGCGGCGGTCGAGGCGGCTGCCACCACCAGAACCAGGCCGTACCAGCCGATGTCGGGCATGCGCTATCCGAGGAGGTCGGGATAGGGCGGGAACGCCGCACAGAGCACGGCGACTTCGGCGCGCACCGCGGCGATCTCGGCCTCGTCGCTGCGGGCCTTGAGGGTGCGGGCGATGAGGTCGGCGATGATCTGCATCTCGCCGGGCCCCATGCCGGCCGTCGTCTCCGCCGCGGTGCCGAGCCGCAGCCCCGACGTCTGGAACGCGCTGCGGGGGTCGTCGGGGATCGTGTTGCGGTTGCAGGTGATGCCGGCGCGGTCCAGCACCTCCTGGGCCTCCTTGCCCTTGAGGTCGGCGTCGAAGGGGCGCAGGTCGACGAGCAGCATGTGGTTGTCGGTGCCGCCCGACACGACGCGGAAGCCGTGAGCGGCGAGCGCCGTGGCCAGCGCGGCGGCGTTCGTCACTATGTCGGCCGCGTACTGGCGGAACTCGGGCTGCGCCGCCTCGGCGAAGGCCACGGCCTTGGCGGCGATCACGTGCTCGAGCGGGCCGCCCTGGAGCCCCGGGAAGACCGCGCTGTCGATCTTCTTGGCCAGGTCCTCGCCACAGAGGATGGCGCCGCCGCGGGGGCCTCGGAGGGTCTTGTGCGTGGTGAGGGTCACGACGTCGGCGATGCCGACGGGGCTGGGATGGGCGCCGCCGGCGATGAGGCCGGCCGGGTGCGCGGCGTCGAACATGAAGAGGGCGCCGACCGAGTCGGCGATCTCCCGGAACGGCTGGGGGTCGATGATGCGGGAGTAGGCGGTCGAGCCGGCGACGATGAGCGCCGGCTTCTCCGTCTTGGCCAGGTGCGCGACCTGGTCGAAGTCGATGACCTCGCCGGGGTTGTCCGGGTCGTTGGACTCGGGCGTCACCCCGTAGGACACGAAGCGCCAGAACTTCGAGACGATCGAGGCGGGGCTGCCGTGGGAGAGGTGCCCGCCGTGGTCGAGGCGCATGGCCAGGACCGTGGCGCCCTGATCGAGCAGCGCCTGGTAGACGGCCAGATTGGCGTTGGCGCCGGCGTGCGGCTGGACGTTGGCGTGCTCGGCGCCGAAGAGGTCGGTGCACCGGTCGCGGGCGAGGTCCTCGACCTCGTCGATGATGTAGTTGCCGCCGTAGTAGCGGCGCCCGGGGTAGCCCTCGGCGTACTTGTTGGTGAGGACCGAGCCGGTCGCCGCCATGACCGCCGGCGAGGTGAAGTTCTCCGACGCGATCAGCTGCAACGTCGTCTGCTGGCGGTTGAGCTCGCGCCCGAGCAGGTCCTTGACCGCCGGGTCCTCGTTCAACGCGTCGTCGTAGCTGCTCATGGAGTCCCTTCGGGTGCCGTGTGGTGGACGAGTTCTCTGTCGGCGCCCTCGGTGCCGTCCAGGAGGGCCAGCTTCTCGATGCGGCGCTCGTGACGCCCCCGGCTCTCGGACGGCTCTTCGGGCGCATCGAGGAAGGCGGCGAGCGCGTCGACGGCGACGGACACCCCGGTGGTCCGGGCTCCGAAACAGACCACGTTGGCGTGGTTGTGCCGTCCGGCCAAGGACGCCGTCGTCACGTCGTGCACGACGGCGGCGCGGACGCCCGGGATCTTGTTCGCCGCCATGGCGATGCCGTTGCCGGTGCCGCACACACAGAGGCCGAGGTCGGCTTCGTGGGCCGCCACGGCACGGCCGACCGCGGCGCCGTAGTCGGGGTAGTCCACCGAGGTCACGGCGTCGTGGGTGCCGAGGTCGATGACGTCGTGCCCGTGCGCGGCCAGCTCGGCCCGCAGGATCTCCTTGAGGTCGAACCCGGCGTGATCCGAGCCGACGGCAACGCGCATGGTGGTCGAGTCTACCGACGGCCTGGGCCGCCCCCAGGGCCCCCGGGGGCCGCTGGTGGCACCCAGGTACGCTGCTGCGCGCCATGGCCCTAGACCCGCGCACCCCCGTCGTGGTCGGGGTAGGCCAGGTGCTGACTCCGGCGGACGCCGGGCTGGCCGCGGCCGACCGCCCGGAGCCCCTCGAGCTCATGACGGCCGCGCTGCGGGCGGCCGCGGAGGACTGTGACGGGGCCGCCCCCGGGGGCGCCGCCCCGGCCGGGCACTCGCTCCTGCACCGGGCGGACAGCCTGCGCGTCGTGGCGCCCCTCGGGTGGCACGCCGTCAACCCCGCGCTGGCGGTAGCGGGGCGACTCGGGTTCGCCGAGGGTGCGGCGCCTCGTCAGCTGATGCTCTCGGCGATCGGCGGCAATTCGCCCCAGGCGCTCATGCACGACGCCTGCGGGGCCATCAGCCGCGGCGAGCTGGACGTCGTCCTCGTGACCGGCGCCGAGGCCATGTACGCCCGCGCGTTGGCGCGGCGCGACCCGGCGAAGCCCTGGCTGGAGTGGGCCACGCAGCCGGACGGGACGCCGGCGCCGGAGGTGTTCGGCATCGACAAGCCGGGCGCGACGGACCTCGAGATGAACCGTGGCCTCGTCCTGCCGGTGCACGCCTACCCGCTGTTCGAAAACGCGTTGCGTGCCGCCAACGGCTGGACCCTGTCGGAGCACGCGGCGCGGATCGGGGCGTTGTGGTCGCGCTTCAGCGAGGTGGCGGCGGCCAACCCGTCGGCGTGGATCCGTACGGCGCGGACGGCGTCGGAGATCGTGACCCCCTCGCCGGACAACCGGATGGTCTCGTTCCCCTATCCCAAGCTGTGCACGGCCAACATGCAGGTCGACCAGGGCGCCGGGTACATCGTGTGCTCGGTCGCCGCGGCGCGGTCGGCGGGGGTGCCCGAGGAGCGCTGGGTCTTCCCGCTGGCCGGCGCGGACGCCCACGACCACTGGTTCATCTCCGAGCGCGACGAGCTGTACCGCTCCCCCGCCATCCGCCTGGCCGGCGCGGCGGCGCTGGATCTGGCCGGCGTGGGGATCGACGACGTGGCGGCGGTCGACCTCTACTCCTGCTTCCCGGTCGTCGTGCAGATGGCGGCCGCCGAGCTCGGGCTGGCGATCGACGACCCGTCCCGGCCCCTGACGCTGACCGGCGGGCTGACGTTCGGCGGGGGCCCGGGGAACAACTACACGTCGCACGGGATCGCCCGGGCCGTCGGCGCGCTGCGGGACGCCCCGGGCACGGCGGCGCTGGTGACCGGGCTGGGCTGGTACGCGACGAAGCACTCCGTCGGCGTGTACGCGTCGCGGCCGCCCGCCGGGGGCGACGGGCCCTTCGCCTGGCGCGACGTGCAACCCGAGGTCGACGCGCTGCCGCGGCGGGCGGTGGACGAGGGGGCGACCGGCCCGGTGCGGGTCGAGACGTACACGGTGACGTTCGACCGGGAGGGAGCCGTCGAGCGCGGCATCGTGGCGTGCCGCACCGCGTCGGACGCCCGGGCCTGGGGAAACATCACCGACGCCGACACGCTGGCCCAGCTGTGCGTCGAGGAGGGCGTGGGCCGCACCGGCGTTCTGTCGGGGGACGGTGCGCTCGAGCTGGACTGAAAGCAACGCCGCCGCAAATCGCGACTCCTCTTACGGTTCGGGTTCAAGACTGCAGAGAATCTTGAACCTCTTCGTTCACCCCTTGAACCCAGGGGTTCAAGATTCGCCGAGAGATCGAACGGCAACGGCCATACAAACATCAAAACTCGAACGGCACCTTTTTTCCCGGCCCGCCGGCGGAGAGTGCCCTAGCCGACCTCGACGCCGAGCGTCCGCGCCGTCGGCGACACCTCGACGGCGCTGCGGTCGGGGAACGTGCCGAGTACGTGGTCGGCCAGGTTGGTGGTGACGCCGAACCAGTAGTGCTCGTTGCGGAAGTGGTGGTTGCGATGGGCGCGCCAGATGGAGCGGTAGGCGCGGTGCCGGGGGCGGTACGACGAGTGGATCAGGAAGTGCGTCCACTCGTAGGCGAACAGCACCGCGTACGCACCGAGGAGCGCCGAGAGACCCCGCGAGAGCGGCATCGCCAAGAGCAGGACCGCGGCCAGGCCGAGCACGAGCGCGAGCAACGCCGGCATCGGGATGAAGACGAGGCTGGCGTCCTTGGGGTCCGCGTGGTGCGCCCGGTGCTTGCGCGCCACCAGCGGGTCGATCGTCCGGCCGCCGACTGCGCGCGGCTTGAAGTGCAGCAGGAAGACGTGGACCAGCCACTCGGTGAACGGCTGGGCGGCCACGATCGCCGCGGGGACGACCAGGTCCCACCAGCTCCAGTTGCCGACGACGACGCGTCCCGCCAGGGTCAGGACGAACGCGGCTGCGATGAGCTGCGGCGACCGCCAGCCGGCAAACGTGTGCGCCGCCGCGCCGAGCGTCGGTGCTGAGTCCTCGCCACCCACCACGAGGCAATTATGCCCTTCGCCAGGGCACCGAACCTATGGTGCAGCAATGGCCGCGGCAACGAACGACGGAGTACCGGGCGTACGCCTCGTCGTCTCGCTCTACCGGGAGTTCGAGCAGGTGGCCCGGGGCGGGGACATGAGCATGGCCCAGTACCGCACGCTGCTCTACCTGCTCGGCGGCTCACGGCGGGCCGGCGAGCTGGCCGCAGCCAACGCCGTGACCAAACCCACGGTCTCCGCCATGATTAACGGCCTGCGCCAACAGGGGTGGGTGGCCGACACCGTCGACGAGACCGGGGACGGGCGGGTGACCCGGATCGAGCTGACACCGGCGGGGCGGTCCCGGCTGGCCGAGTTCGAGGCCCAGCTGGCCGAGCGGATGGAGGACCTCCTCCCGGGCGTCGACCTCGCCGCCACCCGGGGCTTCCTCGTCGAGCTCTACGACGCTCACGCCGAGACCCGGGAGGATCGGCTCGGCAACGTATTCGGCCCGGCGGAGCGCAGCCGGATGCGGGACGATTGACAAGAATCAGAGATT
>DATDIE010000070.1:0-5120 GCA_036521235.1 Acidimicrobiales bacterium | reverse complement strand
CGACTCGAGCGTGAAGAACCGCATGTGGGTGCGGTCAAGGAGGCCGGTCTCGGCGTACCGGAAGCGGCCGAGCAGCAGAGCAATACGCACGTCGCCGTGGGCGACGTTCGGCAGGGACGTCACGATGAATCCCGATGGCTTGAGCTTTCGCGCGGCGTGTCGCAGTGCCGTCAGCGGGTCGCGGAGATGCTCGAGCACGTCGCCCAACACGACCGCGTCGAACGATTCATCCTTCACCTCGTTCCACAGGTCGCTGTCGTCGAGGTTCCCGACGACGACGTGGTCGGCCCACGCCTCCGCCTTCGTGGCGGCGTCGGGATCGATCTCGATTCCCACCACGTTGCACCCGCGCTCCACGAGATACTTCGTGAAATAGCCCGTAGAACACCCGACCTCGAGAACGCTCTTGTTGTGCCCGATCATCGACAGGGCGAAGGCATGGCTGGTCTCAGCATCAGGATCTATTGGGACTTCATAGATGAATGCCAAGCTGGCCTCCCGATTGGGGCCCGGGCAAGACGCAGGACACCAAACACTCTCTGCCCGCAATTCGATGCGGTTGCCTCACTATATTTCCCCGGATGCGCGTAGCTGGGACTGGCCTGGTAGCACGGGCGGCCAGCCGGCACACGGCCGCCGGGCCGACGCCGTTGGCGACGGCCTTTCCGGCCTTCTCTGGGTGATGGCACTCCTCGTCCTGCCCGCGGTCTTCTTCCTCTTGTGGTTCCAGGTCTGGGTGCGGCGGGCCTGGCTGGGCCAAGCCGGACTCACCCGGCGCGGTGCCTTCGTCCTGGCCTGGCTCCTTTTTGAGGCGCTCCTGCTCGCCATCACGGAGTTGAGCAGTCTGGGATCTCACTTCGCGCGTGACGATGTGCTCGCCGTCTGGCTCGCCATCGCCGTCGTCCTCCTGGCCGCCTCCTGGCCGGCGTTGCGCGACCGGAGGGCCGGCGCCCTGCAGCGGCCCCGCTACGGCGCCTGGCGGAAGATCCGGCCTGACGCCGAAGGGACGGAGGTGGCCGCCTGGCTCGCGGTGGTGGGCTTCTACTTCGGCGTGCTCGTGTACCTGGCTCTGGCTTATCTCCCCTCGAACGGGGATTCGCTCGACTATCACCTGGCGCGGGTCGAGCACTGGATCCAGGACCGGAGCGTTGCGTTCTTTCCCGCTCACTTCACGGCGCAGGTCGACTACTCGCCCCTGACGGAGTACAACCTCGCGCATTTCCATCTGCTCGTGGGCGGCGACAGGTTGGATGGCTTCGTCCAGCTCTGCGCGGCCGTCGTGTGCGTGGTCGCGGTCTCCGAGATCGCTCGGCTTCTCGGCGGTTCCCGCTTGACCCAGGTCGGTGCGGTCGTGATCTGCATCACGACGCCGTCACTTGTCCTCTCCGCGACCAGCACCGAGAACAACCTGTTCGCCGCCTCTTTGGGGGTCTGCCTCGTCTATGTCGTTCTGGCGTTGCCCGTTCGCCACTGGTCCTTCGCGGTCTTTGCGGGCCTGTCCGTGTCGCTCGCGCTGATGACGAAGGGCACCGTCCTCGTCCTCCTCGGCCCCGTGGCCCTGGTGGTCGTGCTCTTCCGGATCCTCACCGAGACGACGACCGGTGCCCGGCAGCGAGTGAAGACCGTCGTCGTCTTCGGCGTCGTCGCGGTGGCCGTGGCGGCCGTCGTCGCCGGACCTTTCCTCTATCAGGACCAGACCGTCTTCGGGTCGTTGGACGGGCCGGACGCTCAAGCGGTGCTCAGCACCAATCTGACGTGGAGGGCCGCCGGGGCGGACATCGTGCGGTCGACGGCCGCGAACTTCATGATCGGAAACGGCACCAGCGGTCCCGAGACTGCCGTGAGCCGGTTCGCCCTGGGCAAGTTCCATCGCATCTACGACCTGTTCGGCGTACCGCTGGACAACTGGGACTACTTCGTGGGCAACGACTCGCCGGTGTATTTCGACGCCTTCGAGGTGCGGAATTTCACGGTCTGGGATCGGAGCGAGGACGAAGGGGCCAATCCACTTCAGATCGTGCTCATCTGCGTGAGCGGCGTCGCGGCGACCGTGATGCTGCTCGTCCGCCGAAGAGACCGGCGCCTGCAGCTGCTGGTCCTCATGGCCGCCACACTCACGCTCGGATATCTCCTGCTGGCCGGGGTCGCTCGATGGCAGATCTTCGAGGTCCGGTTCTTCATCCCGCTCTTTGTCGTCTGGTCCCCCCTGGTGGCGGTGATCCTGGCCCGGTGGTCGCCCTGGTTGCTGCGGGTCGCCCTGGTCGTGCTCGCCGTCGCAAGCCTTCCCCAGCTGCTCGACAACAGCGAACGGCCGCTCATGCGCAGTGCGTACGGCGACAACCCCCTGGCGCCGTACTTCCTGGACTCCACCGACCGGAACTACATCCTTGGAACGGCCAAAAACACCGGGCGGCTGGCCGAGATCCTCGAGGAATCGAGCTGTCGCCGCCTCGGCATCGGCAACTTCGTCGTGATCGAATACCCGGTGTGGGTCGGCCTCCACGACGACCACTGGAACGGTGAGATCCAAGACGTGGACGTCCCGAACGTGACGGCGCGGTACGAAGACCCCCGCTTCCATGCCTGTGCGGTCCTGACCGCGCCCACCGGCGACTACGTCGCGAGCGAACCTGGTCGCATCCAATTGTCGTTCGGACCTCAGCTGGACCTCTCGGTGAGCCCGGATGCCATGCGCACCGTGCACACCGAGGTGCCCGGGTTCTCGAGCATCGTGCCCGGCGTCCATGTCTTCCCGGGCCGCGGTTGGATCTACGGGGTCGGCGCGTCGCCCGACGCCGTCCTCAAAGACGGCAGCATCTACCTCGATGCGTCGCACGCGACGACGGTCACGGTGAAGTTCGCCGATGGCAGCGGGCACCCCGTACCGTCCGTCACCGTCTCCCCGGGTGCCGGGTCCTCACCGGCCACAGTGAGCGATGCGGCCGGTGAGGCCGTGGTGCCGCTCTCAGCGGGAATGACCGAGGTGAAGCTCGCGGCAGCGGGGTCTTCGGAGATCACCGCCGTCAGCGTCGGCGCCGCGCCGGCGTCGCCGTAGCGACGCCCTACACCAGGTTGTCGCCGCCGAAGAGCTCAGAGACCGAGGTGTCCTCGAACACGGCGTCGATCGCGTCGGCGATGATCTTGGCCACCGAGAGCACCTCGAGCTTGTCGAAGGTGTGGTCCTCGGCCACCGGCAGCGTGTCGGTCACGACGACCCGGGAGATCGGGGCCGCCTTCAGGCGGTCGACCGCCGGGTCGGACAGCACGCCGTGCGTGGCCATGGCGCAGATGTCCGCCGCCCCGGACTCGGCGAGGAGCTCGGCGGCGGCGCAGATCGTGCCGGCGGTGTCGATCATGTCGTCGATCAGCACGCAGTGGCGGCCCTCGACCTCACCGATCACGTGGCGGGCCTGCACCTCGTTGTAGGTGCCGCGCGGGCGCGTCTTGTGGATCAGGGCCAGGTCGCACCCGAGGTGCTGGCTGTAGCGCTCGGCCACCTTCACCCGCCCGGCGTCGGGCGCCACCACGACGACCTCGTCGCCGAAGTGCTCGCGCATGTAGGCCTCGAACACCGGCGCGGCCACCAGGTGGTCGAACGGCGTGTCGAAGAACCCCTGGATCTGCCCGGAGTGCAGGTCGACGCTGACCACCCGGTCGGCGCCGGCCGCCGAGAGCATGTCCGCTACGAGCTTCGCCGTGATGGGCTCGCGTCCGGTCGACTTCCGGTCCTGACGCGAGTAGCCGTAGTACGGGCACACCGCGGTGATGCGCTTGGCCGACGCGCGCTTGGCGGCGTCGATCATGATCAGCTGCTCCATGAGCGAGTCGTTCACCGGCGTGGCGTGCGTCTGGATGATGAAGACGTCGCAGCCGCGGATGGAGATGTCGTACTTGCAGTAGATCTCGCCGTTGGCGAACTCGCGCAGGTTGGCCTGACCGAGCTCGACGCCGAGGTGGCCCGCGATGTCCTGGGCCAGCGACGGGTGGGCGCGGCCGGAGACGAGCTCCAGGCGCCGGCGCGGGATCAGCTCCACGACAGAGACGCTACCGCCCCGCTGTACGGGGGGTCAGCCGGCCGCGCCCGGGGGCGGCCGCGTCGCTTGGACGAGGAGCGATCGGCCCGGCCCCTCAGCCCTCGGGGCCGCCGAGCACCGCGTGGGGGGCCACCTCCGCGCCGGGGGGCACCTCGGCCCCGGCCTCGAGCACGCTGTAGGGGCCGACCCGAGCCCCGTCGCCGATGGTGGCCCGGGTGCACACGCTGACCTCGACGACCGCACCCTTGCCGACCACGCTCTCGGTGAGGACGGTGTTGGGCCCGATCTCGGAGCCCGCGCCGATGCGGCAGGCGCCGCGCAGGATCACGCCGGGCAGCAGCGAGACGTCCGCCTCGAGTTGCGCCTCGGCGTCCACGTACGTGCGCTCGGGGTCCCACATCGTCACGCCCCGCCGCATCCAGCGCTCGTTGATGCGGTCGCGCAGCTCCGCCTCGGCCACGGCCAACTGGGCGCGGTCGTTGACCCCGGCCGCCTCGATGGAGTCGGGCAGCACGAGCGAGCGCACGGTGTAGCCCGCGCTGTGGAGGACGGCGACGGCGTCGGTCAGGTAGTACTCGCCCTGTGCGTTGGCCGGGCTGAGACGGCGCAGCGTGGGGGCCAGGATGCTGCGCCGGAAGCAGTAGATCGACGTGTTGACCTCGTCGATGGCGCGCTCGTCGTCGGTGGCGTCCGCCTCCTCGACCACCCGGGCCACGTCGCCGTCCTTGCCGTGCACGACCCGGCCGTAGCCCGAGGGGTTCTCGACCACGGCGGTGAGCAGCGTCGCCCCCGCGTCCTCCAGCCGGTGGGCGCGCACCAGGGCGGCCAGGGTCTGGGGCCGCAGGAGCGGCGTGTCGCCGGGCAGGACCACGACGTCCTCCCCTTCGTCGTCGTCGTCGTCGGGAAGGCCCGTCAGCCCGACGGCCAGCGCGTCGCCGGTGCCCGAGCGGGTCAGTTGCTCGACGAACTCGATCTGCATCGTCGGGGGCGCGTGCTGCACCAGCGTCTTCGTCACCCACTCGCCGCGGTGGCCCACGACGACCACGACGCGGCGGACGTCGATCTCGGCCATCGCGTCGAGCACGT
>DATDIE010000069.1:0-4664 GCA_036521235.1 Acidimicrobiales bacterium | reverse complement strand
CGCCGAACTCGGTGGGCCAGCCGATGCCGAGCCAGCCGTCCTTGCCGATCTGTCGGACCACCTGGCTCCAGGCGTCGCCGCCCTCGCCACCGTCGACCAACCCGGCGCGTACGTCCTCGGTGAGCAGGTCTGCGTAGTAGCGACGCAGCTCGGCGCGCAGCTCCTGCTGCTCGGGGCTCTCTTCGAGGAACATCGTGGGGCAGCCTCGCGTGCACTCGGCGGTCCCTGCCAGGTCAAGGCCGCGCTCGGCCCAAAACTGTAACAGGTTCTCGTTTCGGCTCGAACCAGAGCAGGGTGCCCAGCCGCCCTTTCGGTGGACTCGTGGGAGCGACGGCCCTCGCTTAGCCCGGCAGCCTGGCTCCCTCGCGAAGGGGGGCCGAGGTGAAGAGGTTCAGCCCCAACGCCTCCGAGAGGAAGGTGGTGATGCGCTGCCCGCGCACGCTGTTGCCGGCGTCGTCGAGGGGCGGCGAGTACGACCCGACGCCGCCCTTGCCCGGCGACACCGTCACCAGGCCCCCGCTGACCCCGCTCTTTCCGGGAAGCCCGACGTCGTAGAGCCACTCCCCCGAGCGCTCGTAGAGCCCGGCCGTGGCCAGCACGGCCAACACCCGCTTGCAGTTGGCTGCGGCGATCGCCCGCTCGCCGGTCAATGGATTGACGCCGCCATCCGCCAGGGTGGCACCCATGACCGCCAGGTCGCGGGCGTTGACCCGGAGGGCGCACTGGCGGGTGTAGAGGTCCGTTGCGACTTCGGGGTCGCAGTACATGCGCCCGTAGCCGTAGAGCAGGTGGGCGATGCCGCGGTTGCGGAAGTTGGTCTCCGTCTCGGACTCGTAGACTTCGTCGTCCATCGCCAGCCGCCGCCCGGCGAACCGCGAGAGGGCGTGCATGACGGACTCGAACTTCTCTTCGGCGCTCTCTCCCGGCACGAGGCTGGAGGTGGCCAGTGCGCCGGCGTTGACCATCGGGTTCATGGTGCGGTCGGCGCTGAGCTCTATGGCCATGACCGAGTCGAAGGGGAGCCCGGTGCTGTTGACGCCGAGTTTGCGGCGCGCCTCTTCGGGGCCGAGCGCGTCGCAGACGAGGGCGAAGACAAAGAGCTTGGAGATGCTCTGGATGGTGAACTCCACCTCCGCGTCGCCGATGGCGTAGACGCCTCCGCCCACCCCGGCCACGCAGACGCCAAAGGCGTCGGGCGAGGCCTGGGCCAGCGCCGGGATGTAGTCGGCCACCCTCCCCTCTCCGAGATGGCGGAAACGGTCGTACCCCTCGACCACGAGTGCTTGTACCTCGTCGGGAGACGGGAGGTTTCCAGTCGAGACCCGCTCCACCCACGGACGGTCGCTGGCCGGCGTGTCGTCTTCGTTCGGCATCGTCTGTTCTCCCGCCGTTGCTTGGTCGGCTCGGTGGCTATGTCGCGGCCGGCACGTCCGTCACGTCCTCCTCGGTGATCGCCGGTAACTCGGCGATACCACGCAGCAGGTGCCGCTCGCACACCTCACGGATCTTGCCGAGCAGCGGCGAGTCGCTGTCGATGCGGAACTCGCTGAAGGTCCCCGTCTCGGCGCTGTAGACACCGAAGTCGTACGGCGGCCCCACCGAGAGGTTCGCCCGGGCGGTGCTCATCATCGAGCCGAGGGCGATCTTCACGGCGGTGACCAGGTCGACGTTGGCCTCGACCGCCAGCTCCAGCATGAACTTCCCGTACTTGCTCTCGCCGATCTGCAGGAATGGGCGGTCGTCGGAGGCCCGGATGTAGTTGCCCTCGGGATAAACAAGGAGGATGTCGGGTCGGTCGTCGCCGACGTGCCCACCCAGGATGAAGGTGGCGGTGGCGTCGGCCCCGACCTCCTTGAGGCCCTCGCGGTGCGAGGCCGCCACCTCCCGGCTCAGGCGACCGAGGTACAGCGCGGCCTCGAAGAGGTGCGAGACGGTCGCCAGGCTCTCAAGCCCGTCGCCGGCAAGGTCCCGCTCCATACGGTCGAGGACCTCCTGTGTCGTGGCGAGGCTGCCGGCTGACTCGATGACGAAGAGGCGGTCCGGCGCGGGCTGCATGACGTGCATCTTGCGGTACGTCCCGACGTTGTCCACGCCGGCGTTGGTACGGGTGTCGGCCAGGAACACCAATCCGTCACGGAGGCGAAGGGCCAGGCAGTAGGTCAACGGTCTCGTCCTCGATTCGCGGTGCGGCGTTGCCCACGCGTCAGATGGGAAGGGTGCCCCGGGAAGATACCCCTGCTCGGAGAGCGGCAGCGGCGGCGCCGGGCGACCGCGCCGCCGCGGGCTGCCGCCCCGCTCTGTGCGTATGATCACACTGACACACGTTCTAGAAATTGCTCGGAAGGGCAGCAGGCATTCCGGTGCCGCACCGCGCCGGTCCCGGCGCGCGAAAGGGGGGTCCTTTGAGCCTCGACGAGATCGACCTCATCGACGGGCGGAACTTCGTGGCCGGGGTCCCCCACCACTGGTTCGACGAACTCCGGGCCGAGGCGCCCGTCTACTGGCACCCCGAAAAGGTGGCGCCGCGGGGTGGCTTCTGGGCCATCACGCGCTACGACGACTGCGTGCAGGTCAACCGCGACTGGGAGCACTACTCGTCGGCGCGCCGGAGCTCCTTGTTCCACGAGATGGACGACGATCAGCTGGTCCAGCAACAGATGATGATGCTCAACATGGACCCGACGATGCACACCCGGTACCGGCGGCTGGTCAACAAGGGCTTCACGCCCAAGATGGTGCGAGACCTGGAGGCGAAGATCGTCGAGTACGCCGACGGCATCATCGACGCGGTGTGCGAACGCGGCACGGCCGACTTCGTCGAGGAGATCTCGGCCGAGCTCCCGCTCCTGGTGATCGCCGAGCTGTTGGGCGTGCCCCAGGAGGACCGGCGCATGGTCTTCGACTGGTCGAACCGCATGATCGGCGCCGAGGACCCGGAGTACCAGGTCCCCGGGGCCGACCCGGGCGAAGCGGCCATGGCCGTCTTCAGCTACGCCGAGGAGCTGGCGTCCCAACGGCGGCTGGCGCCGAAAGCCGACCTGGTGTCGGTGCTGATCGACGCCGAGGTGGAGGGCGAGAAGCTCGACCAGCTCGAGCTCGACCTCTTCTTCATGTTGTTGATCGTGGCGGGGAACGAGACGACGCGGAACCTCATGTCGGGCGCCATGGCGGCGTTCTTCGACCACCCGGACCAGTGGGAGCTGCTGCGAAAGGACCGTTCGCTGTTGCCGGGCGCGGTCGAGGAGATGCTGCGGTACGTCACGCCGGTCATGCACTTCCGGCGCACGGCCACGGCCGATTTCGAGCTGCGGGGCCAGGAGATCAAGGAGGGCGACAAGATCGTCTTCTGGCACACCTCCGCCAACCGCGACGACGACGCCTTCGAGAACCCCAATGCGTTCGACGTGACGCGGACGCCCAACAACCACATCGCGTTCGGAGGGGGCGGCCCGCATTTCTGCCTGGGCGCCAACCTGGCGCGCATGGAGATCCTTGTGATGTTCGACCGCCTGCTCGACCGGATCCCCGACATGCGCCTCGACGGCGAGGTGCAGCGCCTGCAGTCGAACTTCATCAACGGGACGAAGCACATCCCGATCGCCTTCGCGCCGTCGGCGCCGGTCGGGGGCACGCCGCTGCCCGCCCGGGCCCGCTGACGTGACCGAGGCGCGCCGGGCCGACGGCAAGCTGCGCTTCCACCAGGCCGTCAGCTTCTTGCCCACGCGCCAGGCCGTGCCGCTGGCGAAGGCGTGCAACGAGCTCGGCTACGCCGGGATGTACGTGTCGGACCACCTCTTCAACCCGCGCGAGCTGGAATCGCGTTACACGTACTCGCAGCGCGCGGATGGGCACCCGGGCTGGGAGGCGGAGACGCCGTGGCCCGACCCGATGACGCTCATCGCCGGGATGGCGACGGTGGCCGAGAACCTGCTGTTCACGACCGGGGTCTACGTGGCGCCCGCCCGCGACCTCATCACGGTGGCCAAGGCGGTGGGCACGGCGGCGGTGGTGTCGGACAACCGGGTGCGCCTCGGCGTCGGCGTGGGCTGGTGCAAGGAGGAGTTCGACCAGACCGGGCAGGACTTCGCCACGCGGGGCAAGCGGCTCGACGAGATGATCGTCGCCCTGCGCGCGCTGTGGCAGGACGGCTGGGTCGAGTTCCACGGCGAGTACTACGACGTCCCCGAGTGCCAGATGCTCCCCGCCCCCACCGAGGCGATCCCGATCATCGGCGGCGGCCACTCCCCGATCGCCCTGCGGCGCACGGCCGCCCTGTGCGACGGATGGATCGCCGCGGGCGCCTACAGCGAGGACGAGGCGTGGATGCACCTGGCCGAGCTCCGCGACGCGATGAAGAAGGCGGGCCGCGAGGACGAAGAAGGTTTCTGCATCTACGTGTCGCTGAACGAGCGGCCGGACCCCGACCTGTACCGGCGCTTCGCCGAGGCGGGCGTGACCGACTTCGTGTGCGCGCCGTGGATGTTCGTCAATGTGGCGCCGGGGACACCCGACGACGAGGCGCTGGCGGCGCGGCTCGGCGCCGTGCGCTGGTTCGCCGACGAGATCATCGCCAAGGCCTGACCCCCGAGAGGAGCAGCACGTGAAGGACATGAAGATCGGCCTGCAGATGGGGTACTGGGGGGCGGGCCCGCCGCCGCACGCGC
>DATDIE010000068.1:0-4308 GCA_036521235.1 Acidimicrobiales bacterium | reverse complement strand
GTCACCCGCGTTCACGACGCGGGCGCGCCGCACCCAGCGCGCCACCTGGTGGGGAGCCCCCGACGAAGAGTGTCGGATGATGACTGCGTCGATGCCCAACGCCTCGACGGCCTCCACCGTGTCGCGCAGGCTCTCGCCCTTCTTCACCGACGAGCTGGCCACCGCCAGCGAGAGCACGTCGGCCGAGAGGCGCTTGGCCGCGGTCTCGACCGAGAGCCGCGTGCGCGTGGACTCCTCGAAGAACAGCGTGGCCACCACCTTGCCGCGCAGGGTGGGGACCTTGGGGACCGAGCGCCGTTCCACCTCGGCGAACGACTCGGCGACGCGCAGGACCTCGGCGATGCCGTCGCGGCCGAGGTCGGCCACCGAGAGGAGGTGTGGCGTGCTCACCTGTCCTCCAGGGTGCCGATCCAGACGCCGTCCTCGCCGACGTCGACCATCTCCTCGCGCCGCGTGGGCAGGTTCTTGCCGACGAAGTCCGGCCGGATGGGCAGTTCGCGATGGCCCCGGTCGACCATGACGGCCAGCTGGACCGAGCGGGCCCGGCCGTAATCGTTGAGGGCGTTGAGCGCCGCCCGGATGGTGCGCCCGGTGAAGAGGACGTCGTCGACCAGCACGACGACGCGCCCGGCCAGGTCGACCGGGATGTCGGTCACGGCCTCGGGCAGCACGGGCCGCAGCCCGATGTCGTCGCGGTAGAAGGCCACGTCGAGCGAGCCGACCTCGAGGTTCACTTCGCCCTCGATCTGACGGAGGACCTCGGCCATCCTGGTGGCCAGGGGCACGCCGCCGGTCTGCAGGCCGACCAGGACGACGTCGGACGCGCCCCCGTTGCGCTCGACGATCTCGTGCGACATCCGCGTCAGGGCGCGCTGGACGTCGGCGGAAGTGAGGACCTGGGAGTGGGCCACGAACACGCCCCCGAGGGGTCGCGTATGACTGCGCTCGCGTTCGGCCACTACTCCTCCTGCCGTGTGGGCCTCACGGAACCCACTTCACGGTCAGGAGAGGACTTTAGCGCGAGACCTGGCGCCGCGGACAGGGGTCGTCGGAAGGATTCGTCTGCCTCGGGGTTCGCGAGTCTCGCCGGGCCGGCTCGGGCACGGGCCTCGAGGTCCGGGAGCGGGCTACTGCAGGATCGACTCGCAGACCTTGTCGGAGGCCGCGTGCTTGGCGTTGTAGCTCGTGTCGTAGGTCCCGGTCGGCTCGATCCAGACGTTGCCCTGCGCGTCGTACTCGATGACGTAGTCCTGGGGGTCCAGTGCGTTGTGCAGAAACGGGCCCTGTTTGACACTGCTCGATGTCAGCGGAGAGAAATTCGAGACGTAGGTCGACTCGCTCCACGGCGCCGGGGGCACCGCGTTCGATCCGACCGAAGCCTCGTACGCTGCCAGCGCGACTTCGAGGACCTTGTAGTCGGCTTCGCAGGACTTCACAATGTCGGTCTGTGCCTCGCCACCCGAGTTCCCCGAGGACCCGGAGCTCGTCGCACCTTGTGACCGGTTGCTCCCGGCGGGGCTGTTCGAACACGCGGCCAGCACCAGCGCGAGCGACGCCAGACAACCCACGACGACAACCTTGGCGTGCGACATCCCCCGACGTCCTCCCTCTCCTGCGACGAGATCGTATCAATGGGTGTTGCGCCACGGTCGCATGCTGCGGGCCTCAGGCGCGTCCGACCCAGGCAGCTCACGCAGCCGGCGGCCGCAAGTCCGGCGCGAGCGTGGAGAGGATCCCGTTGACGAAGCGGCCGGACTCGTCCGTCGAGTACGTCTTGGCCAGCTCGACGGCCTCGTCGATGACGACGGCCGGGGGCGGTCCCGCCGGGTCGAGCAGCTCGGCGACGGCGAGGCGCAGCACGAGCCGGTCGATGACGGCCATGCGCTCGAGTGGCCAGCCCACCGAGGCGGCGGCGATGCGGCGGTCGGCCTCGGCGCGGGTGGAGACGGCATGCTCGAGGAGGGTGCGGACGTAGGGGTCCGGTGGCACCGCCAGTGCGTCCGCCACGGCGACGGGGTCCTCCCCCTTGAGCTCCGCCTCGTAGAGCAACGAGAGCGCGCGCTCGCGCTGCTGGTGGCGGGGGGCGGCGGCGGAGTCGGATGGCACGGCGGAGACCTCGGACGGCAGGTCCGGCGGAATGGCGAGGCGGCGGGGCCGTCAGGCCCGGGTCAGGTACTCGCCGGTGCGCGTGTCCACCTTGAGCACGTCGCCGGTGTTCACGAAGAGCGGCACCTGGACGACGAGGCCCGTCTGCAGCGTCGCCGGCTTGCGGGCGCCCGACACCCGGTCGCCCTGGATGCCGGGCTCGGTCTCGGTCACGGTGAGCGCGACGGCGGCGGGGAGGTCGACCCCGACGATCTCGCCGTTGTACATCTGCAGGATCGCGGCGTCGCCCTCCTTCAGGTAGCTGGGCGCCCCGCTGAGCGATTCGGGCGCGGCCGTCATCTGCTCGTAGCTCGCCGTGTCCATGAAGACGTAGTCGGCGCCGTCGCGGTAGAGGAACTGCATGTCGCGCTTGTCGATGATCGCCTGCTCGAGCTTCTCGTCGGCCCGGTAGGTGCGCTCGATGACCGCGCCGCTACGGACGTTCTTGAGCTTGGTGCGCACGAACGCGCCGCCCTTGCCCGGCTTGACGTGCTGGAACTCGACGACGCTGAACAGGCCCTCGGGGAGGTCCAGGCTCATGCCGTTCTTCAGGTCATTGGTCGAGACTGCCATGGATGTCCTTCGTGAATCGGGTGAGTGCGCGTGCGCCGTCCTCGGTCACGACCAGAGTGTCCTCGACGCGGACGCCGCCGCTGCCCGGCACGTAGACGCCGGGCTCGACGGTGACGACGAATCCGGGGGCGAGGATAGCAGTGCCCAGTTGGGACACCGTCGGGGCCTCGTGGATATCGAGCCCGACGCCGTGGCCGGTGCCGTGCTCGAAGCGGTCGGCCCAGCCGGCGTCCGCGATGATCCGGCGGCAGACGTCGTCGACGTCCTTCACGCTGATGCCGGGCTTCACCGCCTCGGCGCCGGCGGCTTGCGACGTGCGGACGACCTCGAAGATGCGGGCCAGCTCGCCGGTCGGGTCCTCGTTCACGCAGAACGTGCGCGTCATGTCGGAGCGGTAGCCCTCGTACGTGGCGCCGAAGTCGACGACGACGGGGTCGCCGTGGGCGATCGTGCGCCCACCGGGGTGATGGTGCGGCTTGGCCGAGTTCTCGCCGGCGGCGACGATCGTCTCGAAGGCGGTGCTCTCGGCGCCGTGACGGCGCATGGCGGTATCGAGCTCGAGGGCGAAGTGCTCCTCGGTGACGCCCTGGCTCATGAGCGGCAGGGTGTCGAAGAGCGCCGCGTCGGCGATGGCGGCCGCGCGTTCCATGCGGGCGATCTCGGCCGCATCCTTGACCTCGCGCAGCGCCTCGACCGCGTTGGACGTCGGGACGAGCCGGTCGGCGCCGAGGAGGTCGCCCCAGGTGCGCTGCGCCGTCCACGACACGTGGTCGGCCTCGAGGCCGATCCGGGTGGGGCCCGACAGGCGCTCCTGAGCCGCCTGGCGCTGGGCCGACAGGGGCCCGATCGTGATGTCGACCTGGGCGGCCGCGCCGGCCTGTTCCACCTGCTCCTTCGACTGCGTGCGGTAGCGACCGTCGGTGGTGAGGAGCGCGGCGTCGCGGGTGACCGTGAGGACGGCGGCCGACCCGGCGAAGCCCGTCAGGTAGCGGACGTTGGCCAGCGTCGTGACGATCAGCGCATCGATCTCCTGTGCATCGAAGGCGGCGCGCAGGCGGTCCAGGCGCCCCGTCACCGTCAGCGGCGGGAGCGCGGTCGTCGCCGGCACGTACGGGTTGGCGCGGGTGGTCGTGGTCATTGGTCTGCTCCCTTCAGCAGCGCGGCGACGGCGTCGACGGCGAGCTCGTAGCCCAGCCCCCCGAAGCCGGCGATCACCCCGTCGGCCACCGGGGCCAGCACCGAGGTGTGGCGGAACGGCTCGCGGGCGGCCGGGTTGGAGATGTGCAGCTCGACGGACGGCCCCTCGAAGGCGGCCACGGCATCATGCAGGGACCACGACGTGTGGCTGAGGGCGCCGGCGTTGATGACCAGCGCGTCGGCCCGGCCCCGCGCCGAATGCACCGCCTCCACCAGCTCGCCCTCGTGATTGGTCTGGAGGTGTTCGAGTGTCAGGCCATGGCGCGCCGCCGTCGCCTCGGCCCGGGCCACGTGATCGCCCAGGGTGGCGCTTCCGTAAATTGAGAGTTCGCGCTCCCCCAGCAGGTTGAGATTTGGTCCCGACAAGAGGACGACCAGGCTCACACCGGAACC
>DATDIE010000067.1:0-2804 GCA_036521235.1 Acidimicrobiales bacterium | reverse complement strand
CGTCGGCGCCGGCGCCACCGAGCACTGGGAGGGCTTCCTGACCGAGGAGCTCGCGCTCGAGGGGACCGACCCGCGGGAACCGACGTGGCGTCTGGGCGAGGTCGGCGGCACCTTCCGCTGCGCGGTCATCGGGGCGGGTGCCTCGGGCCTGGCGGCGGCGCACCGCCTGCGCCAGGCCGGGGTGGAGGTCACGGTGTTCGAGAAGAACGCCGACGTGGGCGGCACCTGGCTGGAGAACGTCTACCCGGGCTGTCGCGTCGACGTGCCCAACCAGCTCTACAGCTTCTCGTTCGCCCAGACCAACGACTGGGTGTCGCGGTTCTCGGCCCAGCCCGACCTCTTGGCGTACCTCCAGTCGACGGCCAAGGACCTGGACCTCGGGGGGTGTATCCGCTTCAACAGCGAGGTGACCGAGGCCCGCTTCGACGACGCCACCCGACGCTGGGCGGTGACCGTGCGCAGCGCCGACGGCACGGAGTCAGTGGAGGGGGTCGACGGGATCGTCTGCGCGGTGGGCCAGCTCAACCGCCCGTCGTTCCCGGCCCTTGCAGGCCGGGAGCAGTTCGCGGGGCCGTCGTTCCACTCGGCGGCCTGGGACGACTCGGTGGACCTGGCGGGACGCCGGGTGGCGGTGGTCGGGACGGGCGCCAGTGCGGCCCAGTTCGTCCCGTGTCTGGCCGGGGAGGTGTCCCAGCTCGACGTCTACCAGCGGACCCCGCCGTGGCTCTTGCCGACGGACAACTACGGCGACCCCTTCCCGCCCGAGTTCCACGACCTGGTGGACCTGCTCCCGAACTACGGGCGCTGGGACCGGGTGTGGCAGTTCTGGCTCATGCATGAGGGGCTGCTGGTCGCCGCCCGGGTCGACCCCGCCTGGGACGAGCACACCGAGGCGGTGAGCGCGGCGAACGACTTCGTCCGCTCCATGCTGCTCGATGTGCTGCGGGCCCAGGTCGACGACGACACGCTGTACGAGAAGATGGCGCCGCACTTCCCGCCCTTCGCCAAGCGGGCCCTGCGCGACGACGGACGCTGGGCGGCCGCCATGGGCCGCACCGACGTCGATCTGGTCACGACGCCCATCGAGTCCATCACCCCGGACGGGGTACGCACGGCGGACGGGGTGGTGAGAGCGGCGGACGTCCTGATTTACGGGACCGGCTTCAGCGCCTCCGAGTTCGTCGCGCCCATGCGGGTCTTCGGATCGGGCGGCGTCGAGCTCAGCGAGGAGTGGGGCGGCGACGCCCAGGCCTATCTCGGCATGACGGTGCCGGGGTTCCCGAACTTCTTCCTCCTGTACGGGCCGAACACCAACCTCGTCATCAACGGCAGCATTCTGATCATGGTCGAGTGCCAGGTCCGCTACGCCGTCGAGGCCATTGGCGCTCTCCTGCGGGCGGGCCATCGCACCATGTCCTGCCGGCGCGACGTGCACGAGCGCTATGGCCGCGAGATGCAGGAGGGCAACGCCGCCATGGTGTGGGGCGTCGCCGACGTCCCAACCTGGTACCGCAACGCACGGGGACGGGTCACGCAGAACTGGCCCTTCGATCTCCACACCTACTGGGACCGGACGCGCCAACCCGACCTCGACGACTACGACCTGGCCTGAGGCGGCCGCGCCAAGAGTCGTGCCCAGCCGCCAGCTGACCGAGATCCTCGCGCTCGTCCCTCCCGACTTCGCCGATCCGGAGGCGGACTACCGGGCGGTGCGGGCGATGCTGGCGCCCTTCCACGGTCACCCGGTGCCGGCGCACGTGCGGGTGACCGAGACGGAGCTGGGAGGGGTGCGCTGCGCCTGGTACGAGGACACGCGCCGGCCGCGCCCGGACCGCATCGTCTACCACTGTCACGGTGGTGGTCTCGTCTCGTGCCCGCTCGACGACTATCACTTCTACGGGGCCATGCTCGCCGAACAGCTCGAGGCCCGCGTCGTCATGGCGGACTACCGCCTCGCTCCGGAGCACCCGTATCCGGCGGCGCACCACGACTGCGCCGCCGCCTACGGCGGACTGGTGGCGGAGGGAGTCGGGGTCGACCCGTCCCATCTCGTCGTGAGCGGGGACTCGTGCGGCGGCCTGCTCGGGCTGGGTACCGTCCTGGCGGCGCGCGACCAGGGGCTGGCGCTGCCGGCCTGCTTCGTGTCCATTTCGGGTTGGTTCGACCTCGCCGTGACGGCGGAGAACCCCGAACCCGTCCGCGATCCGTTCCTCACCGCAGCATGGGTGCGCAACCGCGGCCGCGACTACGCCGGCGGGCAGCTGGCCCTCGCCGATCGGCGCCTGTCGCCGGCGATGGCGGACCTCGCCGGCCTGCCGCCGCTCTACCTCCCCGTTGGGCAGTACGACACGCTGCGCCAGGGAACCGAGACGTTGGCCCGGTCGGCGTCGCACGCGGGCGTCGCGGTCACGGCCGAGTCGTGGCCCGGCATGGTGCACGGGTGGCAGGGGCTGGTCTCGGCCGGTGTGCCCGAGGCGGCGGCTGCGTTCGCCCGCCTGCGCGACTACCTCGACGCCATCGGAGCGTGAGGCTCAGGCGCCGAGGATGGTGAGGTCGAGCGCCCGCAGTCGATCCGGGTCGGCCAGGATGTCGAGGGCGACCACCTTGCCGCCCCGCACGGTGAAAGCACCCACGGAGAACGCCACCCCGTCGCGCGTGGTCACGGCGCCGGCCACACCGTTCACGAGTGCAGGGTGGGTCAGCAGGCCGATCTGGGCGAAGACCATGGCCCGCCGGGCCACCGCCTCGGCGCCGCGCACGGGGTCGGTTGCGAAGGCGCCGCCGGGCACGCCGGCCATGGCGCC
>DATDIE010000066.1:0-2118 GCA_036521235.1 Acidimicrobiales bacterium | reverse complement strand
CCCCGGAGAAGAACTGCACCACCGGGACGTGCACCGCGCCAAACACGAAGGGCAACTCGAGCGCGTGGGTCGAGCCAAGCATGCCGTCGAACGCGGGCGACTCCCAGTCGAAGAGGTAGACGAAGGTGGCCGCACCAGAGGTGCGGTGTGCCGCCGCCAGCTGGAGGCTCGGCCAGCGAAAGACGATGTCGGTGCCGGCCGCCACCCACACGTCCCTGACCTCCGTCGCCTCGGACCGCGCCCGGCGCGCCTCTCGGTAGGCCTCGATCACCTGCGCGGGCGGGATGTCCGGGAGTGAATTGGCCATCCAGCGCTCCAAGCCGGGCTCGTCCATGGCGAGGAGGGCGGGATTCCCGAGGCCGAACAGCGTCAGCTCGTCGCGATTCGTGCCGATCATGAGATCGACGCCCGCCGCGGCGCCGTCGGCGACGGCCTCCAACGGGTGGGTCGGGAGGAAGATCCCGTCGATCACGGGCAGGAAGGGCAGCGGGACGAGCCCCGGGTCGGGGCGTCGCTTGCCCAGCTCGGTGGTCGCGGCGACCAGCTCCGTCGCCGGAACGCGCTCGAGCGACGCCCGGTCGCACGACGCAGCCCCCAGTTCCTCCGCCAGCCGGCTCGCGGCGCGCTCCGCCTCCTCCACGGAGTGGACGTGCGCTCCACCGCTCTCGACGATGGCGCGGCGGAACAGTCCCTGCGCGGCCGGGCATCCCAACAGCGCTGCCACACTGAAGCCGCCCGCCGATTCCCCGAAGATCGTGACGTTGGCGGGATCACCGCCGAAGGCGGCGATGTTTTCGCGCACCCACGCCAGCGCGGCAACCTGGTCCATGAGTCCCCAGTTGCCGACCATCCCGTCGGCCTCGGCCAGCCCGCGATGCCCGAGGAACCCGAGCGCGCCCAGCCGATAGTTGATCGTGACCACGACCGCGTCGCCGTTACGGACGAGATTCCCGCCGCGGTAGAGGAACACCGAGCCGCTCCCCGAGGTGAAGCCTCCTCCGTGGACGAAGACCAGCACCGGCCGCCGGGCCTCGGGGCCCAAAGCCGGCGTCCACACGTTGAGAAAGAGGCAGTCCTCGCTCTGCGGTTCGGAGGCGTCGGGATCCGATGGGCTGGTGATCCCAGGTACGGGAGGGGCTTGCGGTGCGATGGCGCCGAAGGTGGATGCATCCCTGACGCCGTCCCAGGGCTCCGCGGGTACGGGTGGCCGCCATCGCAGTTCGCCGATCGGGGCGCGTGCGTACGGCACGCCCGAGAACGACCACAGGTCGCTGCGCCACGCGCCGCGCAGCCTCCCCTGGGTTGTCGTCACGACGCCCTCCACGCACGGTGACCCTACGGACGGCCGCCCGACGAAGCAATCGACCGGAAGGTGAACGCCCCGCGAACGGGGGTCGCAACCTGACGGCCACGCGGCGGGTGCCGAAATTGCGACGTCAGAGCCGTTACGATTTACCAGGTGAGAGCAGTGAAGTGTCGGGCCACTGCCGGCGGAGTCACCCCCGCCACCCGTGTGGCGATCGTCGCCGGGATGCTGGCAGCGCTCTGCGCGCCGCTCGTCGCCTCCGGGGCGAGTGCCACCAACACGTCCACCACGCTCCCGGGTCCGGCCCCGAACCAGTCCCAGATCAACTCCACCCAGTCCCAGGTCTCGCAGATCGAGGGGACGCTCACCCAGGAGGAGCAGCAGGGCTCGATCCTGGACGACAAATACAACACGGCCGAGCAAGACCTGCAGAACGCGCAGAACCAGTTGCAGTCGCTCGCGGCCAGCCTCGTCCGCACCAAGTCGGAAGTGTCGGTGGACAAGAAGCTCGTGGCGTCGGACGCCGTGGCCGCGTACGTCTACGGGACACCCCAGAGCAACTTCACGTCCTACTTCTCGTCCTCCGCCACCTTGAACCAGGCGCGCGACCAGTACACCAACCAGATCGTCGGCAACCTGAGCCGCGACGAGAACGCACTGCAAGGGTCGGAGTCACACCTTCAGGACCAGGAGACGCAGCAGCAGTCCGTTGCAGCACAGGCGCAGACGGAAGCCGCGCAGGCCAAGTCGCTCGCGTCGGCGAACGAGCAAGAGGCCGCGGCGACGAAGGCGACGCTCAACCAGGTGCAGGG
>DATDIE010000065.1:0-2891 GCA_036521235.1 Acidimicrobiales bacterium | reverse complement strand
GGTCTTCGAGCGCCGTCGTGTCGCCGGGCACGTCCCGCTGCAGCGCCCCCAGCCTGTTGAATGCGATGGCCAAGGGGGCCAGCCCCAGGATGACCCCCGCGACCTGTCGTACCCGCGGCAAGCGACTGCGCAACGACTTCCAGCTCGCGGCCGTCCGCTGCGCCACTACGGCCAGGACGAGGAGCGGCAGAGTGATGCCGATTGCGTAGAAGAGCGTGACCAACAGCGCGGATGCTCCGACGTGGCGATGCGCGGCGGCGACCGAGATGGCGGTCAGAACCGGGCCGGCGCACGGCACGAACACCGGCCCCAGACTCAGGCCGAGGACGAAACCGCCACCTTCCTTGGCGTAACGAGTCGAGCCGAGCCGTGCGAACGGTCGCTCGAGCAGCTCACCCAGTCGCGGGATCAGCAGGCCGAGCGAGATCGCCCCGAGCATCGCGATGCCGAGCCAGAAGAGAAAGTCGAGCGGCAGGTGGAGGAAGCTGAGCACCGTCTGCGCGAAAAGGACGGTGAGGCTGAAGCTGACCACCAGGCCGGTGATGATGAGGTAGGGGCGCCAGCGGTCGGTCGCCGACGAGCCCCCCGCGACGACGACAGGGATCACGGGGACGATGCAGGGCGAGATGCCGGTGATCAGGCCCCCGAGGAAGGCAACGACCACGAGCTCACCCATCGAAGTTGTCCGCTTTCTGATCCATAGCTACCGGTGCTCCCGCGGTTCTTCCTCCGGCGCCGAACCTAGTGGCCCTCTTCGACCAGGAGACGTCGCCCTCCAGATGACGGACAAGGGCTACGGGCAGCAGACTGTGGCGCAGTGATCAGCGTCAACTGGGTCTACCTCGGGAGCGCAATCGGCGCGCTCGGCACGGCCGTATACCTACGAGACACCCTGCGGGGAACGACGAAGCCCAATCGGGTGACGTGGCTCCTCTGGGCCGTCGCGCCGTTGTTGGCGGCCGCGGTAGAGCTCGATGAGGGTGTGGGTCTGCGCGCCCTTCCGACCTTCATGATCGGATTCATGCCCCTCCTCGTCTTCGTGGGCTCGTTCCACAACCCCACCTCGGTCTGGAAGGTTCGACGAATCGACTACGCGTGCGGTGCGATGTCCGTCGTGGGCACCGTCGTGTGGCTCGCCACGCGCAACGGTGTCTTGGCGATCGCAGCCGCCATCGCCGCGGATTTCTTGGCGGGGATCCCCACGGTGATGAAGAGCTGGACGCACCCTGAGACCGAGACCGTGCATTCGTACATCGGCGCGGTGATCAGCATGGTCATCTTGCTCCTGACCATCGAAGAATGGACGTTCGACGTTGCGGCGTTCCCGCTGTTCATCGCCTGCATGGCCTCGATCGAGGTCGTCCTGGTGGGGTTGAAACCCGGGCCGCGTTGGAGGGCGACGCACGGCCACACTCCGGTCTCCGCCGAGGCGGCGCCCGGCGGAGACCACGGGGCCGGCGGTCAGCCTGGTAGGAAGTCGGGAGCAATCGCCGCCGAAGGGAGCCAGTAGTGCCCAACGTTCACGCCAACGGGATCGACATCGAGTACGTCACCGACGGAGATCCCGCAGATCGGCCCTTGCTGCTCGTCATGGGTCTGGGTGCCCAACTGATCACCTGGCCGCAGGGCTTCGTCGACCAGCTGAGGGGGCGAGGGTTCTTCGTGATTCGTTTCGACAACCGCGACTGTGGCCTCTCCACGAAGCTCGAGGGACTTCCTGCGATCACGGACCTCTTCGGCGGTGACACCTCGTCGGCGCCATATCTGATCGAGGACATGGCCGATGACGCCGCAGGCTTGTTGACCGAACTGGGGCTCTCCAAGGTGCACGTGGTCGGCGCCTCCCTCGGCGGCATGATCACGCAGGCGCTGGCGATCCATCACCAAGATCGCTTCCTCTCCGTCTGCTCGATCATGTCCACCACCGGCGACCGTTCGGTGGGCGCTCCCACCGGTGAGGCCATCGCAGCGCTGCTGCGCCCTATCGCGACCAGCAGGGATGAGGCCATCGACGCGAGCGTGGCGGGGAGCGAGGTGATCGGCTCTCCCGGGTATCCGGCCGACGAGAGCGTGTTGCGGGCGCGGGCGGCCGAGGCCTACGACCGGTCGTACTGCCCGGAGGGAACCGCTCGCCAGCTGGCCGCCATCCTTGCCTCGCCTGACCGAACCGAGGGGCTGCGGGGAGTGCGGCTTCCCTTCCTGGTGCTGCACGGCGAGGCGGACCCACTTGTCACGCCGAGCGGCGGGGAGGCCACCGCAGCGGCCGTTCCCGACGCGAAACTCATTACCTACCCCGGCATGGGACACGACCTGCCCGAAGCGCTCTGGACCGACGTGATCGACGCCATCGAGGCGAACGCGGAGCTCGCGGCGCCAGCGTGAGCGGCGGCGACCGCTAGCTCACGAGGGCGTTCGCGGAAGCCACCGAGGAGAGCCAGGACGCGCTCGCTTTGCCCGTCCGGACGAACGTGGTGCGATCGACGCTGACGATGCCGAACCGGGGCCGATAGCCGAGCGCCCATTCGAAGTTGTCGAGCAGCGACCAGTACGTGTAGCCGCGGACGTCGACGCCCTCGTCGATCGCATCGAGCACCCCCGTCAGCGCCTGTCGCACGTAGTCGATCCGTTGGTCGTCGTCGGTGGTACCGATCCCGTTCTCGGTCACGGAGAGCGGCACTGCACCTCGGGTATAGCTCCACGCACGCCGCAGGCAGTTGCCGAGGGACGCCGGGTAGAACTCGTAACCCATGTCGAGGACGGGCACGCCGTCTTCGTATCCCGCCCAACCATTCGGGCCGATCAGCTGGCGGGTGTAGGTCTGCACCCCGAGGAAGTCGTCACCCTGAGTGGCATCGAGGAAGACGTCCTCTGCGTGGTGGCGGATCTTCTCG
>DATDIE010000064.1:0-2391 GCA_036521235.1 Acidimicrobiales bacterium | reverse complement strand
TCTCGGCGCGACGGCGCAGGTCGTCCGCCACGGCCACCTCGTCGAGCCAGAGGCGGTTCAGGTAGAGGTTCGCCCCTTCGAGGTGGAGCGGGAGGTCGGGGCCGGTCAGCCCGCTGCCCGCCACGGTCTCGAGCCACGCCTCGGTCGCCGGCCAGGGCAGCGCCTCGATCTCCACGTCGTTCTCGGTCTCGCTGCTCGCCGTGTCCCGGATCGCCGCCAGGTCCACGCAGACGTGACCGAGCCGCGGCGCCCGGGCGGCCAGCGCGGCCGCCAGGAGCGTGGCGTCGTCCGTCCCGCCGCGGAGCGCGCCGAGACAGCGGGCGACGTGCGCGTCGGACGGGGCAAGGATCCCCGCCGCGTTGAACAAGGCCAGGCTGCCGGTCGCCCCGCGCGCCGTCGATGCGTCGAAGACGTCGCGCTCGGTGTCGGACGCCCTCACGCGCCGTCGCCTTCGTCGAAGAGGTCGCTGAGCCGCGTGACCAACTCGGTCGGGGGTGCCCACGACCACACGCCGCACGGCTGCCCGTCGACGCGGACGGGCTCGACCGCGCTCATGCCGCGCAGGAACAGGTACAGCACGCCGCCGAGGTGGCGGGCCGGGTCGTAGTCGCGCACGCGCCAGCGCAGATAGCGGTGGAGCGCCACCGTGTACAGCAACGCCTGGAGGGGGTAGTGCGCGTCGAGCATCTCGGCCTGTAGCGCGTCGGGGCGGTAGTGCCACGAGGTCAACGCCTCGTCCGGGCCGCCGAGCTTGTTCGTCTTGTAGTCCGCCAACACGAAGCGGCCGTCGTGGCGGAAGACGAGGTCGAGGCTCCCGGTCATGTAGCCGCGCAGCATGCCGTCGAGCTCGGACCCACGCAGCCGCTGGGCGTAGGCGCGCACGGGGTCGCCCACCTCGAGGTAGGTCTCGAGGAGGTCGGCGATGTCGGTCACGTCGAGGCGGGCCGCACCGGGCGCGTCGCCCCCGACCAGCGGGATCTCGAAACCCATCTCGTCGAGGCGGTCCTCCCGCCGCAGCGCGCGCAGCGTCAGGTCGCCCACCAGCGGCCCGAGGGGCGATTCGATCGCCGTCACCAACCCGGCGGTCACGTCCGCCCGGTTGCCGAGGTCGGCGTTCCGGCGCGTCTCCGCGCGACGCAGCGCCCGGTCCACCTCCCCGAACAGGTCCGGCGCCTCGAACCGGGTCTCCTGCAACACCTCGTGGACCACGGTGCCCACCAGCGTCCCGCCGGGCATGGCGGCCAGTTCGAGCGCGACCGGCGGCGGGGCGGCGGCGCGGCCCGCCGGCGGCGGCGCGGGTGCCCAGTCCTGAGCCGGTTCGTCGGTCGTGCCGGCGTCCTCGGGCTCGCTCCCGATGGCCGGCGCGTCGTGGACGTCGCGGGTGATGCCCGAGTACGACACCCTTCGCCACGCGGTGTCGAGCGTCCGGTCGAAGACGGCGGCGTGGAGCGCGGCGGCGTCGCCGAGCGCCTGCTCCCACCGCGCCCCCGTGTTGGGGGCGACCCGTTCGACGCCGACGCACGGCCCGAGCGAGGCGAACGCAGCTTCGACGTCGGCGTCGGACCGCTTCTTTCTGCCGTAGGGCGCCACCTCGCCGTCGGCCGCACGGTCGAACACCAAGCGGGACAGCGGCGAGTCGCCGGTGTCGCGCGAGCCCGCCCACCACAGAACGGTCTGGTGCTGGGCGCGGGTCACGGCCACGTAGAACAGGCGCAGGGCCTCGCCCTGCCCCTCCACCTTCTCGAGCTTGCGGTGCGCCTCCAGCTCCCGGCCGGGTCCTCCCACGTCGACGGTCCGCTTCTGCTCGTTGGCCGGGTCGTGGAAGACGGGGACGCCGATCTTGTGGATGTAGCCGTCCCAGGCGTAGGGCAGCAGCACGATCGGAAATTCGAGACCCTTGCTGCGGTGGATCGTGATCACCTGCACCGCGCGGGCGTCCGACTCGAGGCGACGCGTGCGCTCCTCGTTCTCCGCGTCGCGGTCCGCCTCCCGGATGCGACGCCCGAGCCAGTTCGCCATGGCCGTCGGCCCGATCCCCTCCGTCGCACCCGCTTCGTGCAGCAGCTGGGCCACGTGACGCAGGTCGGTCATGAACCGCTCGCCGTCCGGATGTCCCAGCACGCGCGCCGGGACCCGCCGCTCGAAGCTCACCGTCTCGTGCAGCGCCGCGATGCCCTTGTCGCGCAGCAGGGTGGCCCACCGGTGCAGCGACCAGTGCAGGTCCTCCCAGTGCGCCTCGTCCGCCAGTGCCACGTCCTCGGCGCTCCAGCCCACGAACGGGGTGAGCGCGGTCGACGCCGCCCGGTCGCGTGCGGCGGGTCGCTCGAGCGCCTCGAGCAGCCGCAACCAGTCGCGCGCGGCCTCGGAGACGAAGACCGATCCGGCGCCGCC
>DATDIE010000063.1:0-2105 GCA_036521235.1 Acidimicrobiales bacterium | reverse complement strand
GCCCGCCAGGCCCTCAAGCGCGAGTTCGCCGTCGTCTCCGAATCGAAGGAGGCGTTGGCCGGGTTCCTTATCGCCGGCGGCGCCCTCATCAAGCGCACCGTGTTCCGCGCCGCGCACAAGGCGGCGAGCGTGCACTCGACGAGCAGCGGCGCCACCGGCGGTGGGCTGCGCAACGCCATGGCCGGCGTCGCCGTCACCGGGGCTGCCGTGGCCGCCGCGATCATCGCCCCGCACGCGTTCTCGGGGCCGTCCTCGCCGTCGCCGGTGTCCAACGCCGCCATCGCCGACCCGCTGCTCTCGCCGCTGGGCACGCCGGTGCCTCCCGGCTCGTCGACGACCACGCCGGCGTCGGGCACCTCGGGCGGCTCCGACTCCAACAGCTCCGCCAACGCTCTCGGCAGCGGCTCGGGCGGCTCGGGCGGTGGCACCGCCGCCGGCGGCACCACCGGGTCGGACCCGACGGGCAGCACCGGGTCGATCCTCGGCGGCCTCTCGAACGGCCCGTCCGGCGTGGCCAACGGGCTCAACAACACCGTGAACGGCACCGTGAACGGCGTCACCAACGGCCTCGACGGCACCGTCAACGGCGTGACCAACGGCGTGAACAACACCCTGAACGGCGTGACCAACGGAGTCAGCGGGGCCGTCCAGGGCCTGGGCGGCGCGGTGACCAACACCGTCAACGGGGTGACCGGCGTCGTCAGCGGCGTCACCAACGGGCTGTCCAACACCGTGAACGGCCTGACCAACGCCCTCAACGGGGGCACCAGTTCGGGCTCCGGCTCGACCACGAACACCACCACGTCCTCGACGACGACGCCCACCACGTCCGGCGGGCTGCTCGGCCAGCTGGGCCAGACGGTGAACGGCCTGCTCGGGGGCAACTGACCTTCCCAGGTCCGCCCCGGTGACGTGGGCGCAAGCCCCGGACGGGGCATAGGTTCTCTAGGTATGGATACCGAGCAGCAACTGGCCGTCCAACGCGACCCCGCCGACACCCAGCAGACCGAGCAGGTCCCCTGGATCGCGCCGGGCGAGCCGATCATCTCGCTGCGCGGGGTCACCAAGTCGTTCGGCTCGCACACCGTGCTGCAGGACATCACCTTCGACGTCCCCAAGGGCCGGATCACCGCCATCCTCGGACCGTCGGGCACCGGGAAGTCGGTGCTGCTGAAGAACATCCTCGGCCTCCTCAGGCCCGAGCGCGGCGAGATCTGGGTCGACGGCGACCAGATCGTCGGGCTGCGGGAGAAGCGGCTCTACGAGGTGCGCAAGAAGTTCGGCGTGCTCTTCCAGGACGGCGCGCTGTTCGGCTCCATGAACCTCTACGACAACATCGCCTTCCCCTTGCGCGAGCACACGCGCAAGAACGAGGCCGAGATCCGCGAGCTCGTCTACCGCAACGCCGAGCTCGTCGGGCTCATGGACCACCTCAAGAAGCTCCCGGGCGAGGTGTCCGGCGGGATGAAGAAGCGGGCCGGCCTGGCGCGCGCCATGGTCACCGAGCCCGAGATCGTGCTCTTCGACGAGCCGGACTCCGGCCTCGACCCGGTGCGCGTCGCCTACCTCGACGAGCTCGTCGTCACCGCGCAACGGGAGACCGGTGCGACGTTCTTCATCATCACGCACAACATCGAGTCGGTCATGCGCACCGCGGACTACATGGGCGTGCTGTTCCGCTCGAGCCTCGTGAAGTTCTCCTCCAAGGAGGACATGCGGATGTCGGAGAACCCGATCATCAAGCAGTTCCTCGCCGGCAGCCCCGACGGCCCGATCAGCATGGACGAGATGGCCGATGCCGGCGGCGACACCAGCCGCTTCATGGAAGGCGACACGTCGGCGCTGCAGTTCGGCCCGCTGCCCCGTCCGGGCGAGGTCGCCGCGATCGCGCACGCGCCGAGCGACCAGCCCGAGCGCACGGACTGACGCACGCCGCGCCGGCTGGGGCAACCCGGCCGCGCTGAGCCCGGAGGTGCCGATCGGGCCCGCTCGAACCGCGTGCTCCCCCGCTGCCGTACATCCGGCGCTGCGGCGTGCAACCCTGCTACAACTGCGGTTCTACGCGACGCCTGCCGCCGTCGACGTCGACGTCGACGGCGGAGCGG
>DATDIE010000062.1:0-2147 GCA_036521235.1 Acidimicrobiales bacterium | reverse complement strand
GGCCGGCCGTCCTGGCCACGCTCTCGCGCCGCGAGGCGCTCACGGCGGCGCAGGCCGAGGCCACGATGCGCGTCGTGTTCGCCGGTGAGGCCACGCCGGCACAGATCGGCGCGTTCCTCACGCTGCTGCACGCGAAGGGCGAAACCGCCGAGGAGGTCACGGGCCTGGCGCGGGCCATGGTCGACGCCGCCGTGCCCTGCCCGTTGGGCCTGCCCGACGGCACGGTGGTGGTCGACCTCGTCGGCACGGGCGGCGACCGGTTGGCGTCGATCAACGTCACCACCCTCGCGTCGTTCATCACCGCTGGATGCGGCGTGCCGGTGTGCAAGCACGGCAACCGCGCCGCGTCGTCGGCCGTCGGCACCGCCGACGTGCTCGAGGCGCTCGGCGTCGCGATCGAGTGCGGGCCCGAGGGCGTGGCGGCGTGCGTGCGTTCGGCCGGGATGGGGTTTTGCTTCGCCCAGCGCTTCCACCCGGCCATGCGCTTCGTCGGACCGGTGCGCAAGGAGCTCGGCGTGCCGACGGTCTTCAACTATCTCGGGCCGCTCGCCAACCCCGCCCGCACCCGCTACCAGCTCGTCGGCGTCTCCGACCCCGCCATGGGCCCGATCATGGCCGGCGTCTTCGGCGCCACCGGGAGCCGGCGCAGCTTCATCATCCACGCCGACGACGGCCTCGACGAGCTCAGCGTGACCTCCCCGGCCTCCGTGCTCGAGGTGCGCGCCACGGGCGCTGCCGCTGCCGCTGCCGCTGCCACTCCCGCTGCCGGGGGCGACTTCGAGCTCGATGAATGGCGGGTCGACCCGGTCGCCCTCGGCCTCCCGCCCGCCACGATGGCCGACCTCAAGGGTGGCGACGCCGCCTTCAACGCCAAGGTCATCCGCTCCGTCCTCGAGGGCGAGACGGGCGCCCGCCGCGACATCGGCGTCCTCAACGCCGCCGCCGCGCTCATGCTGGCCGGCCGCGCCGAGAACCTCGCCGCCGGCCTCACCCTCGCGGCCGACTCGATCGACAGCGGGCGCGCCCTCGGCGTCCTCGACGCGCTCGTCGTGACGTCCCAGGCCCAGTCCTCGTCGCCGTCCTCGTAGTCGTCGTAGCCCCCGGGTCGGGGCCGGCGGCTCTTTCGCCTTCTTCTACGGCAGCAGCGCCGCGGCGCCGGCCGGGCTGATCCGCCAGGCCCGTCTCGGCGAGTGGGCCGTCGGGTCCAACGCCGGCGAGTCCGCCAGGCACAGCGCGATGACGCACCCGCCGAACCCGCCCCCCGACATCCGCGCCCCCAGCACGCCCGGCTGGTCCAGCAACTCGACCACCAGCTCGTCGACGGCCGGCAGCGAGACCTTGTAGTCGGTAGCCAGGCTGCGGTGGCCCTCGGTCATGATCGCTCCCAGAGCGACGAGGTTCCCCCGCGCCAGCACCCGCTCGGCTTCGCGCACCCGGGTGCACTCGGTCACGACGTGCCGGGCTCGCCGCCGCAGCACCGGGTCGGTCAGCTCGCTCAGGTCCTCGAGCGTGCAGAGCCCGAGCGGCCGCCCGAGCACCTGCGCCGCCCGCTCGCACTCGGCGCGCCGAGTGGCGTACGGCGAGTCGACCAAGAGTCGCGGCGATTCGCTGTGCACGATGACGAACGCCGCGTCCTTCGGGAGCGCCACCTGGTGGGTCTCCCGCGTGTGGAAGTCGATGTGGAGCGCGTGTCCTTCTTGTGCGCCGGTGATGGCGAGCGGGTCGAGCAGCCCGACGTGCGAGCCGGCCTGTCGCTCGGCCTCCTGGCACGTCTTCGCCAGCGCCATCGGGTCGTCGTCATGACCGAGGGCGAGCAGGAGCGCCACCGAGAACGCCGCGCTCGACGACAGGCCCGCCCCGACCGGCAGCGCGCTCGTGACGGTGACGGACCCCCCGACCTCGGTCTGCTGCAGCCGGAGCAACGCCGCCGCCAGCCGGCCATGCTCGGGGACCGGGCGCCCGCTGGCCGTCGGGCCGCCGCCGACGGCGATCTCGACCGGCTCGCCCGGGAACTGGTCGGAGTCGATCCCGACCAGGAAGCTGCCCGGGTTCGGTGTGTAGGTCACCTCGGTGGCCAGGTCGATGGCCATGGGGAGCGAGAGCCCGCCGTTGTAGTCGGTGTGGTCGCCGATGAGCGTCACTCGTCC
>DATDIE010000061.1:0-7402 GCA_036521235.1 Acidimicrobiales bacterium | reverse complement strand
CCGGACCTCCAGGCGTCCGTCCGCCTGCTCCGCCAGGCCCGCCCCCGCCGCCGGGTCCCGCATCGTGGCGACGGCGTCGAAACCCCGACGGGCCAGCTCGAGCGCGACGGCGCGGCCGATGCCCCGGCTCGCGCCGGTGACGAGTGCACTGCCGGAGATCTCCATGGCGGGGAGTCTCTCGCAGCGGCGGGGGTAGCGTCGTCGCGTGGGCGTCTACAACGACCAGGTCGTGCCCCGGCTGGTCGAGGTGTGCTGCGGCTCCAGCGGCTTCGACACGTGGCGGGCCCGCGCCACCGAGGGCCTGTCGGGACGCGTGGTCGAGATCGGCTTCGGGTCGGGGCTCAACGTCCCGCTCTACCCGCCCGGCGTCGACGCGGTGCTGGCGGTGGAGCCCTCGCCCGTGGCACGCCGGCGAGCCGAGCGCCGCGTCCGTGCCGCGAGCGTGCCGGTCGAGCACGTCGGCCTGGACGGGCAGGCGCTCCCCCTCTCCGATGCCAGCTGCGACGCCGCGCTCTGCACTTTCACCCTGTGCACGGTGCCCGACCCGGCGCAGGCGCTGGCCGAGCTGTGGCGGGTGCTCAAGCCGAGCGGCACCGTTCACTTCTTGGAGCACGGGCTGTCGCCCGACCCCGGCGTGGCGAAGTGGCAGCACCGGATCGACCCGGTGCAACGGCGCCTGGCCGACGGTTGCCACCTCACCCGCGATCCCTCGGCTCTCGTGGAGCAGGCCGGCTTCGACATGCGACAGAACGAACAGCGCTACGTCAAAGGGCCCAAGCCGTGGTGCTGGCTCACGCTCGGCGTCGCCGCGAAGCCCGCCGCGGCGGCCTGATCACCGGGCGAAACACGGCGCCGCGGCCACCCGCACCACCGGGACTGCGATCACGATCCCTGTCCGGCCCTGGCTACGTTGGGGCACCTTATGGGCGCCCCCGACAAGCTCACCGGCGCCGTCGGGACGCGCCGGCACCTCGCCCGAGCGGCCACCGCGCTCGGGTGCACGCTGGTCGGGGCGTTCGCCCTCGCCGCGTGCTCGTCCACCCCGGGCAACGGGGGCAGCGCCCTGAGCGACCCGTCGCAGTCGATGCTCCCGGCGCCGGACTACCCAAACTCGTGCGCGCCCGTGGGCGGGGACTCGTCGAGCACGTGCCTGCGCCTGACGCTCGACGCCATCGACCGGGCGCGGGCCGCCGAGGGCTTGGGGCCGATGGTCTTGCCCGCCGACTTCGCGCAGCTCTCCGTGCCCGAGCAGTTGTTCGTGGCGCTCAACCGCGAACGGGTCGACCGGGGGCTGGCGCCCTTTGCCGGCCTGACCGTGGCGCTCGACGCCAATGCGCAGAAGGGCGCCGGCACGGCCGAGCTGCCACCGGGGCCGGGCCGCGACTACGCCGCGGTCAGCGCCGAATGGATCGGGGCCGTCGACAACGGGCTCGATGCCGACTACCAGTGGATGTACGACGACGGGCCCGACAGCGGCGTCCCCGACTGCTCGAACACGCAGACGTCGGGCTGCTGGGCCGACCGCCAGATCGTGCTTCAGCGCTTCGGCTCGCGTGACCTCGTGATGGGCGCCGCCTTCGACGCGACCGGCGACGTCTCACCGGGCGACAGGGGCGGGTCGTCGCTGGCGGCGACCATGGCCGTCGACTCCCGTCCCGGCCCCTACGTGTACTCCTGGCGCGACGCGCTCACCGCCACCGAGCGGGGCACCCTCCGTCCCCTCCGCACCGTGCCGGCGTCCGAGTCCAACGCCGGCGTGGCCGACCCCGCGGGCAACGTGCGGCCGGACCCCGACTACACCCGCATCTGCTCGGACAACGGGATCGACAACTCCCCCACCTGCATCGGCGCCGCCCTGGCCGCCATCAACCACGCCCATGCGCTCGAGGGCATCCGGCCCATGGTGCTGCCGGCCGGCTTCGCCCAGCTCTCGATCCCCGACCAGCTCTTCGTCGCGGTGAACCTCGAGCGCGTCGACCGCGGCCTGCCCCCCTTCAGCGGCCTCACCGCGGGGTTGAACGCCAACGCGCAACGGGGCGCGGACGACGCCAACGACCCACCCGACCCCGGCCAGGCCTACGTCCTCGACGACGCCGAGTGGGCCGGCGGTTCGTCCAACGGACTCGACGCGGTGTACGGCTGGATGTACGACGACGGCTACAACAGCGGCAACCTCGACTGCCTGCATCGCGGCGCCGCTGGTTGCTGGGGCCACCGCAAGGGCATCCTCGACGACTTCGGGTCCGGGCCGAACCTGGTGATGGGCGCGGCCCTCGACACCACGGGCGACAACCACGACGGCGACAACGGCGGGACGTCCATGGCGGTCACGCTCGCCGTCGCCGGGGCCCCAGCCCACGCTCTCACCTACAGCTGGAGCCAGGCGCTGGCCGCGTTCCCGGTGGCCTCGGGGGTACCCGGCGCGTCCGGCTGAGTCGGCGTGGGCCTCGGCGCGCCGCCGTATCCTGGCGGCGTGGCGGACGAGACCGACGGCGGCACCGGGGCGCGGCTCTACGTCAACGACGCGTGCTCGAAGTGCCGCTCCGCGCTCGCCATCCTCGATGAGCGATTCGTCGAGGTGCAGCACGTCCGCTATCTCGACGATCCGCCGACGCGGGCGGACCTCGAGACGCTGATGCGCCAGCTCGCCATCGACGACCCGCGCCAGATGATGCGCACGGGCGAACCGGTCTACGGCGAGCTCGGCCTGGCGGACGCCACGCCCGACGAGCTCCTCGCTGCCATCACCGCGCACCCCATCTTGCTGGAGCGGCCGATCTTCGTGGTCGGCGACCGGGCCGTCGTCGGCCGCCCGCCCGAACGCCTGCTCGAGCTCCTCTAGCGCGGTCCCGGCGCGCCACGGCGGCCGCCCTTAGGGTGGGCGCACCCGCACCCGCACCCGCGCACACAGGAGGACGGGCATGACGTCGCAGCTGTTGATCTTCGGCATCCTTGGCCTGGCGACAATCGCCGTCGCCGTGTACGTGAACCGCCGCCTCTTCGCTGCCGGCGGCGGCGCCGGACGCGTCACCCCGCTCGAGGCCGTCTACTACGTGGTGGGGGTCTGCTCGATCGTGCTCGGGTGGTACTTCAACGTGCGCTACACGCACACGTACCACAACGCGAATTACTGGAACTACACCAAGATGCTGTTCAGCAACTGGGCCGCCGACTCGGCCGCCCAGGACTACGTCATCGTGAACGTCGTGCTCATGCCGCTGTGGACGATCGTCGAGGGCACCCGCCGCGGTCTCAAGTGGGCGTGGATCTTCTTCGTGATGAGCCTCTTCACCAGCCTGGCGTTCTCCATCGCGCTGTTCCTCGCCTTCATGGAGCGCCAGCTGCGCTACAACAACGCCCTGCTTCAGGCGCCCGCCGGGCCGACACCGGCACCGGCACCGGCACCGTCCAAGACGGCGTAGCCACAGTTGTAGCCGGGGATGAACGTGACGCCGGGCCCGCCGTGGCACCCGGCGCCGCAGAGATACAGCCCCGACACGGGCACCGGGTTGTCGGGCCACCCCCGCGGCCCGGGACGGAACGGCCCCATGAACTCGGGCTGGAGCAGCCCGTGGGTGAAGTCGCCGCCGGTGCAGCCGAACATCAGCTCGTAGGTGAAGGCCGGGTAGTTGAGCTGGCGCTCGATCAGGTCCGGGAAGTTCGGCGCCACCGCCGCGATCTTCGCCACCATCCGCTCCGCCATCTCGTCGCGCTGGCGGTTCTGCGTCTCGCGGTCCGTCGCCACGGGCAGGTAGAAGGCGAAGCTGCTCGCCGCGTGCTTTCCCTCGGGCGCCAGGGACGCGTCGTCGAGCGACGGGATCTGCAGGTTGAACGACGGTGACGCCGGCACCTCGCCGCGCACGCACCCCTCGAAGTCGCGCTGCATCTGCTCCGCGGTGCCGAAGAAGGTCACGTTGCGTGCGAACGACGTCTGGTTGAGCTCTTCGTACGGGGCGCGGTACTCGGGCAGCCCGCTGAGGGCGAAGTGCGCCTGGAAGTAGGCGGCACGGTGGTCGATGCCGCCCACGCGCCGCACGAAACCCTCGGGGAGCGCCTCCGGGTCGAGCAGGTGGCAGAACGTCGTCGTCGGATCGAGGTTCGAGACGACGACCGGCGCGGTCACCACCTCGCCCTCGCCGAGCTCGACGCCGCGCACGGCGCCCCCGTCCATGACGATCCGCGTCACCTTGGTGTGCCGGCGGAGCTCGCCCCCGTGGCGCTCGAACAGCCCCAGCAGGTGGTCGGCCATGGTGCCGAGGCCGCCGCGCACCTTGGACATGGTCGCCGTCCCCGGCGAGGCCAGCGCAAAGGCGAGGCATAGCGCGCTGCCGGGCGAGTACGGGCCCCGGTAGGTGGAGTTGACGGCGAGGAAGCTGAGCATGCTGCGCACCGGCGCGTGCTTCACGGGATCGGGCAGGAAGCGGTCCACGACGTCCATCACGCTGCCGAACATGGCGACGCGCAGCGCCTCACGCTCTGCCTCGTTCGCCGTGCCGGCCCACATCTCGTCCAGCGACTTCGGCGGCCGGCGCACGTCGAAGCGCCCGATGGCGCGCGCCGGCGCGTCGGCCCACGCCGCCACCTCGGCCATGCCGAGGACCGCCTCGATCCCGAGCGTCTCGCCCAGGTGCTCGAGCAGCCGCTCGGGGTCCGAGTACAAGAAGATGGGCGGCGCGTCGTCGCCGCCGATGCTGGCCGACTGCACCTCGGGCTCGTAGATCGGGCACGCGCCCAGCTCGAGGTCCTCGTAGATCTCGTTGGGCACCGGGAACTGGATCGACCCGGCCAGTTCGAAGCGGTAGCCCCGGATGAGCTCGGTGGTCGACGCCATGCCGCCGATGAAGTGGTTCTTCTCCAGGCACAGCACGCGCAGCCCACCCCGCGCCATGACCGCGGCCGCAGTCAGACCGTTGTGCCCGGCACCGATGACGATCGCGTCGTAGTCCGGCATTGGCTCGGCACGTTAGCGAACCGACTGCCCGTCCGCGGCCGAACGCTCGCAGCATTTGTCGACCCGGCCGACCGGGTCCGCCGGACCCGTTCCGGCGGACGGAACGGAGTGGCCACTCCTACTGCTTGGCCCTGATCTCCTTGCGGAGCTCCGGCGAGTGCTCGCCCTGGCGCACGCGGGCGAGGAGCCCGTCGGCGTCGTCCTGGCTCATGCGGCCGTCGCGCACGCTCTGCGCGGCGTGCTCGCCGGCGTGTCGGGCGCGGATCGCGGCCACCACATGGTCGAACTCCTCGCTCCCCACGCTGGCGCGGAGACGGGTGGCCTCCTCCGGCGTGATCCTCCCGTTCTCGACCATGGCGTCCAGCCGCTCGATCATTCGCTGCGGGTCCATGCCGCACTCCTTTTCTCTCGGTGCTCCGACTGCTCCGGCCGCTCGGACGCGAAGCGTTCGGCGCAACGATCCGAGCAGAAGTAGACGCGTCGGCCGTCGTGCGCGGCCGCCGCTGGCGCGTGCGCCATCTCGACCTGCATCCCGCAGACGGGATCGAGCGCGTAGCGCCCGGAGCTGCCGAGGCGCTCCCGGTTGCGGTAGAGCCAGTACAGGACGCCGAACACCGCCAGGAACACGATGTTCAGGTAGGTCGTGTAGTTCCAGGCGAAGCCGACCGAGACCACCTTGGCCGGCCGGTGCGTCGGGACCGCGCCGGCGGCGCGGAAGATGATCTCGGTCAAGAGGCCGGCGGTGGACATGAGGGCCCAGAAGACGACGAGCATCCGCAGCATGAGGCGGGTGCCGTAGTAACGGCGATAGATGAGCAGCAGCGGGAACGTGATCAGGTCGGCGAAGAGGAAGGCGATCACGCCGCCGAACGAGATTCCGCCGTGCCACAACGCCGCCGCCAACGGCACGTTGCCGATGGAGCAGACGAAGCTGATGATCGCGATGAAGGGGCCGACGAGCGCGTTCTCGATGCTGGTCCAGACCCCGTGACCGCTGATGAAGACGGCCTGCCAGACCGAGGTCGGCACGAGGACGGCCAGGAACCCGGCCACGACGTAGCCGATGACGAGCTCGCGTCGCACCATGGTCAGGTCGGCCATGGTGTACGTCGCGCTGTCGGCCCACTGGGCCGGGGACCGGAAGCGGGTCCGCCATGAGACGGGCGCTGACTGCTCGCTCGGCGGCGCGTCGACCCCCACCGCGTGCTCGTGCTCGTGTGCGCTGGCCTCGGCGGACTCGAGCCGCGCCCGGGCGTCGACGACGAGCTTGCCGCGCAGCCACAGGGCGCCGAGCGTGGCGAGAAGGAAGATCATGATGAAGCCGCCGACGAACTCGCTCACGGCGAACTGCCACCCCATGAGGACGATCAGCACGAGGCCGAGCTCGATCACCAGGTTCGTCGACGCGAACATGAACACCATCGCCGCGATGTAGTCCGCGCCACGCACGAAGAGCGACTTGGCCATGGCCGTCGCGGCATAGGAACAGGACGACGAGACCATGCCGAAGCCGGTGGCGCGGGCGACGGCGAACGGGCGGTGATCGCCCATCTTCTGGCGCAGCGCGTCGCGGCTGGCGAACGTCTGGACGGCACCGGAGATCCCGAAGCCGAGGACGAGCGGCCACAACGTGGCCCAGAACATGAAGAAGGCCTCGCGCAGCGAGCGCCCGATGTCGACCAGGACGCTGGCCGTGGCGAGCGTGGGCGTCATGACGATCAGGAGCGCACGAGTCGACCGATCGCGGCGGACGCCTCGTTCAGCTTCTCGGCCGCCTCGTCGCCACCCTTGCGCACGGCATCGGAGACGCAGTGCGCGAGGTGGTCATCGAGCAGCTCCAGGGCGACCGCCTGCAGCGCCTTGGTGGCGGCGGAGACCTGTTCGAGGATCTCGATGCAGTAGCGGTCCTCGTCGACCATGCCCTGGATGCCCCGCACCTGGCCCTCGACCCGGCGTAACCGCTTCTGGAGCGCTTCCTTGTTGTCGATGTAGCCCGGCCGCATGGCGTCCTCCTGCTCGTCGCTGGTACCCAATACCCCCATAGGGTATACGGCGAGCAGGCTCTGCGTGACGGTCAGAGCCGCGTGGAGTCGGGCGCGGCTCTACTCGGCCTCGGTGGAGGCGGGGTCCCAGCCCAGGCCGTGGCGATGCGCGTAGACCGCCGCCTGCGCCCGGTCCCGGCTGCCGGTCTTGGCGAAGATCCGGTTGACGTGCGTCTTCACCGTGGTCTCGGCGACGTACAGCCGTTCGGCGATCTCGTGGTTGGAGAGGCCCGAGGCGATGAGGGCCAGCACCTCGACCTCGCGGTCGGTGAGCCCGTCGGGCGGCGCGGCCAACGCTGTCGGGCGCGCCACCCCCTGCTGCGCGGCCTTGAGCAGTGCGGCCTGGACCGACGGATCGAGCACCGCCTGTCCTGCGGCAGCCGCCTCGACGGCGCGGCGGATGTCGTCA
>DATDIE010000060.1:0-3232 GCA_036521235.1 Acidimicrobiales bacterium | reverse complement strand
AGTTGTTAGGCACGCTTGACGTCGGCACCGTCGCCGCGTCAAGTCTGAACAATGCAGGCACCTTCGGAATCGCGCCGAGCGCCGTGATCGACCTCGAGAAGGCATCCACGTTCACGAATGCGTCGACAGGGGCGCTCGCGTTCGGAATCGATGGTCCGGCCACATCCGTGTCGGACTACGGCAGGATCCTGAATGGATCACTCTCGCTCGACGGCAGCGTTGCGCCGGTGTTCGAGGGTGGGTTCACCCCCTCGTCCAGTGTCGAGTATGTCGTGGCAACCGGCTCCTTCAATGGAACCTTTGCCGCCGTGCGCAACGACGCCACAGTCGATTATTCGCACCCGAACGCCCTCGGCCTCGTTGGTGGCGCCCCCGCCACGACCACCGCCGTCAGCCTCACGAGCGCCTCTCCGACGACCGTGTTCGGGCAAGACGTGCGCGTCACGGCCACCGTGACGCCCGCGTCGGGGTCTGCGCCAACGGGCGCAGTGTCATTCACCGCCGGAGGCGTCCTGCTCGGCAGCACTCCGGTGGCCACCACAGACGGAGTGACGACTTCCAGCTTCGACACTGCCGACCTCCGCGTCGGATCGCAGCCGGTCACGGCGACGTACGGCGGAGACGTCCTCTTCAGCCCCAGCACCTCTCCGGTTGATTCGCTGACCGTGCATCCGGACAACTCGAATGTCACCATCGCGGCCGAGCCCATCAACGCCGTCCCGGGCCAGCCGGTCATCTACACCGTGTCGGTGTCGGCCGCCGCACCCGGAGCCGGCCAGGCCGGCGGCACCGTGTCGCTCAGCGACGACGGGAACCCCATCGCGGGCTGCCAATCATTGACCCTTTCGTCGACCGACCCGCCACAGGTCAGCTGCAGTCAGACGTACGGCGTCGACGCAACCCACTCTGTCGTCGCCACTTACCACGGGAGCACCGACTTCCTGCCTTCGACGGCAACCCTCACCGAGGCCGTCGCGCCGCGACCCACCACCACGTCGGTAACGGTGTCGTCCGGCACCGCGACCACCGGCGAGCCAGTCTCGTTCACGGCCACCGTCGCCGTAAGCACGGGGACCGCGAACCCAACGGGGAGCGTCACCTTCACCGACGACGGCATGCCGATCGGCACGTCGACGCTCACGACGACCGGGGGTGTGACCTCCACCAGCATGCTCGTCACCACTCTCCCGTTGGGCGTCAGTTCCATCAGAGCCTCTTTCGGCGGCGACTCCTACTTCGGGGCCAGCGCGTCTGGCACCACGCCGATCACGGTGAGCCCGGCGACGACGGTCTTGAGCCTTGGAGGCTCGGACGACCCGTCGACCTCGGGACAGCCGGTCACCTTCACCGCCAGCGTGTTCCCGGCCACCGGTTCGGGCGAGACCGGCGCGGTCAGGTTCTCCTATAACGGCACCATCATCGGCAGCGCCCTCGTGTCGAACGGCGAGGCGACTCTCACCACCGCGACGCTGCCTATCGGCACCGGTTCGGTCACGGCCACCTACGGGGGCGACGCCAATTTCGTCGGAAGTACCACCACCTCCCCCTGGTCCCAAGAGGTCGATCCTGCGCCAGGCTGAGCTTGGGAAATAAAGCAAGTAAAGCCTTGTTATATTTACCCAGAGGAGCGGAGCCTCCGCTCGGAAGGGTGGTCTGCCATGAGCGTGGCGATCGTCACAGGGGCATCCCGGGGACTCGGGGAAGCGCTGGCGAGCGGACTGGCCGCATCCGGCTGGTCGGTGGTGATCGACGGCCGGGACCGCACGACGCTCGACACCGCCGCCGACCACATCCGCGCCCACACCGCTGACGGCGCCCGCGTCGTGTCGGTCGCGGGCGACATCACCGACGCCGGCCACCGCCGCGCCTTGACCGATGCGGCAGTCGAGCTCGGCGGTCTCGATCTGGTCGTGAACAATGCCGGCACGTTGGGGGCGTCGCCGCTTCCATCTCTGGCGGACTACCCACTCGACGAACTCCGCGTCGCGTTCGAGGTGAACGTGGTGGCGCCGCTCGGCCTCGTGCAGGACACGCTGCCGTTCCTGCTCGACTCCCCACATCCGCGCCTCATCGATATCACCTCCGACGCCGGCGTTGAGGCGTACGAAGGCTGGGGTGGCTATGGCGCGGGCAAGGCGGCGCTCGAACATCTCGGCGCGGTGCTCGCCGTCGAGTTCCCGTCGCTCACCGTGTGGTCGGTGGACCCCGGCGACCTGCGCACGGCGATGCACCAAGCGGCGTTCCCGGACGAGGACATCTCGGACCGGCCCGAACCGTCCACCGTCGTGCCCGCCTTCCTCGATCTGATCGACAGCGACCGCCCGAGCGGCCGCTACCGGGCGGCCGAGCTCGTATCGAGCGGAGCGTTGGCATGAGCGCCGTGACGGCTCCCGTGCCGACCGCCCCGCTGCCCGCGCCGGCGTCGCTGATCGATGACTTCGTTGCGATGCGTCGCCTGCCCGAGCTGCACCGGCTGTCCTTCTCCCTGCCGCCCGAACTCGAGGCGCCGTCGCCGCCCGAATACCGCGGCATGACCCGCGACTCGGTGCGCATGCTGGTCGCCACCAAGTCGGATGGCGCACTGGTGCACTCGAACTTCTCCGAGCTACCCCGTTTCTTGAACGAAGGGGACCTCGTGGTGATCAACACCTCGGGGACCCTTGCAGCCGAGCTCGACGGCACGGCGCCCGACGGATCCCCCGTCCAGGTCCACCTCTCGACCCAGCTGCCCGCCGGGCTCTGGACGGTTGAGGTGCGACGGGACGGCCGGGCCTTTCTCGGGGCATCGCCCGGCGACGTCATTCAGCTGCCCGGCGGCGGACGGGTCGCCCTGCTGACGCCCTACTCCCCCGGACCCGGTGGGGACGGCGTGCGGTTGTGGGTCACCCGCATCGAGACACCGGACCGGCTCCACAGCTATCTGGCCCTTCACGGACGGCCCATACGTTACGGCTACGTGCGCGGCAGCTATCCGCTCTCGGCGTACCAGAACGTCTACGTCACCGAGCCGGGCTCCGCCGAGATGCCGAGCGCCGGCCGCCCCTTCACCCCCGAGGTCCTTACCCGCCTGGTGGCCAAGGGCGTCGGCATCGCACCGGTCCTCCTGCACACCGGCGTGGCGTCGCTCGAGGCGAGCGAGCCGCCTTATGCCGAGTACTTCAAGGTCTCGCTGTCGACGGCGCACCGCATCAACGACACGCGGCGATCAGGCGGGCGTGTCATCGCCATCGGC
>DATDIE010000059.1:0-3876 GCA_036521235.1 Acidimicrobiales bacterium | reverse complement strand
AGAGTTAGCGTCTGCGTTGCCGAGAACGCGCCCTGGTTGCCGTCGGCATCCACCGCAGCCACGTGCCAGTAGAGCGCCCCGCCGTTCTGGTAGGTCGTGTAGTCGTACTGCATGGTCGGAGCGGCCGAGGTCGTGTCGGTGTTGAAGCCTTCGATCGGGGCGGCGAACGACCCGTCGGCGTTCTGGGCCGGTGTGGTCGACACCTCGAACCGGTATGTCTTCGCGCCGAGCTTGGGCGCCCAGCTCATCGAGAAGTTGTGCAGGCCGCCCGTGCTCGTCACCTCGCCGGTCGGAGCCGCAATCGTGCGCTGGAACGTCTGCAGGCCGGTGTAGGCACCGGGGACGGTGGTCGACGGGGAGCCGTTCTGCACGGTCGGGAACTCTGCGCGCACCTCCCAGGTGAACGACTTGGTGCCGGTGAGATGGGTCATGACGGCGGCGGTCGTGTCCATACCGCTGCCGTTCGTGCAGGACATCCCCTGCGGGCAGTTGAGCGTGACGTCATACCCCACGGCTCCGGGGACCGGGTTCCACTGCCACACCGGGATGCTGTCGCCGGTGGTTGCGTTGACGAAGTTCGTGGGCGCCGAGAAGCTCGGCGACGGCAGCGTCTTTGTGAAGTTGCCGGCGGTCGACCAGGCGAGGCCGACCGGTGTCGAGTTGGTCTGGCCCTCGGCCTGCACGCGCCAGTAGAGCTTCTGCCCGGCGGGGTAGGTCGAGGCGGCGGTGTAGGACGTCTCGTCCACCGTCTGGTTGTCGACGAGGTTGCTGAAGTTGGAGTCGGTCGCGACCTGGATGTGGTAGGCGTAGGCGCCGTCGACCGGCGTCCACTGGAACACGGGCCAGGTCGAGATCGAGGCGGCATTGGCCGGAGCGGTCAGCGCCGGTGCGGCCGACTGCTTCTGGAAGTGCTCCACCGGGGCGTTGTCGGGCCGGGCGACAACGCCGGTGCCGTTGAAGTTCTGCGCGGGCAGCACGGCCCAGTAGTAGGTGGCGTCGGGATAGTCGACGACCTGATTGCCCGTGCGGGGGGCGTAGGCCGTCGTCTGTGTCCATGCATAGTCGATCACGTTCTGGAACGTCGCGTCGGTCGCGACGACGACGTAGTAGCTCTGGTACCCGCTGATCGGCTTCCAGGTGAAGAGCGGCATGCCGCTCGAGACCTGGCCGGTCTGCGGCAGCTCGTAGTCGGCCGCGCCCAGATAGCCGTTCGTGCAGGCCTGGCAGGCGCTGCCCGTCGGGTACCCGGTGAAGTTGAAGGAGGGATCCGTGTCGTCGCCGAGATCGGTCCACGAGCCCGAAACGACATGGTTCGCCGTGTCCTGGTTGCGCTGGGCGCGGACGCGGACGCAGTACTGGCCGCCGGGGGAGATCGGAACGTTGTCGGTGGACAGGCTCTGCGGGTTCGGCCACGGGTCGGCGCCGGCGTTGGTCGTGCCCAGCGGCGTCCAACTGGTCGACACGGTGGTGCCGTCCCAGACCGACGTGCTCCAGTCGCATTCCGGGCCCTGGCCCGTGACGCTGTAGCCCGACACCTGAACCTCGTACGCCGCCGCGCCGGGAACGGGATCCCACGACACGATCGGATCGGTGGTGTCCACGCCGGCGGTCGTCCAGGTGATGGGCTGGTCCTGGTCGTCGCGCATGCTCAGGTTCGTGACGGCGCCCACACCGGTGTCGTAGTTGACGGTGAACGTCTGGGGGGTGACGCTGCCGCCGTAGACTGTCGGCGTGCCGGCCTGCTGGGAGGAGTCGTACGGCGTCACGCGCCAGTAGTAGGAGTTGGCCGCGGGCAGAAGGATCGTCGGTGCGAGGGAGGTCGCAACGGTGAAGCCCGTGCAGCACACGTTCGAGCCGCTGGGGAAATTCGGGTCGGTGTTGACGTCGACCTTGTAGTAGGCCGCACCCGGGATGGCCGTCCACGAGAACTGGGGATCGAACACCTGCGAGCTCGGGTCGAGGTCGTTGAGCGTCAGCGTGGTGGTGTTCGGCCACGACCAGTTGAAGCTGAACACGGCGGACGGCGTGCCCTGGTTGCCCTCGGCGTCGACCGGCGTGACCTGCCACCAGTACTGGCCGTCGGTCAGGCGGGACGGGATGGAGTAGGCGCTGGCGGACGTGGTGATCGGCGAGCCGGCCACCAGGGTGCTCATCAGGGGGTCGCTCGCGATCGAAAGCTGGTACTGCTGCGCGCCGCGAACGGCCGTCCAGTTGAGCAGCATCGGCTGGGGATACGTCAGCGTGGCGCCGTCCGCCGGCGACTGCGGCTGCGGCTGATCCGACCAGTCCTCGGTGAAGCTGCGGATGGTCGACCAGGCTCCCTGCACCCCGGTTGCGCTGACCGCGGCAACGCGCCAGTTGTAGAGCCCGTTCCCCAGGGCACTCGTCAGCGCCACGCGGGTGTTCTTCGTGGTCGCCGTGTACTGGGGCGGATTGAAGCCGGTCGAGCCGCCGAGCTGGAAGACGTAGTGGTCAGCGCCCGAGACACCGGTCCACGTGAAGGTCGGCAGCGCATCCACCGTGACGCTTGCAGCCGGACCCGTCAGCGTGGGGGCGGAGAGCGCGGCGAAGCTGGGCGACACGAACACGAGCAGCGCAAGCACAGCCGAGACGAAAGCGGCCGCGCGAATGTGGGGGAAGCGAGGGATCGGGGACTCCTTGGTAGCTGACGGGGCGCGTGAACGCACAGACGCCCCTATCCCTTAGTTCGGCGCAGTAACGCCAAACTCCATCCCCCAAAAGCGCGCTTGCGCTGTGGGTCTCCACTATGCGGATGAGAGGACTTGAACCTCCACGACCTTACGGCCACACGGACCTGAACCGTGCGCGTCTACCAATTCCGCCACATCCGCGGGCGACCGGGAGTTTATCCGGGTGCGCACGCTCCCGTCACGAGTTCGGCGACCTCGGCGGTCGAGTAGCCGGCCTCGGCCAGAACCTCCGCCGTGTGCTCGCCCAGGCGCGGCGGTGGCCGTCGGGCCTGCAGGCGCCTGCCGTCGACCTGCATCGGCGAGCCGATCATGCGGAGGGGGCCGGCGGTGGGATGGTCGACGGTCTCGACGGTGTGTGCGGCGGGGCCCGCCAGTGCCGCCGGCACCGACAGCACCGGGCCGCCCGGCACCCCGGCGCGGTCGAGCACCTCGAGCCAGTGCGACACGGGGCGGGCGGCGATCGTCGCTGCCAACGCGGGCACGAGCCGCGCACGATGCGCCACGCGCAGCCGGTTCGTGCGGAAGTCCGGATCGGCGCCGATCTCGTCAAGTCCGGCCTCGTGGCAGAAGCGGGCGAACTGCTCGTCGTTGCCCACCGCCAGATTGATGTAGCCGTCCTCGGCTTGGAACGTCTCGTAGGGCACGATCGACGGGTGCGCGTTTCCGAGCCGGACGGGCTCGATCTGGCCGATCAGCCAGTCGCCGCCGCGGTTGGCGAGCCACGCCACCTGGGCATCGAGCAGCGACACCTCGAGCGTTGCCCCGACCCCCGTGCGGGCGCGGCGCAGCAGGGCGGCCAGAATCGCCGAGCTCGCGAACTGGCCGGCGACGATGTCCGAGATCGCCACGGCCACCTTGATCGGCTCGCCGCGGGGCTCCCCCTGCATGCTCATGATCCCGCCGATGCCCTGCATCACGAAGTCGTACCCGGGCTTGGCCGCCTCAGGGTGCCCGGTCGGGTAGCCGCGGATCGAGCAGTGGACGATCGCCGGGTCGGCGGCGCGGAGGGTGGCCGCGTCGAGCCCGTAGCGCGTACCGGCCCGGGGCAGGAAGTTCTCGATCACGACGTCGGCGGCCGTTGCGAGCCTCTGGGCCACGCGGACGCCGTCGGGCTGTTTCAGGTCAACCGCGATCGAGCGCTTGTTGCGGTTGACCTGCAGGAAGT
>DATDIE010000058.1:0-2635 GCA_036521235.1 Acidimicrobiales bacterium | reverse complement strand
CTTCGACCACTGATGAACTGAGCATCGTGTTCGCTGCGCTCGCCGATCCGACGCGGCGCGCGATGCTTGACCGTTTGCGTTCCGGGGAGGCAACGCTGAACGAGCTTGCCCTCCCGTTTGAGATGACCGTGCAGGGCGTCTCGCAGCACCTGAAGGTTCTCGAGCGAGCCGGCCTGGTGACGCGCGGCCGTCTGGCGCAGACGCGGCCGGCGCGGCTCTCCTCCGCTGGCCTTCAGCAGGCGAGCGGTTGGCTCGAGCGCTACCGGGAGTTCTGGGAGGAGAGCTTCGAACGGCTCGATGAGTACCTGGAGGATCTCCAAGCCCGCGAGGATGGATCGTGACCACCCGGCTGCTTGAGATAGAGGTCCCGCCCGGTGAGCCGGCGGTCGTCTTCCGACGGTTCGTCGACGCCCCGCCGGGCCTTGTGTTCGCAGTCTGGACCGAGCCTGAGCATCTCCGCAACTGGTGGGGCCCACGCCAGTACGAGCTGCTGGTCTGCGAGAGCGATCCGCGCGCCGGCGGCAGCTACCGCTTCGTGCAGCGCGCGCCCGATGGCCAGGAGCACACGTTTCACGGCGTCTATCGCGAGGTCGATCGCCCTCGGCGGCTGGTCCGGACCTTCGTCTACGCCGGCACGCCCCAAGATGAGGCGGTCGAGACGCTCACGTTCCGGCCCGACGGTCACGGCACGGTCATTACCAGCACGTCGGTCTTCCCCTCGTTCGCGGCCCGCGACTTCTATACACAAGCCGGCATGGAGTCTGGGCTGCGTGAGTCACACCAGCGTCTCGACGATTGGCTCGAGGCGATCCACAACCAGACGAGACGGAGGCAATGATGAGCAAGCTTGTCGAGGCAACCCACGTCACGCTTGGCGGCGAGGTCGGCACCACCGATTGGGCGTTTCCGTACCTCGACGAACAGCACGCGCAGTACAACATGGAGCTCTTGACGAGAGCCGACGCCCTGCTCCTCGGACGAGGGACCTACGACCACCTGTCAGTCGCCTACACGAGAATGGCCGAGCAGGCTCCCGCGCACGTTCCGACGGACTTCATCGACCGGATGAACAGCATCGCGAAACACGTCGCGACGACCAGACCCAGGGAGCTGGACTGGAATGCCACCGCAATCGACGGCGACGTAGCGTCGTTCGTCGACGATCTCAAACGCAACGCCGGCCTGAATCTCTTGAAATACGGGAACGGGTCGCTCGACATCACCCTGATGGAGCACGGACTGATCGACGAATTCCACCTCTACCTCACCCCCGTCGCCATCGGCACCGGCCAGCACCTGTTCGAGAGCATCGACACCGCACCCCACCTCCGCCTCGTCGACATCAAGCGATTCGACAGCGGCGTGATCACCCTCGTCTACGCACCCAAGTAGCCGCTTCCCGACCGGTCGCCCCGCCGAGCTTCGCCCGCGGCCGGATCTCAGAAGACGGACCGAGCGGCGGTATACGTGGCGGCGACCGCCAGCACGTCGGCTCGCTCGTTGAGCGCGTGGCCGATGTGCCCCTTCACCCAGTGCCAGCGAACCTGCTCGTGGTCTGAGGCTGCAACGTCGAGCTGAACCCAGATCTCCTTGTTCTTGACGGGGTCACCCGAAGCGGTCTTCCAGCCCTTGCGCTTCCACCCTGCCATCCAGGAGGTCATGCCGTCGTGCAGGTAACGCGAGTCGGTCACGACGCACGCGCGCGACCCTGACGGCAGCGCGCGCAAGCCCTCCAGCGCGGCGGTCATCTCCATGACGTTGTTCGTTGTGTGGACCAGCCCTCCGCTGTACTCCTCGACGACCCCATCCTCCCAGCAGACCAGCGCAGCCCACCCGCCGGGGCCGGGATTGCGTTGGCATGCACCATCGGTCCAGACCAGCACCTCCCCCGGCGTGGCTTGCGGGAGGTGGCCGGGCAGTGACTTGGATCGACGACGCGGGCTGACGGCCATGTGCGGGATTCAACCAAGCCCCGAACTCGGAAAGCCGCCGGGCGGCCCGGGTCGCCCGCCCCTCTCTGGCCATTGACGTCAGTCACACGGCGAAAGAAGGTGCACAATGGAGTCGGTGACGGGCCAGAACGGGAAGGGCTGAGCAGCTATGCCGCACGTCAGCTTCGGGATCGCTACCGCGCCCCAGCGGGTCGACTACGCCGACATCCTGCGCGTGTGGCGCGAAGCCGACACCGTTCCCGAGATCGAGCACGCCTGGTTATTCGACCATCTCATGCCGATCGGAGGAGACCGCCTCGGCCCGATCTTCGAGGGCTGGACGCTGCTCTCGGCGCTCGCGGCACAGACCAGCCGCCTGCGCCTCGGCCTCCTTGTCACCAGCAACCGGTTCCGCCCGCCGGCCGTGCTGGCCAAGATCGCCACCACCGTCGACGTCGTCTCAGACGGACGGCTGGACTTCGGCATTGGCGCCGGCTCCAGGACGAGCGTGCCTGAGGCCCGCGGCGAGTACGACGCCCACGGCCTGCCCTACCTCGACTTTGCAGACTCGGTCGAGGCCCTCGCGGAGGCGTGCACCGTGATCAAGCGGCTGTGGACCGACAGCGAACCGTTTGACTTCGACGGCCGCCACGTCCGCCTCGTCGGGGCGTTCGGCAACCCCAAGCCCGTCCAGCGGCCACGCC
>DATDIE010000057.1:0-5888 GCA_036521235.1 Acidimicrobiales bacterium | reverse complement strand
CTGCAGTGCTTCGGCCCGCCGCGCCGTCCGTCGTGCCCGTTTCCCCACCACGGGGCTCGCCAGCTCCGACGCGTACCGCAGCTGCTTGGCGCCGATCCGGATCCGGTGGAGTTGCGCGTCGCTCGGTGTCCGGCCGACCTTGCGCACCCGCTTGCGGAGCGATCGCCACGGGACGTCGACGACGCTCGGAAGGTCCTTTTGGGCCCTGTGACCGGGACGCACCGCCGAGTGCCCATGCCGTGGCGCACTGATGAGCAGCGGTGGCGTCACCGTGGCGGCGTCGAGACGATCGAGCAGGCGGAGATAGCGCTGGCTCTCGAGTGCCTCCCGCAGCGCAAGCACACCGCTCCGACGTTGCGCCGACAGGACGGCATCGAGTTGGCGCAGCCCGTCCCCGACGTCGTCCACGTCGCCCCCGTCCCCCGACGAACCGAACTCCTGGCGCAGCACATCGATGTCGCGCACCACGCCGAGAAGGTTCCCAATCCAGCGCAGGTCCGCGCGCATGTGGTCGTTCCACACCGGGTCGAGCACGGCCCGCAACGTCTTGAGGTCCGAGCGCAGGCGGCGGCTCGCCACGCGGGCCTGATGCACGTCCTCCACTCCCGGATCGGAGGCCGCCGCCCGCAGCAGGTAGTCGTGCGCCAACAGTCGGCCGAGCCCGTCCTCGATGCTGGCCCGCACGACGTCGGACATCCGCGCCCGCTTCGTCAGCGGACGGCCGCGCCGCGCTGCCGCCGCGCCCAGGCCCAGCGCCTTGGCGAACTTGGCCCCGTCCCCCGCCCGCGCCCCCGCCGCCGCCAGCGCGCCGACGACGGCGCCCGTCACGGCGGACCGGTCGGAGCCCGGCTCTCCCTCATCCGCCAGCTCGAGCTCGATCTGGCGGAAGCGCAAGCCGTCGTTCGGGCCGCCGGTGACCGTCACCATGTCGTCGTCGAGCTCGCCGACCTTGTTCCCCTCGCGGTCGTGCAGGACCAGTCGTTGGCGGGTGGTGGCGACGTCGAGCAGGTGCCGCAGCTCCGCGTGGCGGACCAGGCCCGCCAGGATCTTCGACACCTCGAAAGGCACCGATTCGCGCCGTCCCGGCCACGACAGCTCGCTGCGCTCCAGCACCCCGTCCGCGACGTCGCTCGGGAGCTTCAGCGTCCAGAGCCCCTCGTCGGGACCCTCCCCGACTCGATGCCGCAGCGTGATCCCCTGCGCCCAGAGCCGTAGGTCGGACGTGTCGAAGTACGCCGCCCGCAGCTCTTGCTCGGGCAGGCGCGTCGTGTCGACGAATCCCCGCAGGTCGGGCAGCGCCAGCGCCGGCGCTGCGGAGAACTTCATTTCCCGTTCGAGAGTCCGGTTCGGTGCTTCCATACGCGGTCCTTTACCCGCCACGCCCGATCCCATCCTGCCCACCGCCCAAGGCCTCCCGAGCCCCGCCCGAACAACGTCGAGGAGCTCGGACCGGTTCGACCCACCCCTGGGAGCCGCACCTGACGTGTGTGTCAGACTCGCCCCCGCACCTGGGCGGACACGGCACCGACCAGGCGACGCCGGCACCCAGACCGAGATGTGGTGAAGAGCGAGGAGCGCATGGCCCGAGTCCCCATTGAAGAAGGGTTCTTCCGGATCCCCGACGACCCGGCCGAGCCACCGCGCCTGCTCGGCAGCCGCTGCCCGTTCTGCGGCGAGGCGTACTTCCCCCGCCGCCTCGTGTGCGCCAAGTGCCTGCACGAGGGGACCGAGGACATCGAGCTGTCGACCACGGGCACGATCCACACCTGGACCTACTGCCACGTCCCGCTCTTCGGGAAGAAGGACGCCGACGTCGCCGGCTACGGCGTGGCGCAGGTCGACCTGCCCGAGGGGCCCCGGGTGCAGTCGATCCTCTCGGGCGACCGCGACGACTTCGCCATCGGCATGGAGGTCGAGATCGACCTCGAGACGCTGCGCCAGAACAAGGACGGCGACGACGTGGTGATCTACCGCTTCCGCCCCGCCCACGCCGGCGCGGCGGCCGGGCCCGGTACCGCCCCATGAAGAGCGGCCTGAAGTTCGACGGCGTGGCCGTCGCCGGCATCGGCATGGTGCGCTTCGGCATGTACAAGGAGATCCCGGGCGCGCACCTCGCCCGCGACGCCGGCCTCGCCGCCCTGCACGACGCCGGTATGACGCTGGCCGACGTCGACGAGGCCTTCGTCGGCTATATCCAGCCGGCCTCGATGCTCGGCATCAAGGCCATGAAGGAGCTGGGGTTGACCGGGCTGCCGGTGACCCACATCGAGAACGCGTCCGCCACCGGTCTGGTCGCCTTCCGCGAGGCGGCCTGGGCGGTCTCGTCCGGCCGGGCCGACGTCGCGATGGCGCTCTGCTTCGACAAGTTCACCGACATGACCGGCACCGGTGGGCGCGGCGCTGGCCGCGACCAGATCGACGCGCCGATCCTCCCGGCCGCCTACTTCGCGCTCTGGGCGCAGCGCCGCATGCACGAGCGGGGCACGACGCCCGAGCACTTCGCCACCATCGCGGCCAAGAACTGGAACTACGGCGCCGTGTGCCCCTTCGCCCACCGCCGGTCCGACCACGTCGTGACGGCGGAGGAGGTGTTGGCCTCCCGGCTGGTGGCCGAGCCGCTCACCGCCATGATGTGCTGCCCGGCCGACGACGGCGCCGCCTGCATCATCGTCGCCCGCGAGGACATCGTCCGGGCCAAGCAGCCCGGCCGCCCGGTGGTGCGCGCGCTGGCCTCGGCCCTGACCTCGGAGACGTACTCCCCCGGCCACACCTTCGTCGGCCCGGTGGTCGGACCAGCCACGATGACACGGGACACGGCCTTGCTCGCGTACGAGGCGGCCGGGCTCGGTCCCGACGACGTCAGTGTGGCCTACTGCCACGACGCGTTCGTGAACGAGGAGCTCGAGTACTACGAGCTCCTCGGGTTCTGCCCCGAGGGTGAGGGTGAGAAGCTCGTCGTCGAGGGCGAGACGGGCCCCGGCGGACGCATCCCGTTCAACACCGACGGCGGCCTCATCGCCCGCGGCCATCCCGGCGGCCCGACCGGCACGGCCATGCTGCACGAGGCCGTGCTGCAGCTGCGCGGCGAGGCGGACGGCCGCCAGGTCGACGGAGCCCGGGTGGCGCTGACGCACCTGGTCGGCGGCGGGAGCATCGCGACGGTCAATTTGCTTGGGGTGGAAGGAGTCCGATCATGACGACGAGTGACGAGCGCCGTGCGGCGGGGCGGGAGATCCAGGGCCAGCTGTGGCCGGCGATCCTGAAGGGCCCCACGGGCCAGTTCCCGGCGGCCAAGCTGGCGCCGGACTTCTTCGACCACGTGCAGCAGAGCGCATTCGGCGACATCTGGACCCGTCCGGGCCTTCCCATCCGCGACCGCTCGATGATCACCGTCGCCGTGCTGGCGGCGCTGGGCCAACCCGAAGAGCTGCGCTCGCACCTGGCGGGCGCGTTGAGCGTCGGGATCTCGCGCGAGGAGATCGTCGAGATCCTCATGCACGTCTCGATCTACGCCGGGGTCCCCGCCGCGGGGTCGGCACTGCGGGTCGCAGCCGACGTCCTCGGCACCGACTGAAGTCCCCGGTCGCACCGCGCTCCTTCGCGCGGTCCACCCGGCGGGTCCCTGCCCTAAGAGGCGTTCCAGCGCAGCGCGGCGCCGGACTGTTGTTCGGCGTGGGTAACGAGCTCGCTCCAGTCTGCGCCACCGAGTCCCTTTTTGACCGCTTCGTCGAGCACGCCCTTGACGGCGGACGCCACCGGCGTCGGGGCGTCGAGCGCCTCGCCTAGCTCGACGATCAGGCGAGCGTCCTTGGCCGCCAGTTCCAGCGCAAACTGCGTCGGACGGCCGCGCCCATCGATCGTCTCGACCTGACGGTCGATGAAGAAGTTCGACGCGCCGGCGGTGCGGAGGATTTCGACGGCCTTTTGGACCTCGATACCCGACTTGGACGCGAAAGCGAGTCCCTCGAGGCTGACCCACGTGGTCGTGAAGGCGATGAGGCTGTTCAGCAGCTTCATCGTGTTGCCGAGTCCGAGGCGGCCGACATGGAACGTGGCTCGGCCAAGTGGCTCGAGGATGGGAAGGACCCGAGCGACGGGCTGGTCGTCGCCGCCGACCATGAAGACGAGCATCCGCTTCTCAGCGCCGATGGCCCCACCGGTCAGCGGCGCCTCGACGAGGTGATGCCCCGAGCCCGCCAGGTGCTCCCCGAGCTCGCGCACCGCGGCCGGGCTGTTGGTGGAAAGGTCGACGAGCACGGCACCGGGCTTGGCGGCGCCGGCCCATTCGGCGGCCACGGCCGCCACGATGTCGGGGGTCGGCAACGAGAGCAGCGTGACGTCGGCCATCTGCGCCACCGACACGACATCCGGTGCCGCCGTGGCCCCGCTCACGGAAGACATCGCGTCGGCGTCGACGTCGTGCACGACCACGTCGTTGCCGTCCGCGACGAGGTTGACCGCGATGTGCCCGCCGATGTTGCCCAGCCCGATCACACCTGTCGCCATCGACCCTCCCCGAGTCAGAACGCCCTGGCCACGCCCTCGGAGGGCCTGGTGGACGAGAGCGTATAGTGAAACCTGACTCAGGCGTCAGGGATCCCGGGGGGTCAAACATCCATGGGTCTACGAGACCACGTCATCTGCGACAGCGACCTCCACGTGATGGAGCCGCCAGATCTCTGGGAGCGCTACATCGCCCCGGCCTACAAGCATGCCGCGCCGAAGGGGCTCTCCGAGATCACGCGAGACATGCGGGTGCGGGTGAAGAACCACGTAATGCTCCGGATGGGCTCGACCCGTCCGATGCGCGTCGAGGGCCGCAAGACGGGATGGCAGGAGCACCACGACAACGTCTACGCGGCGTCCGAGGCGCGGGGTTGGGACGCCCAGTCGCAGATCGACGCGATGGACGCCGAGGGGCTCGACCTGGCGGTGCTGTTCCCCTCGCGAGGTTTGTTCGTCCTCGGACTCGATTCGTCCGAGCAGATCGGGCCGGACGGTCTCGAGCCCGAGTTCGCCACGGCCATCGCGCGGGCTTACAACGACTGGCTCAAGGACTTCTGCGACTTCGCTCCGGACCGCATGTTCGGTTCGGGCATGGTGGCGGCCCACGACGTGCCCGGCGCGGTCGAAGAGGCGCGCCGCTGCGTCGAGGAACTGGGATTCAAGGCGATCTTCCTACCGCCGGCGACGGTGAACCGCCGGCCCTGGCACCACCCGGCCTACGACCCGCTCTGGGCGGAGATCGAGCGGCTCGGTGTACCGATTTCCTTCCACGGCGGCGGGCAGACGTACCTGACGCCCGACTTCGGACTCGAGGTGCTGGACAAGCTGATGCTTTGGCACAGCTTCAGCCAACCGCTCGGCATCCAATTCGTCACGGCCTGTCTGTGTAGCGGTGGCGTGCTTGAGCGCTTCCCGAACCTGAAGGTTGCGCTACTCGAAGGCAACTGCTCGTGGGCTCCGTGGTTCATGTACCGCCTCGACGAGCACTGGGAATGGACTGGCTGGTACGAAGCACCCGAGCTCACGATGCCGCCCTCCGAGTACTTCAAGCGAAACTGTTGGGTCTCGGTCGAGGCCGACGAAGTGACGGTTCCGCACTTCGTGGAGACGTTCGGAGATGAGAAGTTGATCTTCTCCACTGACTACCCGCACGGGGATTCGAAATACCCACACGCCGTGGACTCCTTTGACAAGCTCCCCCTGTCAGATGAGAGCAAAGCACGGGCGGTAAGCACCAATTGGTCCGCGCTCTACGACATCCCACTAGTCAAGAAGACTTGACCTCACGTCGCAAAGCCTGCGACAGCTCAGCGTCTCCAGGGTTGGGATTGACCTTCTGATCCGTAGTCAGTCTGGGCTGAGCGCTGTGCTTACCAGGGATT
>DATDIE010000056.1:0-2568 GCA_036521235.1 Acidimicrobiales bacterium | reverse complement strand
CTGGTGATGTCATCGGGCTTGATCCCGGCGTGGACGTGGCACTCCCCGTCCCAGACGTGCATCGGCCGGCCCAGGGTCTTCTCGACGTAGGCGCCCAGGAACATGTCGGGGCCGAAGAGGATCTCGGTGTCCTGGCCGTGGGTGCGGTAGATGTGCTCCACCACCTGCACGGCGTTGGCCGAGGTGCAGCAGTAGTCGGTCTCGGCCTTGACCTCGGCGGTGGTGTTGACGTACATGACGACCACCGCGTCGGGATGCTGCGCCTTCCAGTCGCGCAACTGCTCGGCGGTGATCGAGTCCGCCAGCGAGCAGCCCGCGTCGGGGTCGGGGATCAGGACATGCTTGTCGGGACACAGGATCGAGGCGGTCTCGGCCATGAAGTGCACGCCGCAGAACGCGATGGTGCCGGCGTCGGAGGCCGCCGCCTGCTGGGAGAGCCCCAGCGAGTCGCCGACGTAGTCGGCGATGTCCTGGATCTCCGGCAGTTGGTAGTTGTGGGCAAGGATCACGGCCCCGCGGTCGGCCGCCAGCTCGCGCACCTCGTCCTGGAGGGCGGGGATGTTCTCAAGCATCAACGGCGCCTCGGAGGCGCTGAGCATCGGCAGATTCATGGCAATGGCTGAAGGAGGAGAGAGAGGTCGAGAGCCGGCGCGCTGTGGGTCAGCGCACCCACCGAGACGAAGTCTACGCCCGTGCTCGCGACCTCCCTCAGCGTCTGAAGCGTCACTCCGCCGCTGGCCTCGAGCTCGGCGCGGCCGCCCACATGCTCGACCGCCCGGCGAAGCTCCACCGGGCTCATGTTGTCCAACAGCAGCCAGGACGCCCGCGCCTCGAGTGCCTCGTCGACCTCCGCCAGGTCGCGGCATTCGACCTCGAGCGGCAGATCCGGCGCCTGCTCGCGGGCACGGCGTACCGCGACGCCGACCCCACCGGCCAGCGCGGAGTGGTTCTCCTTGATGAGAATCGCGTCATAGAGGCCGGCACGGTGGTTGGTGGCGCCGCCGGCGGCGACCGCGGCCTTCTCCAGCGCCCGCAGCCCCGGCGTGGTCTTGCGGGTGTCCAAGATCACTGCTCCTGTCCCCGACACCGCCTGTACGGCCCGGGCGGCCATCGTCGCCACGCCCGAGAGGCGCTGCAGGAAGTTGAGCGCGGTGCGCTCGCCGGACAACAGCGCCCGCGCGCGCCCTTCGATGTGCAGCACCTCGCCGGACTCCCGCCACAGCCCTTCGGCCACCTCGCGCGCGAAAACCGCCTCCGGATCCAATGAGCGGAACACCCGCTCGGCCACATCGAGACCGTAGATGACCCCCGGAGCCTTCTGGCGGATGACGGCGCGGGCGCGTGTCTCGGCGGGCACGGTGGCGGCGGTGGTCACGTCGCCGTCGCCGAGATCCTCGGCCAGCGCGCGGGCGACGACCTCGGCGGAATCGGCCGTGAGCGCGTCCATGCACGCCGAGGATAGGACGGGGCGGTGGCGCAGGACCTGATGAGACTTGGTTACGATGGGTTGGGATCACCACCAGCGGAAGCCTCGCGCGACGTACCTGGCGTCAAGCGAGGATGGGAGCTGCACGCGTGCGGCTCGCCCTGGTCTTGAGTGTTCTGTTATTTCGGACCGGCCCAACGGGGCGCAACAAGAGGAGTCGATATGAAGAGCCGTGCACTGACCGCGATTGCGGTCGCCTTGACTTGTGGAGGCGTGGCTGCCGCAGCGCAAGCCGCCACTGCCCCCCCACCGCCGAAATCGCCCACCGGAAAGACGGTGACGCAGGTCGCCATCGGCGGCGGGCTCGCCACGCCGACGTCGTTTGCCTTCGGCAACGGCCAGATCTTCGAGGGTGACGGTGGCGCCGAGACGAGCAAGGTGCCCGATGGCGGCGTGTTCGTGCTCAAGAACGGCACCGGCGTCAAGATCGCGAACTCGCCGATGTTCGTATCCGGCCTCGCCTTCCACGACGGCGCGCTCTACGTCGCCGGCGGCTCGGTGTCGGGCCCGACGAGCGCCACGTTCACCATCCAGAAGTGGACCGGCTGGAATGACGCGAGCAACACATTCGCCAAGCAGAGCGTCGTCTACACGGCGCCCAAGGGCTTCCAGGGCTTCAACGGACTGGCCTTCGGCCCCGACGGCCGGCTCTACGTCGGCGTCGACGTCGGTCTGCTCAACAACAACGACCACGGACCGGCGAAGTCGCCGTACGTCTACGACATTCTGTCCATGAAGGCCAACGGCAAGGGCCTGAAGGTCTTCGCCTCGGGCATGCGGCAGCCGTGGCAGATGGCGTTCGTCCCCGGTTCGAAGAACCCGCTTGTGTCCGATCTCGGCCAGGACAAGGGCGCGAAGAAGGCGCAGGACTTCATCCTCAAGGTGCATCAAGGGGACAACTACGGCTTCCCGAAGTGCAACTGGGTAAAGGTCAAAGCGTGTAAGGGCTACGCCAAGCCCTTCCAGACGTTCAAGCCACACACGGACATCATGGGCATGGCCATCATCGGCAAAAAGCTCTACGTGACGTCGTTCCTTGGCACGACGGGCAAGGCCGGAGAGGTCTTCTCGATGCCGCTCTC
>DATDIE010000055.1:0-2196 GCA_036521235.1 Acidimicrobiales bacterium | reverse complement strand
GATCGAGCACACCCGGGTCCGCACCACCCCTGGCAAGTCGGTGGTGGCCAGCCGCCCCGAGCGAGCCCGCAAGGCCATTCTCTCGGGCGACCGGCACCTGGCCGTGTTCGACCTGGAGCACACGCTCATGGCGTCGAACGTGGTCGATACCTACGCCTGGTTGGCCAGCCGCCATCTGCCGCCGGGGCGCCGGGCCCGGTTCGTGGCCGACCTGGTGCGCCAGGCTCCGGCGTTGTTGGCGCTCGACCGGCGCGACCGCGGCGACTTCCTGGTCTCGTTCTACCGCAAGTTCGAGGACGCCCCTTTGGCCCAGTTGCAGGCCGACTCGTGGGAATTGTTCCACCAGCAGTTGCTGACCAAGTCCTTCCCCGAGGGATTCGCCCGGGTCCGGGCCCACCGGGCACTTGGGCATCGCACCCTGCTGATCACCGGTGCCCTCGACTTCATCATCGAACCGGTGCGACCCCTCTTCGACGACATCGTCTGCGCCCACATGGACGCCCGCAACGGCCGCCTGACCGGTCACCTGACCCGCCTCCCGCCCATCGGTGAGGCCCGCTCCCTGGTGCTGACCGAGTACGCCGACGAGCACTCGTTGTCCCTGGAGGAGTCGGTGGCATACGCCGACTCGGCCAGCGACCTGGCCATGCTCGAAGCGGTCGGGTTCCCGGTCGCCGTCAATCCCGAAGCCCGCCTGGCCGCCATCGCCCGGCGCCGCGGGTGGCACGTCGAACACTGGTCCAAGGCCGACGGCGGATCGCACCGCCCCCTGCCGATCGGTCCCTTCGACGTGAAGTCGCCGCGGTCCGGACAGGTCGCCCGGACCGGGCTGGGGTCGTTGGCGCCTCGGGCCGGTCGGTCGCCCAAGGCGGTGATCGGCAGATGAGCACCCTGCTCTTCGAGCGCTCGCTCCCCCGCTTCGCCGCCGCCCGGATCGCTTCGAGTTTCGGCTCCGGACGCGGCGCCGGCGTCGGGCCCCTGCGATTGCTGGACCACGAAGCACCCGCGCTGCCCGGCGACGGGTGGGTCCACATCGATCCTCTGTTGTCGGGCATCTGCGGCTCGGACCTGGCGACCCTCGATGGCCGCAGCTCGCGTTATTTCGAGGACATCGTGTCCTTTCCCTTCGTGCCGGGGCATGAGGTGGTGGGACTGCTCAGCAATGACGGCGTGGCCGCCGACGGTCGCGCCCTGCCGGCCGGCACCCGCGTCGTCCTCCAGCCCGTGCTCGGGTGCGCGGCCCGCGGCATCGAACCGCCCTGCGCCGCCTGCGCGGCCGGCCACGTCGGCAACTGCGAGCGGGTGGCCTTCGGTCATATCCGGCCCGGCCTGCAAACCGGCTACTGCGCCGACACCGGCGGCGGTTGGTCCACCAGCGGCCTGGTGGCCCACGAAAGTCAACTCTTCCCCGTGCCCGAAGGGCTCAGCGATGCCGATGCCGTCACGGTCGAGCCCGTGGCCTGCGCCGTCCACGCCGTGCTGGGCGCCGGCATCCGCGACGACGACGTGGTGGCCGTGCTGGGCGCCGGCACCCTGGGCCTCACCGTCGTCGCCGCCCTGACCCACCTGGCCTCAACCGGTCGATGCCCGACTCCTCGGGTGGTACTGGTCGGAGCCAAGTACGCCCACCAGCAACGCCTGGCCCGGGCCTTCGGCGCCACGGAGGCACTTCCCCCCGTCCAGTTGCCCCGCGCCGTGCGTCGGAGCTCGCACTCGCTCTCCTTCGGCGGCGACCCGGGCGAAACCGTCACGCTGTCCGGCGGGGCCGACGCCGTGCTCGATTGTGTGGGCAGTGCCGAATCGATCGCCCAGAGCCTGGCCATGGTCCGTCCCCGAGGCTCCGTGGCGCTGGTGGGCATGCCGGGCAAGGTGACGGTCGACCTGGCGCCGCTGTGGCACCGCGAAGTGCGCTTGGCCGGGGCGTACGCCTACGGGACGGAATCCGACCCGGCGGGTGGAACTGCTGCTGCCGTCAAGGTAGGCGGTAAGAAGAACGCAGCCGCCCCTCCGAAGGAGGTTTCGACCTTCGACTTGTCCTTCGAGGTGGTTGCCGCGCAGAAGACGGGGTCACTGGTCTCGGCCACCTTCCCCCTGGCCCGCTTCGAGGAGGCCGTGGCCCATGCCGGCGCCGCCGGGCGCCGCGGCGCCGTCAAGATTGCCTTCGACATAGCGAAAGGACGCACCCGATGAGCCGCC
>DATDIE010000054.1:0-4125 GCA_036521235.1 Acidimicrobiales bacterium | reverse complement strand
CGCCCCTTTCTCGTGGACGTAGACCGTCGCCGCGGGGAAGGCGCGGGCCACGTCGCCGACGCCGCCGGCGTGGTCGAGGTGGATGTGCGTGACCGCGACGCCCGCCAGCTCGGACGGCCCGACGCCGATCTGGCCCAACGCGGCCAACAGGACCGGGACCGAGGTCTGGCTCCCGGTCTCGATGAGCACGGGCGCCGACCCCTCGATCAGGTAGCCGGCGGTGACCCGCTGCCAGCCGCCGAGCATCGTGTCGATCTCGAGCACCCCCTCGGCGATCGGCCGGGGCGGCGGCACGGCCGGGACGGCGTCGCCGCTCTCGGGGTCGTGCACATGCAGGCCCGCGTCGGCGTGGCCGTGGGTGCGCCCGCCGTGGGCGTGCGTGCCGCCCATCAGGCGCCCGTCACCGGTGCGAGCCCTCGCGCTTCTTCACCGACACCTTCCCGTGACCGAGTCGCTTGAAGCGCGAGAAGACCGGCAGGTTCGGGTTGAACGAGTTGATCAGGACGCGGCCGTCCGCATCCGGCGCGGTCGCCAGCGGGTCGTTCCCGCTCAGGCGGAACGCCGAGTTGATGAGCGACACGTGGGAGAAGGCCTGGGGGAAGTTGCCGACCATGCGGCCGGCCAGCGGGTCGTACTCCTCGGACAGCAGGCCGAGCTCGTTGCGCAGGGCGAGCAGGCGCTCGAAGAGCTCGACGGCCTCGTCCTCCCGGCCGATCATGTGGAGGCAGTCCACCATCCAGAACGAACACGCCAAGAACGCGCCTTCCCGGCCGGTCAGACCGTCGACCGACCCGTCGTCGGTCGTCTTGTACCGCAGGACGAACCCGTGGTCGATCAGCTCGCGCTGGATCGCCTCGACGGTGGATATCACCCGCTCGTCGGTGGCGGGCAGGAACCCCACGAGGGGGATCATGAGGACGCTGGCGTCGAGCTTGTCCGACCCGTAGTACTGCGTGAACGCACCGACGTCCTTGTTGTACCCCTTCTCGATCACCTCGTTGAAGATGTCACTGCGCAACGCCTTCCACTCCTCGAGCGGTCCCGACAGGGCGGGCCACTCCTCGAGGGTGCGGACGGCGCGATCGACGGCCACCCAGGCCATGACCTTCGAGTGGGTGAAGTGGCGGCGCGGCCCCCGCACCTCCCAGATGCCGTCGTCGGGTTGCGTCCATCCCTTCTCGATGAACTGGATCAGTTGCGTCTGCAGGGCCCAGGCCGCCTCGGAGTGCACGCCCTGCGTCCGCGCCGAGGAGTAGAGGGCGGACATGACCTCGCCGTACACGTCGAGCTGGTATTGCTCGGAGGCTGCGTTGCCGATGCGCACCGGTGCCGAGTTCTCGTAGCCCGGCAGCCACGACGCCTCCCACTCGTCGAGCCGGCGCTCCCCCGCCGGCCCGTACATGATCTGCAACTTCGACACGTCGCCGGCCACGGCGCGCAGGAGCCAGTCGCGCCACGCCATCGCCTCGTTGAAATAGCCGCCCCGCATCAGCGACTCGAGGGTGAGCGTGGCGTCACGCAGCCAGCAGTAGCGGTAGTCCCAGTTGCGGTTGCCGCCGAGCGCCTCGGGCAACGACGTGGTGGCGGCCGCCACGATGCCGCCGGTGGGCTCGTAGGTGAGCGCCTTCAGCGTGATGAGCGAGCGCATGACCGCGTCGGCGTACGGGCCCTGGTAGCAGCAGTTCTCCGCCCACTCGGTCCAGTACGCCTCGGTGAGGTGGACGGCGTACCAGCTGTCGAGCGGCGGTGGTGGCTCCTCGTGCGAGGGGTACCACACCAGCGTGAACGGGTAGCGCTGATGCTCGGTCACCGTGAAGTCGGCGACCGTCCGCAGGTCCTCACCCTTCGCTTCGACCCGGTGCCACAACGCGACGGAGTCGGGGCCCGCGGTGAGCCGTGTGAGCCCCTCGCTCGTGGTCGCCCACGGGACGACGTCGCCGTAGTCGAAGCGCACGGCCAGCTCCATGCGCATGTCCACGGTGCCGCTGACGCCTTCGATCGAGCGCACCAGGTGCGGGAACCCGTCGCGGTTGGGCATGCAGTCGGTGATCCGCACCGTGCCCGACTTCGTGTCGAACTCGGTCTCGAGGACGAGGGAGTTCGGCCGGTACCACCGCCGGGTCGCGAGGACGGAGGTCGGCGCATCGGCCGGCGCGATCTCCCAGAAGCCGTGGTTCTTGTGCCCGAGCAGCCGTGCGAAGCACGCCGGCGAGTCGAAGTGGGGCAGGCACAGCCAGTCGATGGACCCGTCGATCCCGACCAGGGCGGCAGTGTGCAGGTCGCCGATGATGGCGTAGTCCTCGATCTTCTGGCTCATGGCCTCATTCTTGTCGCTTCGACGGCGGGCCCGGCCGGCTGCCCGGTCCGGCCCTCGGTCACCCCGAGATACACGGGCCGGTGCTCACGGCGGAGTGACGGCCCGAAGCCGTCTGCACGCGCGCCAGGACGCCGGGCGAGGTGAGCGCGTAGCCGACGTTGGAATAGACCGTCGAGCGGGAGAAGACGACGCCGACCACCTGTCCCCCCGGTCCCATGAGCGGGCCGCCGGAGTTCCCCGGCAGAACCGTGGCGTCGAGCGCGTAGACGCCTCGCGTGACGGAGCCGTTGTTGTAGATGTCCTTGCCGACCGCGGTCACCTCCTGGGTGACGCTGGCCGGGTCGATCGTGAGCGGACCGTCCTCGGGGTAGCCCAGCAACGCGGCCTGGGTGCCGCTGTTGACGGGGTTGGGATCGATGGCGAGCGCGGGCCCGAGGGGTGCGCTCGTGCGCAGGACGGCGAGGTCGAAGGACGGGTCGAAGAAGACCGGGGTCGCGGGATAGCCGGTGTTGCCGATCAGGATCTGCGTGTTGCCGAGGCTCTCGCCCGCGACGACGTGCGCGTTGGTGACCACGAGCCCCGGGGCGACGACGAAGCCCGAGCCCTCCTGCTCGTTCGTGCACGCCGTTCCGAGGATCTTCACGGTCGAGAAGACGGCGGGGTCGGACAACGCCTTGGTCTGCGCGTTCGTCGGCGGCGCGACGTTCGGTGTGGACGGCGGTGTCAGCGAGTTGAAGACCTGGGGGAACCCTTGGTCGTTGAGGAAGTTCTGCAGGTCGCCGAAGATCGAGGGGGCCTGGGGGAGGACCTTGTCGATCGAGTGCAAGATGTCCGAGCGCGCCACGGCCGCGTCCAGGGACGTGAACCGGCTGTTCGGTGACGAGATCACGGCGGCGATCAGCCACACCGAGAGCAGGACGGCGATGACCGCCACCCCGACGCCGAGGACCGCGTCGACGTTGCCCAGGTGGTGACGGCGCAGCGTGATGTTGCTGTACGTGCCGGCGACGCGCCCGGCGTAGCCCAGCCCGGTGGCCGTGGCCAACACCAGGGCGACGATCAGGATGGAGCGGGTCGCGCTGTCGTGCGAGGTGGAGAGCAACGGCACCCAGATCACGGTCCCGAGGAGGAAGCCCAGCCAGAAGCCGCCGAACGTGAGGATCTGGATCAGGGCGCCCAGGCGCAGGCCATGGACTGCGGCGAGCAGCATCAACCCGACGATCAGGATGTCCACCCAGTCCACTGGTTGGAGCGTAGGTGACGGTGCCACCGTGATCGGGTCCGCCACCACTAATCTTCACCCGCCGTGGCCCCCTCTGTCGCGCCCCGCCCCCGGGGTGCCCGGCAATCCGGATTCGCACTGGTGGCCCTGCTGGGCGCGGTCGCGGTCGTCCTGGCGGGGTGCACCACGACGCCGAGTCATGGCGTGTCCCACTCGCTCGGCGTCCTGGGCGAGCCCCGGGGCACCCCGCAGGTGCTGGGCCAACCGGCACCCTCGGGCACCGGCGATCTCGTTGCGGTGACGTGTGCCAGCGCCGCCCGCTGCTTTGCCGTCGGCACGACTCCCCAGACGGTGCCGCCGGGAGGCGCCACCGTGATCGTCGCGACGAAGGACGGCGGCCAGATCTGGAAGGCACAGCACGTCACGGGCGGGAGCACGCCACAACTGAGCGGGGTGTCGTGCCCGTCGGCGACCGATTGCCTCGCCGTCGGCTCCAACGGTGCGTCCGTGCCGGGCAGCGGCGTGGTCGTCACCACCACCGACGGGGGGAAGACGTGGAACCCCGTCGCCGCGCCCACAGCCCTGA
>DATDIE010000053.1:0-4033 GCA_036521235.1 Acidimicrobiales bacterium | reverse complement strand
GTCGGTCGAGCCGGCCGGGATCCTGACGCGGACGGTGGTGCCGGCGGGCGTCGGCAGCGCGACCTGCTCGCCGATCGCCGCCTCGGCGAACGTGACCGGGACGGCGATCACCAGGTCGTCGCCGTTGCGCGTGAAGAGCGGGCTCGAGGTGACGCGGGTGACGACGTAGAGATCGCCGGGCTCGCCGCCGCGCGGGGCGGCCTCGCCCTTGCCCTTCACCTTGATGCGGGTGCCGTCGCGGACGCCCGCCGGGATGCGCACCTGGTAGGTCTTCGTCGAGCGCACGCGGCCCGAGCCGTGGCAGGTCGGGCACGGGTTCTCGATCACGGTGCCGGCACCGCCGCAGCGGGTGCAGGGCTGGTTGATCGAGAAGAAGCCCTGGCTCTCCGACGTCACGCCGCGGCCCTTGCAGACCGGGCAGATCGTCGGCGCCGTGCCCGCCGCCGCACCGGATCCGTGGCAGGTCGGGCAGGCGTTGGCCTTGTCGACGGGCACCTTCACGGTCACGCCGCGCAGGGCGTCCTCGAACGACAGGCTGACCTGGGCCTCGACATCGGCGCCCCGGCGCGGGCCCGCCGACGTGCCCGCACGGCCGCCGCGGTTGAACAGGCCGCCGAAGAGGTCGCCGATGTCGAACCCGGCCGCCGCGTTGCCGAAGTCGAAGCCCTGGAAGCCGCCGCCCGGCCCCGGGCCCTGGCCCGGCCGGAAGGTGCGCCCGAAGCTGTCGTACTGCTTGCGCCGGTCGGGATCGGAGAGCGTGTCGTAGGCCTCGCCGATCGCCTTGAACCGCTCCTCCGCCTTCGCGTCGCCGGGGTTGTGGTCGGGGTGGTAGCGGCGGGCGAGCTTGCGGTAGGCCTTCTTGATCTCGTCGGCACTCGCGCCCTTGGGGACGCCGAGCGTCTCGTAGTAGTCGGCCACCCGCTACTCCTCGCCCTCCGTCGCGGGACCGCTCGAGACGACGACGCGCGCCGCGCGCACGATCCGGTCGCCGAGGCGGTAGCCGCGCTGCCACAGGGCCGCGATGTCGCCCTCGGGATGCTCCGAGGGCTGATGGCTCAGGGCCTCGTGGACGTGCGGGTCGAAGGGCTCGCCCGGCTCGGCCTCGATCTCCTCGAGGCCGCGCCGGTGCAGGATGTCGGCCAGCTGCTGGCGCACGCGGGCGACGCCCTCGGCCACCTGCGCCTCCTCGTGGTGCTCGGAGGCGTCGACGGCCCGCTCGAGGTTGTCGAGCACGGGAAGGAGCTCGGCCACGATCGACTCGGCCGCCCGCTCGGCCTGGCCCTCGGAGTCGCGGGCGACGCGCTTGCGGTAGTTGTCGAAGTCGGCCGCGACGCGGCGCAGGTCGTTCAGATACTCCTCCGCCCTGCGCCGCGCCTCGTCGAGCTCCGACTCGAGCTCGCCGGCCCCCTCCTCGCCGACGTTCTCGTCGGTCTCGGGGGCCGGCGCGCTCTTGCGGGGATCTGGGGTCACGCCCGGTCACCGCTCTCGTCGACCACCTCGGCGTCGACGATCTCCTCGTCGCCCGACGTGTCGGCGCCGTTCGCCGAGCCGTCGCCGCCGGCCGTGCTCTGCTGGGCCTGCTGGGCCTGCTGGTAGACGACCTCGCCGAGCTTGAACGAGGCCTCGCGCAGCGCCTCGAGCCGCGACCGGATCTCGCCGGCGTCGTCGCCGTCGAGCGCCTGCCGCACCGCCTCGAGCTTCGAGCGGATGTCGTTCTTCGTCTCGTCGTCGAGCCGGTCCTCGTGCTCCTTGAGGGACTTCTCGGTCGAGTAGGCGACCTGCTCGGCCGTGTTGCGGGCCTCGGCCAGCTCCTTCATGCGGCGGTCGTCCTCGGCGTGCGACTCGGCGTCGTGCACCATCCGGTCGACCTCGTCGTCGGAGAGGCCGGAGCCGCCCTGGATCTGGATCTTCTGCTCGTTGCCCGAGCCCAGGTCCTTGGCGGAGACGTGCATGATCCCGTTGGCGTCGATGTCGAACGTGACCTCGATCTGGGGCACGCCCCGCGGCGCCGGCGGGATGCCGACCAGCTGGAACTTGCCCAGCGTCTTGTTGTAGACGGCCATCTCGCGCTCACCCTGGAGCACGTGGATCTCGACCGACGGCTGCCCGTCCTCCGCGGTGGAGAAGATCTCCGACTTGCGGGTCGGGATGGTCGTGTTGCGGTCGATCAGCTTGGTGAACACGCCGCCCTTGGTCTCGATGCCCAGTGACAGCGGGGTCACGTCGAGCAGGAGGACGTCCTTGACCTCGCCCTTCAGCACGCCGGCCTGGATGGCGGCGCCGATGGCGACGACCTCGTCGGGGTTGACGCCGCGGTGCGGGTCCTTGCCGATCAGGTCCTTGACCTTCTCCTGCACGGCCGGCATGCGGGTCATGCCGCCGACCAGGATGACCTGGTTGATGTCCGACGCCTGTAGACCCGCGTCGGACAGCGCCTGCGTGGTCGGGCCGACGGTGCGCTCGACCAGCTCGCCGGTCAGCTCGGCGAGCTTCGCCCGGCTGAGCGTCGTGTCGAGGTGCTTCGGCCCCTCGGCGTCGGCCGTGATGAACGGCAGGTTGATGTTCGTCGACTGCGTCGTCGACAGCTCGATCTTGGCCTTCTCGGCGGCCTCGTACAGCCGCTGGAGGGCCATGGCGTCCTTGCTCAGGTCGATGCCCTGGTCGCGCTTGAACTCGGCCGCGAGCCAGTCGACGATGGCCTTGTCGAAGTTGTCGCCGCCCAGGTGGTTGTCACCGGAGGTGGCCTTGACCTCGAACACGCCCTCGCCCAGCTCGAGCACCGACACGTCGAACGTGCCGCCGCCGAGGTCGAAGACGAGGATCGTCTGGTCGCCCTCCTTGTCGAGGCCGTAGGCGAGGGAGGCCGCCGTCGGCTCGTTGATGATCCGCAGCACCTCGAGGCCGGCGATCTTGCCGGCGTCCTTGGTGGCGTTTCGCTGGGCGTCGTTGAAGTAGGCCGGGACGGTGATCACGGCCTCGCTCACGGTCTCGCCCAGGTACGCCTCGGCGTCCGCCTTCAGCTTCTGCAGGATCATGGCCGAGATCTCCGGCGGCGGAACGACCTTGTCGCCGGCCTTGACGCGGGCGTCGCCGTTCGGGCCGGCCGCGACCTCGTAGGGGACGATCTTCTGCTCCTCGGACACCTCCGAAGCCTTGCGGCCCATGAACCGCTTGATCGAGAAGATCGTGTTCTTGGGGTTTGTCACCGCCTGTCGCTTGGCGGGCGTGCCGACGAGGCGCTGCCCATCCTTGGTGAAGGCGACGACCGACGGGGTCGTCCGACCGCCCTCGGCGTTCGGGATGACGGTGGGCTCGCCACCCTCCATCACCGCCATGCACGAGTTCGTCGTACCCAGGTCGATGCCGATCACTCTTGCCATGCGCTTGCAACTCCTTTAGTTGATTCCACGAAGCAAATCTACGTCGAGTTATAGCAAGTTTGCAAGAGCACGGCAACACGCGCGGAGGGCGAGGCGAACCCCGCCCTCCGCGCGCGTGTCGGATCGGCTCAGCTGCTGGGATGCGGGTGCGCGATCCGCACCGGCGCAACCTCGCGTGGAGATGCGCCGTACACGGCCGGGAAGCCCTGCCGCCAGCTCGGGTACCGCAGCTCCCAGCCGAGCTCGCGCCGCGCCTTCGCGTTCGAGGCGCCGCGGGCCTCGGTGCCCATAAGCACGGCCGCCTTGCCGGCGAGGATCCGGGCCAGCAGCGGCGGCACCCGCCGGGGCGGGCGGGCGCCCAGCGCGTCGGCCATGACCGGGAGCCACTCGCGCACGGGCGCGGGCTCGTCGTCGCAGACGTTGTAGATGCCGGGCTCGCCGTGCTCGATCGCGAGCACGGTCGCTGCTGCGGCGTCCTCCAGGTGGACGAACGAGAAGACCCCGCCGCCGTCGCCGACGATCGGGAACCGGCCCTTGCGCACCGGGTCGAGCAGCCCGTCGGACGGGTCGCCGTAAAAGCCGCCGTAGCGGAGCACGATCCCGTGCACGGACTCGACCGCCTCCTCGAGGTGGCGCATGGCCGCGCTCACCCC
>DATDIE010000052.1:0-2522 GCA_036521235.1 Acidimicrobiales bacterium | reverse complement strand
TCACCCGCGTCGTCGCGCTGGAGGAGGCGCGCCACGAGCTGGCCGCGTACACGGTGTCGCCGGGACTGGTCGACACCGAGATGCAGGTCGCCATCCGCGCCGCCGACGCCGCGTGGTTCCCCGAACGGGAGCGCTTTCGGCGGGCGGCCGAGGAACACCGGTTCAACTCACCGGGGTGGGTGGCCGAGCACATCTTGGCGCTGGCGTTCGGGACCGAGCGGCCGGACTCGGTGACGTTGCGCATCCCGGACCAGGCGGCAGCGACGTCGGCGCCGACAGCGGCGTCGCCGCCGTCGGGCCGGACGCCGCCCGTGTCGGGGTCTGGCCTCGCCGGTTAGGGTCTGCCCATGCCCAAGAGCGGTGGCCGCAAGGTCGTGAAGCCGGTGGCGGCAGCCGCCGTCACGTTGGGAACCATGGCCAGCATCTGGTGGTTCGCCCTCAAGCCCCGTCGACAAGCCAAGCGAGCCGGCGGGGTCACGACCGAAAAGAAGTAGCCCGGTCAGCCGGTGAGCGCCGGCAACCCCTCGACCAACGCCGGCAGGCACTCGCCGATCCGCCCGTAGACGACGACGTCGGCCAGTTCGTCCATCTCGGTCGGTCCCCCATTCACGATGACGACGACCGCGCCCCGCTGCACGGCCAGCGGCACCAGCCCGGCGGCGGGATACACACCGAGCGTCGAGCCGACGGCGAGGAGCAGGTCGCACCCGGCCGCCGCCGCCTCCGATCGGAAGAGGTCCTCGGGCACGAGGCTCTGCCCGAAGCTGATAGTGGCCGGCTTCAACATCCCGCCGCACACGACCCCGCCGGCTTCCTCCGCCAGGCACGTCGGGTCGCTTTCGCCGGCGTGCACCCGCTCATGCACCGGCTCGCTCGGCTGGCGGTCGCCGCATTCCAGACACATGACGTCACGGGTGGTGCCGTGGATCTCGACGACCAGAGACGGGTCAGTGCCGGCCCTCTGGTGCAGCCCGTCGATGTTCTGCGTCACCAACGTGTCGAGGCGCCCGCTGCGCTCGAGGTCGACGAGCGCCCGGTGGCCGTCGTTGGGCTCGGCGTCCCACAGCGTCGAGGTGAGGCGGTTCTGCCACGACCGCCGTCGCAGGTCGGGGTCGCTCACGTAGACCGAGAGCGTCGCCATCTTCTCGGCCTCGGGGTTCTTGGTCCACAACCCGTTCGGCCCCCGGAAGTCGGCGATGCCCGAGTCGGTCGAGATGCCCGCGCCGGTCAGCACGACGATCCGCCTCGCCTGCTCGATCAGCGCCCGCGCCCGGGCGAGGTCGTCCGGTCCCGACGCGTCCACGTCCACGGGCGCCATGGTGGCACGGAGGGCCGACCTACGCTTCGCCGGTGCCGAGCCCGCGTCCGACGGTCGAAGTGCTGCATGCGTCCGATGCCGAGGGGCGCCAGCGCCGCGCCGCCGCCGCGCTGCTCGCCCGGGGTTGCACCCACGGCGACCGCGTCGCCTTCGCTCTCGGCTCGTCGGCCGACCTGATCTGCGCGGTCCTCGGCGCCGCCCGCGTCGGCCTCATCCCCGTCCTGTTGAACGCGACGCTCACGCCGGCCGAGCGCGACGAACTGGCCGACGACGCGCAGCCGGCGGTCCGCATCTTCGACGCCGGCGAGCTGGCCTCGTTGACGGCCGCCGACGCACCCGCCGCCACAGCCATCGCCGCCGTCGAGCTGGCGCCGTACCCGCTCACCCGTCCGATGCACTACACGTCGGGCACGACCGGGCGTCCGAAGGGTGTCACGACCGGGCTCTGGGACGACGACACGGCTCGCGCCGTCTACGAGGACGAGGCGGCGGTCTGGCACTTCGACCCGTCCGACCTACACATGGTGTGTTCCCCGATGTACCACACCGTCTCGATCCGGTTCTCGACCAACACGCTGCTCGCCGGCGGGTCGCTCGTCATCCTCAGCCGCTTCGACGCCAAGACCGCCCTCGATACCCTGCGCCGTCTCCGTCCAACCACGGCCTTCCTCGTCCCCACGCACCTGCAGCGCATCCTCCAGCACCCGGGCCTCGGCCCCGACGAGACGTTCGACTCGTTGCGGCTGCTGGCGCACGCCGGCGCGCCGTGCCCCGAGTCGGTCAAGCGGGCGACGATGGCGCGGGCCCGCCCCGGCGTGGTGTGGGAGTTCTACGGCTCGACCGAGGCGCAGTACACGGTCTGCCCGCCCGAGGACTGGCTCGAGCATCCGGGCACGGTCGGGCGGGCTCGTCCCGGGCGCCGCCTCGCCGTCGCACCCGTCGACGACGTCCCCGTCGACGAGGCCCCAGCCGAGCTCGTCTACGAGGGCGGTCGGGAGGGCGCCATCTGGTGCGACCAACCCGACTTCGCCCGGTTCGCCTACTGGCGCAACCCAGAAGCCACGGCGCAGGCCTGGCACGGGTCGGCGTGCACCGTCGGCGACCTTGGCCGCCTCGATAAGGACGGCTTCCTCTACCTGACCGGCCGCCGTCACGACCTCATCATCAGCGGGGGCGTCAACGTGTACCCGGCCGAAGTCGAGAA
>DATDIE010000051.1:0-2762 GCA_036521235.1 Acidimicrobiales bacterium | reverse complement strand
GCCGTGTCCCTCGCCCCTGGGCTTCTCGACCACGAACATGGAGATCCCGCGGTGGGCCAATGATCGGTCGGGGTCAGTTCGGGCCAGCAACAACAAGACGTCGGCTAGCGCCGCAAAGGTGCACCAGGTCTTGACGCCATTGATCACCCAGCCGCCGTCCACCGGGGTCGCTGCGGTCACAATGCTGGCCACGTCCGAACCGAAGTCGGGCTCCGTCACGGCCACCGCAGCCAAGATCTCCGCCGAGGCGAGCTTCGGTAGCCACTGCTTCTTCTGGTCCTCAGTCCCGCCATAGACAAGTGCCCGCGTCAGGATCTCGGGTCGTGTGATGAGTGAGCCGCCGACGCCGAGGGAGCCCCAGCTGAGCTCCTCGGTGGCGACGACCATGCCCATGTAATCGCTCTCGCCACCCGAAGCGAAACCGTCGTACTCCTCGGGCACCGAGAGCCCGAAGCCGCCGAGCTCAGCCAACCCCTCAATGACCTCTTCGGGTATGTCTCCGTTCTCGCGGTGCACGTGCTCGGCGTGTGGGCGGACCTTCTCTTCTGCAAATCGGTGGAACGTCTCGCGTACGAGCTCGAAGTCCTCGCCCAAGTGGCGGGGACCTTCGGTGGTGGCGAGCGCCGCCAGCACGGAGGGATCACGCTGCGCCCCCACGAACGCTGCGGCCGGCGCGTCCCACCCCGGTGCCACACCCCAGAGCGACTCGCGGCCAGCGACCCGGCCCGCGAGGTCGGCAAGAACGTCGGCGACGAAAGCCGCGGCGATCCGCGCTTCCACCTCCCCTTGCCCGCCGTAGTCGAGCGTCGCCCGTGCCGACGCAACGGCAGCAGCCGCATGCGCGACGTCGTAGGCGACCACCTGGTTGGCATCGATACCGCCGCGCCCGCGTACTGCCGCGCAGGCCTGATCCACGAGGTTCTGGGCCAGATCAACCGCTGCCGCGGCGCCGGCGAGGTCCCCTGCGATGGGCGTCGTCACGGGGAGCGACCCTAATGGCTCCTCAAAGCGCCCTCTTTTTCGCGGTCCAGTGGCGGTCCGCCGCTCGCTCAGCCGCGACGGCCGATGACGGTCACCAAGGGGGGAAGAACGACCGGGTCGTTGCCCGGGTCAACGCCGGTGAGGGATTCGAGGTAGCGCCCGACCGGACCGGGCCCGACGCCTGCCGGAGCCTCGGCCCAGGCATCGACGACGTCGAGTCCGGCGTCGCGCACCAGGGCGGGCAGGAGCGCGCCCACGTCGGGGTGACGAGCATCCGGCATGGACAGCGCGGATCCCCCGATCCGGCCGGCCGAGGTGATGGGCTCTTGCGCGACGACCCAGCCGCCGGGGCGTACGGCCGACGTCATCATGCGCAAGACGGCCGCTGGCTCGAGCACGTGCAACAAGAGGAATCGGCAGAAGGCCAGATCGACTTCTTCGGGGAGGGAGAGGTCCTCACCGGCCTGGGTCAGGGCGATCACCTGTGCGTGCGCGGCGGCGGCGCGGGCGACCTCGTCGCGCGATGCCGGGTCGCTGTCGACGGCGTACACCCTGCCGTCCCGGCCGACCATTTCGGCCAGCGCCACGGATACATCGCCCCCGCCTGCGCCGACATCGACGCAGCGCCAGCCGGCGCCGAGGCCCAAGCGGAACAGCGCGGTGGCCAGCGGGCGCCGGTAGACGTCGTCGCGCAGCCCCTTCATCTCCTCCACGGCGTCCGGGTCCGACCTCTCGACCATGCAGGCACTCTACGAGGCGGGCGAGTCCGGGCTCGGCGTCTCCCGCCCGCTCACTGTGCCCCGGCCGGCGACCGGTAACCTCCCTCCTCGTGAAAGTAACGATGCTGCTGTGCGACGCAGCCCAGGTGTCCGACGGCAAGCTCTTCATTCTGGGCGGCGGGTGGAGCATGACCGGTCCTGATCCGGTTCCGTCCGCCGTTGCGCTCAAGATCGACGTCGATTGGCACGAGGCGGAGGCGTCCCACCACTGGGAGCTGTTCTTGGAGGATGCCGACGGGCAGCCCGTGCTCATGGAGACGGCTGAAGGCACCCAGCCGGTCGAGGTGCGTGGCGAGTTCACCGTGAGCCAGCCGCAGGGGATCCCCGAGGGCTCGCCGATCGACGTGGCCCTCGCCGTCAACCTCGGACCGCTCCCGCTGGAGCCGGGTACCCGCTTCGCCTGGCGCCTCATGATCGACGGTGACTCGCTGCCGGGTGCCTCTCTCGGCTTCACCACACGTCCGCGACCCCAGTCGGTCGGCGAATGACGGTCTACGACCGGCCCTTCGGCCGGTACCTCGAGGACTTCGTCCCGGGCGACATCTACCGCCACTGGCCCGGCAAGACGATCACCGAGTACGACGATCACCTCTTCTGCATGATGACGATGAACCACCACCCGCTGCACACCAACGCATGGTTCGCGGAGCACGAGACGGTGCAGGGCAAGAACGTCGTGGTGGGCAACCTCGTCTACTCCATTGCGCTCGGCATGAGCGTGCCGGACGTGAGCGGTTCGTGCATCGCCAACCTGGAAGTCGAGTCATTGCTCCATCGCTCGCCCACGTTTCACGGCGACACGATTTATGCGGAGACGAGAGTCCTCGACGCAACACCCTCGAAGTCGAAGGACGACCGTGGCATCGTGACCGTGGAGACCAAGGCGTTCAACCAGCGCGGCGAGGAGGTCTGCTTCTTCCGCCGCAAGGTGATGGTCTGGCAGCGCGACGCGGCGCCCCCGCGGCGGCGCCCCTACGACGGCGACGTGTAGGGCGGACTAGT
>DATDIE010000050.1:0-5196 GCA_036521235.1 Acidimicrobiales bacterium | reverse complement strand
GCACGGGACGAATGCGGCGTCTGCCGTCATGGCCGGAATGCGCGTCGTGGTGGTGGCAAGCCGGGACGACGGGACGGTCGATCTGGACGACCTCAGGGCGAAGTGTGAGGAGCACGCCGACCGGTTGGCCGCGATCATGGTGACGTACCCGTCCACGCATGGCGTCTACGAGGAGGGCATCGCCGACATGTGTGCGCTGGTCCACGAGTTCGGCGGCCAGGTCTACATCGACGGCGCGAACCTCAATGCGCTGCTCGGCTTGGCCAAGCCCGGCCAATTCGGCGGTGACGTGTCGCACCTCAATCTGCACAAGACGTTCTGCATCCCGCACGGGGGCGGAGGGCCGGGGGTCGGGCCGGTCGCGGTAGCCGAGCACCTGGTCCCGTACCTGCCCTCACACCCCATGCATCCAGACCCCGCTCACCGTGACGGCATCGGTCCGGTCAGTGCGGCGCCGTACGGCAGTGCCGGGATTCTCGCGATCAGTTGGGCGTACATCCGGCTCCTCTCGGGCGCCGGCCTGGCGCACGCGACGAAGGCGGCCGTCTTGGCTGCCAACTACATCGCCGCTCGACTCTCGCCGTCGTTCCCCGTGCTCTACACGGGCAAGGACGGTCTCGTCGCCCACGAGTGCATTTTGGACCTGCGGCCATTGACGAAGGCGACGGGCGTCACGGTCGACGACGTGGCGAAGCGGCTGATCGACTACGGCTTTCACGCGCCGACGGTGAGCTTCCCGGTCGCCGGCACGCTCATGGTGGAGCCGACCGAGAGCGAGGACCTCGCCGAGCTGGACCGCTTTTGCGAGGCGATGATCGCCATCCGGGCCGAGATCGAAGAGATCGCATCGGGCCGATGGACGGTGGAGGACAGCCCGTTGCGTGGCGCCCCCCACACTGCGGGCGCGCTGGTCGCAGTGTGGGAAAGGGCCTACGAGCGCTCGGTGGCCGTGTTCCCGGCCGGCGTCCAGACCCGGAAATACTGGCCGCCGGTGGCGCGGATCAACCAGGCCTACGGCGACCGCAACCTCGTGTGCAGTTGCCCCCCTGTCGAGGCATTCGCCACCTGAGCGGCGATCGGGTCAGCGCCGGGCCTCCTCCTGCTCGACGACCTTCCACATCCGGGCGATCTCGGCCTCGCTCATGTGGGCATCCTGCCGTTTGATCTCGACGATCTCGCGGAGGTGACGCGCCACGGCGGCGCGGTCGAAGTGGGAGAGGAAGCCGTTCACCAGCAGCGCCCGGCCGAAGGCCAAGAGCCGTGCCTTCAGGCCGCCCCCGGGGATCTCTCCGGCCGCCATCAACACCCACGCCAGCCCCACGTCCACCGACGGGTCGCCGCGGTGCGCGTTCGGCCAGTCGATCACCACCGCGCCCTTCGGGCCGACCATTACGTTGAGCGGGTGCAGATCGAGGTGGAGGACCTTGTTCCCGTTCCCCACAGGCGACCGCGGGAGAAAGTCAGGGGCCTCGATCTCGTGGAGCTGAAGATGGAGCTCCGCGAGCGTCGCCGCCTGTCGACGCACGGTCCAGGGAGCTTTTCCGATCGCTTCCACCATTGAGACGCCGTCGATCCGCTCCATCACCAGGTCGAGGCCGTCATCACTCAACTCGTGGATCGCGGGCACCGGGTAGCCCTTCTGCTGCACGAAGGCCATCGTGCGCGCTTCGTTCGCCATGGAGTGGCCCTCACGCGACCGGCGCAGCACGAGCCCCGGCCCGTATTCAAAGATGTCCGAGTCGCGTCCTGATGCCAAGAGGGGACCCGGAGGCTTCATCGGCTCCATAAGTTACCGGGCGGGTGGGAAGGCGGGCTGGCTACAGCGCGGCGACCACCGCCAGCGCGGCGGCCGCGCATCCGATGCACACCACGAGGCTGCCCACGGTATAGAGAACGGCTTCGCTGCGGTGGCCCGTGTGGAGCAGGTGGATCGTCTCCCAGCTCGCCGTGGACCACGTGGTGTAACCGCCGCAGAGGCCGACGCCGGCGATGGCGAGCGGTCGCCCGCCGAGGCCGTGGTAGAGGGAGAGTCCCGTCAGAGCACCGAGGAGGAGTGAGCCCGAGGCATTGACCAGCATCGTGCCGACAGGCAACGGGTCACCACGCCGCAGCCCGATGTGGTGGATGAGCAGGGCGCGGAACACTGCACCGACGCCACCCGCGAGGGCGACGAAAAGTGCAAGGCCCAGCGTGGGCGACGCTGCGGTGGTGGTCACGTCGAAGCGACCTTCCGCCCGATGGCGTGGCCCAGGACAACGAGGGCGAGCCCACCGGCGACGGTGGCGACCAGATAGGCGAGGCAGGTCACCACGTCGCCGCCCTTGGCAAGGAGGGTGGCGTCGACGGCAAGCGTCGAATAGGTCGTCCATCCCCCCAGGAGCCCGACAATGACGAGCGGGCGGAGGAGGTGCGCCCGGGGAGCGATGCGCTCGGTCAACGGAAAGAGAAGTCCGATGGCCAGAGAACCGCTGAGGTTCACGAGCAAGGTGGGCCACGGAAGCGATCCGGCAGGGATCGGGTGGTGCGCCTCTAGGAGATAGCGCGCCACCGTACCCATGGCGCCACCCAGGAAGATCGCCGCCACAGTGCCTGGCGAGAGACCGAACAACGGCAGGACCGCCTGGTCGAGCAGGTCGCTCTCTTCGCGGCGGGCGCGTTCGGGCGCGTCGTCAACATCTTTCTGCGGCTGGTCCATGGCTTGGCTCTCCTGTGTGCCAGTCAGGAACCATCAGCCATGTCGATCGGCGGTTCGGGGCGGCCGCCCCCGGCGGGATCCATCACCGTGCGCCGACTCGGCGCAACAACAGCGTAATCCCGAGCTGCCGCGTCAGCCTTCAGTCGAGGCGAGGGCCCGGGGCGCGACGAAACTGGAACGGCTCGCTCTCTCGTCCCGCCACGACGTACCAGCACTGGCCGGTCGTCTCCGAATCGAGGATGCGCCCGAAGGCGTCCACGACGTCGGCGACCTCGATGATCGGGAATCCCATATCGACCAAGGTCTGTTCGGATCCTTTGATGATGTTGGTGCGGGCAAAGGACGGACAGAGTGCGTGCACTCTGATCCCATCGGCGGCGTACGTCTCGCCCAGAGAACGCGCCAAGCCGACGACCGCGTGCTTGTTTGCGCTGTAGATCGGATCGAAGGGCGCCGCCACGAGCCCAGCCATGGATGCGGTGGCGACGATGGTTCCGCCGCCGCTGACCTTGATCGCCGGGCGGGCTGCGGCGATCCCGTAGACGACTCCGTCGAGATTGATGGCCATCGACCCGCGGTAGGCCTCGGCGTCGAAATCGTCGCCCATGCCACACCACGACGTGATGCCCGCATTCAGGTGGGCGATATGGAGGGCGCCGAAGGCGTCGACGGCTGTGGCCACGGCGGCCACGCTGGCGGCCGGGTCGGCTACGTCGGTGTGAACGTACACGCCGTTGAGCTCGTCGGCGACGGCCTTGCCACGGGAGTCATCGATGTCGGCCAGCACGACATGCGCCCCGCCGGCGGCCAGGTATCGAGCCACGCCTTCGCCGATGCCGTTGCTCCCACCCGTGATGAGCGCCACCTTCCCAGAGATGTCCATGCCGTGGATCGTAGGGGAGGGGAGGGGCGGACCCCTCAGTCGAGCAGGGGATCGGGGAGTGGGAGTCCATGGACGACGCTCAGGTGTTGGATCGGTCGGGTCATGGCCACATAGAGCAGGCGCAGGCCGCGTGGGTCGGAACCGGCGATCACCGCGGGCTCGACGACGACGACGGCATCGAATTCCAGGCCCTTGGACGCGGGAGCCGGGACGATCGTCACGGGCCGGGTCATGGCGTCCCGTTCGAGAACACCGACTTCGTCGTGTCGTCGCGCCAGCTTGACCAAGTCGGGCACCATCTCGGCGGGCGCGATCACGGCCACCAGTGCATGGTCCGCGATCAAGGCGTACGCCTCTGCGAGCGAGGCGGCCGCCACCTCGTCAGGGGAGACCGAGCGAATCGTCGGCTCGGTCCGGCCTGGTCGAATCGATGAGGTCGGGTGCACCCCGGGCGCGGCCACCCGGAGCAGCCTCGACGCAAAGGCGAGGACGCGTCCCGGTGCGCGGTACCCAAGGGTGAGCTCGGCGTGCTCGGGTCGAGCGGAACCGGAGGCCAGGATGTCGCGCACCTCGTCCCAGTCTCGGTACGACCACGGTCCGGTGGCCTGGGCGAGGTCCCCCAAGATGGTCACCGACCCCGACGGCGCCCGTCGAGCGACCATGCGGAACTGCATTGGTGTGAGGTCCTGTGCCTCGTCGACCACGATGTGGCCGTACGTCCTGGTCCGGCCGCCGGTCAGGAATGCCGCCTCGTCGAGCAGCGCGAGGTCGTCGGCGCTCCATGTCGCACCCGACGCGCGGGGCGTCCGTGCTCGTGCGAGGAGTGGCCACTCCGCCGGTTCGAGCAGTCCGGCGGCGTAACGCGCGAGCTGAGCCGGCGAGCCGAGCAGATCCCGGACCAGTGCGCTCGGGGACACGGTCGGCCACAGGGTGTCGAGAAGGTTCGCAAACTCGTCGGTGAGCAGGAGCTCCCGTTCGAACCAGGGTTCGTCGGCACCGAGGCGGCCGGAAGAGCGGAAGGCGCGCCGAGCTTCGCTCACGAGACGGGAACGAAGGGCGAGCCGGCCCGCCTTGTAGGGCGCGGGCCGCGATGTGATGGAGGCGACGAGCTCATTCACCCGCTGCGCGCTCAGGGTCGCCCGAGCGAATCGAACGCGCAGGCTTACGTCATGCTCGAGCGCGCTGCGACGCCCGTCCAGTGCGCGGCGCAACAACTCGGCCATTCTGAGGTCGCCCTTCAGCCGGCGGGTCTCCATCGTCTCGTCGACGCGAACCTTGACCTTGGGGGCGACATCGGAGATCGTCGTCTGCACGACGGCCTCCTCGCCGAGCGAGGGGAGTACCTGGGCGATGTAGCGAAGGAAGGCGCGGCTCGGGCCGAGCACGAGGACGCCGTCTCGACTCAGCATCGGGTGGTTGTAGAGCAGGAAGGCGGCGCGGTGCAGGCCGACGGCCGTCTTTCCGGTGCCGGGTCCGCCCTGGACGGTGAGCAGCAGTTCCAGCGGCGCACGGATGATCTCGTCCTGCTCGGCCTGGATCGTCGCGACGATGTCGCCCATCCGCCCGGTCCGCCCGGAGGTGAGGGCCGCCAGCAGCGTCGCCTCGCCGGTCAGACCGC
>DATDIE010000049.1:0-6245 GCA_036521235.1 Acidimicrobiales bacterium | reverse complement strand
TACATCGGCGCCAGCACGAGGACGCGCTGGGGCCGGGGGATCGGCGCCCACGTCTCGGCCAGAGGCGTGCTGTGAGCCGGGTTGAACTCGGCCGGCGAGTTGCTGAGGATCACCTTCGGCGTGCCGGTCGAGCCACTGCTGCAGATGCCGTGGGTATGCGGGGCGACGACGTCGGGGAGCTCGGGCACCGGAGCCCCCTCGCTGGCGTCGATCCACGCCACGTCCTCCGCACTCAAGTGGACGCTGGGCTCGATGACGGCGAGGACGCGTTCCAGCTCCCAGTCGGGGAGGTCCCAGCGGACCGGAACGGGCACCGCGCCCACCTTCCACGCCGCGAAGACGCTGAGCATGAATTGGGGCGAATTGCGCAGACCGATCGCGAGGCGGTCCCCGAAGGCAAGGCCTCGGTCGGCGAGGGCCCCAGCCAGTTGGCTCGAACGGCGGTCCAGGCAGTCCCAGGTGAAGCCGGGTTCCCGCCCGTCCAGGCCGATGTGCCAGTACCCAATTTCATCGGGACGGTCCAACGCGAGCTGGTGGAGCCGCGAGACGTGGCTCCCCGGCGTTTCAGTCCCGGCGGAGGAGCCGGGGTCGCCGGTCACTTGGGGCTGAGCACGACGACGGGGATCTCGCGCGTCGTCCGCGACTGGTACACGTCGTAGTTGGGCCACTGGTCGGCCACGATGGCCCAGAGGCGCGCCTTCTCGTCCGGCGCGGCGGTGCGCGCCGTGACCGGGAGGCACTCGGCGCGCACCTGGATCTCGGCGTCGGGGTGGGCGGTCAGGTTCAGATACCAGTTCGGGTGGCTCGGCGCCCCACCCATGGACGCCACGACGAGGTAGTCGTCGCCGTCGCGGTTGAAGATGAGCGGGGTGGTGCGTGACTGGCCCGAATTGCGGCCGGTCGTGGTGAGGAGGAGCGTCGGCACGCCGTTCCAGAGGTAGCCGACCTCTCCGTCGGTCTCGCGGTAACGCCGCACGTGCTCCTCGCCGAGCAGGGCGAGGTCGGGCTGTTGGTACGAGGCGTCGCTCATCGCGGAATCACCCGAAGAGCACAGGAATGGCGGACGCCCCGCGCTCGTAGAAGCCGACGTAGCGCGGGGGCGCCTGATCCGGATCGAGCCGCAGGTTGGGGAGGCGGTCGAGGAGCGCACCGATGCCGACGAGCATCTCGGCGCGCGCCACGTGCATGCCGAGGCAGATGTGCGCGCCGTTGCCGAAGGACAGGCTCGGCCTCATGGCCCGGTTAACGTCGTACTCGTCCGGGTCGTCCCAGCGGCTCGGGTCGCGGTTGGCTGCGCCGAGGCAGATATGGACGACCGCACCCTTGGGGATGCGGGTGCCGAAGAAGTCGATGTCCTCGGTCACCCAGCGCGAGAACATCGGGTCCGTCGGCATCCAGCGCAGGGACTCCTCGATGGCGGGGCGCAGCAGGTCGCGGTCGGCGGTCACGGCCTTCAGGACCTCCGGTCGCTGCAGGAGGGCGGCCAGTGTCGTGCCCATCTGCTTCCAGGTGGTGCCCGAACCGGCGGCGAGGAGCAGGGTGGCGAAGGAGTAGATCTCGTGGTCGCTCAGACGCTGCGTGGTCCCGTCCTCCGCCTTGAGCTCCGCCTCGACGAGCACGCTGATCAGGTCGTCCTGGGGCGCGGCACGGCGGGCGGCGACGATCGGCTTGATCATCTCGACGAGGTCGGCCGGCTGGTGGAGCGCCTCTCGGATATCGAGGGCCTGGTCGACGGGGACACCGAAGCTGCCCGTGATGGTGAGCACCGGGATCGCCGCGCAGAAGTCGACGTTGAGCTCGGCCCGACCCTCGCTCTCGAAGTGGTCGATCAGGAGGTGAACGGTCTCCTCGATCCAGTTGCGAATCCACCACTGCGCCTTGTTGGGCACGAACGACGGCTGGACCAATGAGCGGTAGCGGCGGTGCTGCGCCCCGTCCATCGACAGCATGCTGTTGAGGGCGGAGACCTCTCCCGTGTCGATGTCGTTCGCAACGGGCGAGGAGGAGAACGCCTTGTCGTCGCGGTAGGCGGCGTCGCACGCCTCGAAGCCGAAGACGGAGAAGTGCTCCAACTCGGGATAGGGCAAGCCGTGGAAGAGGGCGGGACGTTCCAACCCCGAGAGGTCGTGGACGGTGCCCGGGTGGACGGGCCCGCGTTCGCGCAGGTCGCGCCAGATCGGGTACGGGTCGTCCTCGAACCAGCCGCCGTTGAGCTCGAAGAAGCCGCCTTGGAGGTCGAACAACTCGCGCATCCGCTCCACGTCGAGCACGGGGGTCGTCATTTCGCCACGTACCCGCCGTCGATGGGGACGAGGATCCCGGTGATGTTGTGCGCCCGGTCCGAGACCAAGAACGCGGCGACCTCGGCGCAATCCTCCGCCGTGATGGGCCGGCCGAGCGGGTGCGACGACCCGACGGCCTTGCCGATGGCGTCGAGGTCGACTTGGGAGGTGTCCATGCCGCCGGCGGCCATGAAGTTCGTGAACGGCATCCCGGCCGGGCAGATGGCGTTGCAGCGGATGCCGAACGGCGCCCCCTCGACGGCGACGGCGCGGGTGAGCTGATGCACGGCGCCCTTGCTGGCGCCGTAGACGGTGCCGCCCCAGCCGACGAGGCCGGCCACCGACCCGGTGTTGAGGATCACTCCCCCGTCACCCTGCTTCTTGAACTGGATCACGGCGTGTTTGCTGCCCAAGAAGACGCCGCCCACGTTGATGCGCATGAGGCGCTCGAAGTCCTCGACGGTATGGTCCTCGAGCTGGGAGCCGAGCCGGGGCGTGGGGACGCCGACATTGTTGAACAATATGTCGAGCCGGCCGAAGCGCTCCACGGCGGAGGCAACGGTCCCCGCCACGTCCTCCTCGTTGGAAACGTCGCAGCGGTCGGCCGCGGCGGTCCCGCCAGCGGCCTCGATCTGCGCCACCGTTTCCTTGACCCGGTCGAGGTCGATGTCGACGCAGAGGACGTCCGCCCCCTCCTCAGCGAAGCGCAGCGCCGAGGCGCGGCCGACGCCGGAGCCGGCGCCCGTGACGATCGCCTTCTTGCCTTCGAGCAACATGAGAGTCATCCCTCCTTCGTGAGGCGGGCCACGGCCTCCGCCGCGATGTCGTGCACGGTCCGGCGCTCAGGCGGCGCCGACGAGCACCGGTGGCTCGGCGGGCGTGAAGCGGTAGAGCCGCTCGGCGTTCCCCCGGAGGAGCTTGTACTGGACCTCGGGCGAGAGGTGGCCGATCCGCTGCTTGACGACGCCGATGCAATCCGGCCACGTCGAGTCGGAGTGCGGGTAGTCCGTCTCGCACATGATGTTGTCCTCGCCGATCTCGTCGATGCTGGCGATCCCGTGCGCGTCGTCGATGAAGCATCCGAAGACGTGGTCGCGGAAGAGGGCGCGGATGTCGATCGTGTTCAGGTCCACGTCGGTCGTGGCGTGCTCCATGAACTTCACGCCGCGCTGCACCCAGAAGCGCTGTTTGTCGAGGACCTGTTCGGCGCGCTCCAAGAAGTAGGGCATCCAGCCGATCTCCCCCTCCGACAGTGCGATCTTCAGGTTGGGGAACTTGGTGAACATGCCGCTGAAGAGCCAGGACAGCATTGCCCCCGAGGTGCGCACGGCGCCCCAGGCGAGGTTGGCCATGAACGGGGAGTCCGGGGCGATCTGGGGAACCTGCGAGGACGAGCCGACGTGCATGCTGCAGACCATCTCGAGGTCGGAGGCGGCGGCCATCACCGGGTCCCAGTAACGGTTGGTGTCGTGGATCGTCGGGAGCCCGAGGGGCGCCGGGTTCTCCGAGAAGGCGAAGGCGGTGGCGCCCTTCGCCGCGCAGCGCTCCATCTCCTTGGCGGCCAGAGGCGGGTCCCACATGGGGATGAGGATCAGGGGGATGTAGCGGCCCGGGGCGGCCGCGCTCCACTCCTCGATCATCCAGTCGTTGTAGGCCTGCAGGCACACGAACCCGAAGTCCCGGTCGCTCGCCTCCATGAAGAGCTGCCCGCAGAAGCGCGTGACCGTCGGGAAGCACAGCGAAGCGAGGATGCCGGCGCGGTCCATGTCCTCGATGCGCGCCTTGGCGTCGTAGCAGCCGGGGCGCATCTCGGCGTAGGTCACCGGCTCGGGGCTGAACTCCTCCTTCTTCTTGCCGGCCACGGCGCTGAGCCCGGAGCTCGGGTAGCGCTTGCCGTCGTAGACCCAGAACTCCATGTCGCCCTCGATCACCTGGTGGGGTGCCCGGTCGCGGTCCTTCGCCGCCACGCGGTCGACCCAGAGGTGCGGTGGCTCCAGGACGTGGTCGTCCACCGAGATGAGCCAGTCCAGAGACAGTTCGGTCGTCATTGCCCCTCCTCCTTTGAGTTCAGCGCGGCAGTTCGCCGATCGCCATGTGCTTGACCTCCTGGAAGGCCCGGATGCCGTCGGTGCCGCGCTCGCGGCCGAGGCCGCTCTGCTTGTAGCCGCCGCCCGGCGCGTACGCGCTGAAGACGGCCGTATTCACATTGACGGCGCCCGTCCGCAGGCGCCGCGCCACCGACGTCGCGGCGGCGACGTCCGCGCCGTACACCTGCGCGGAGAGTCCGTAGACGCTGTCGTTGGCGATGCGCACGGCGTCATCGAGGTCCTCGTAGCCGATTACCGAGAGGACGGGACCGAAGATCTCGTCGCGCGCGGCGGGGTTCGAGTTGTCGGGCACGTCGAGCACCGTGGGCTCGAAGTAGTAGCCCCGCTCGAGGCCGGCGGGCCGGCCGCCCCCGGTGGTGACCTTGCCGCCGTGCTCCTGGGCGAGCGCGACGTACCGCTCGCAGCGCTCGCGCTGGGCCGCGCTGATCACCGGGCCCATCAGCGTGCCGGGCTCGGTGGGCGGCCCGACCGTGATCGCCCCGTAGGCCCGGGTGACGGCCTCGAGCACGCCGTCCTTGGCGTCGCGGGGGACGAGCATGCGGGTCGCGGCGACGCACGCCTGACCGGCGGTCATCGCCACGACCTGGGCCGCGCCGATCGGGGCGCGCGCCACGGCATCGGGCAGGTAGATCTGTGCGGACTTGCCACCCAGCTCGAGGGCGACCCGCTTCACCGTCGGCGCAGCCTGGGCGAGGATCTGCTTGCCGATGGCGGTCGAGCCGGTGAACGAGACCATGTCGACCATGGGATGCGTGGTCAGCATTTCGGCCCCGGCCGAGCCCGACTCGATGATCACCGAGAGCACGCCGGGCGGCAGCCCGGCCTCGTCGGCGGCGGCGCCGAGCGCGAGCGACGACAGGGGCGTCAGCGGGCTCGGCCGGACGATGACGGAGTTGCCGGCCATGAGCGCCGGGACGAGCTTCTGCAGCGCCATGAGCAGTGCGGCGTTGTACGGCGTGATGGCGGCGACGACACCGACGGGCTCGTGGCGCCGGATGCTGAGGGCCACCCTGCCGCGGACCAGCTCGTCGAGCGGCACCGGGTTCGACTCTTCGTGCGGAAGGGAGAGGTACAAGTCGATCGTCGAGCGGGCCAGGCTCACGCCCATGACGAGCTGGCTCATCTCGGCGAACATGGTCGGCTGCCCGGACTCCTGGACCATCGTCGCCACGAGCGCCTCGCGGCTGCGCTCGAGGGCATCGAGGAACGCCGACACGACCTCGGCCCGCTCCCGCGCCGGGCGGCCCGCCCAGGTGCCCTCGTCGAAGCTGCGCCGGCCCTCTTCGATCGCCCGCTCGATCTCCTTCAGCGGCGTCGCCGAGACCTCGGCGACCTGGGTCTCGTCGGCCGGGTTCTCGACGGCCAGCCCCTCGTCGCCCTCGACCCAGGAGCCGGCGACGTAGGACCGGAGCTCCGTGAGGATCGACGTCTGGCTCACAGATTCCCGCTCAGGTAGAGCATGCTTCTACCAAAGCAGAATATGGGATGTCCGTCAACCCCTGACCCGTGTGCCGACGATCCGTTCCAGGGCTGCCTGCGAGGGGTGCGTTCTCCCGGGGCCGGGAAGCCGCCATCGGCTCCGGCCCCGGGGTCGCGTCAATCCCTACGAAGTGGCGTTGGCGGTCGAGGTGCCGGGAAGGTCCTTCCCGCAATACGGCTGGGTGCCCGCCATCTTGAAGCCCGTCGTGGTGGCCTGGACGACCCACGAGCACTCCTGCGCCGGGTCGTGGCCGAAGATCGTCGAGAAGTTGATGCTCTGCGGCAGCAGCCCGTTGGCGTTGTAGGACTTGAGGTTGCGGAGGTCCTTGATGACATTGGCCCGCGTCGGGTTTGGCCCGGCCAGCTGGAGGCCCTT
>DATDIE010000048.1:0-5022 GCA_036521235.1 Acidimicrobiales bacterium | reverse complement strand
GGCCTTAGTCCATCACGCCGCAGGCGATACGTCCCGCACCCGAGCCGAAATCCCGGGTGAGCGGCCTGTGCTGTGCCCTTTCTACCTGGTAGTTGTCGGCATTCTGCGCCCGTGCCCTAACGTTTGGGCCAGTGAACCCGACCGAGGCCCTCGGCCTGCCCCGCGTGCAAGAGGGAATGCAGCGTCTGGAGCCCCTGCTCACTGCCTCCGTCGTCACCGGCGACGGCTTCCTCGACGAGGTCACGACGCACCTGATCGCGGCCGGCGGGAAGCGGCTGCGACCCCTTCTCGCCCTGGCCACGGCCACGGCCGGCGCCCGCGACGCCACCGAGGACGACCTGATGGGCGCCGTGGCGGTCGAGCTCGTGCACCTGGCCTCGCTCTACCACGACGACGTGATCGACGAGGCGACGATCCGGCGCAACGTCGAGAGTGTCAACAGCCGCTTCGGCAACCTGGTCGCCATCGTGGCCGGTGACTACCTGCTCGCCCGCAGCGCCGCCATCGCCGCCAGCCTCGGCACCGAGATCGCCGCCCTCCTGGCGGACACGCTCGGCCGCCTCTGCCAGGGCCAGGTCACCGAGGTGCGCTCCGCCTTCCAGATCGGCCGGGGCCACGACGACTACTTCGCCGCGATCGCCGGGAAGACCGCCGCCCTGACCGCCTCGTCGTGTCGCATCGGCGCGCTGACCGGCGGCCTGCCGAGGTCCGAGGTCGAGGCGAGCACCGAGTACGGCCGCTGCTTCGGCATGGTCTTTCAGATCCGCGACGACATCTTGGACATCACCGCGACCGACGGCCAGCTGCAGAAGCCGGCGGGGCAGGACCTCGCCGAGGGGATCTACACCCTGCCCGCGCTGATCGCGCTCGACGACCCCGACGCCGGGCCCGACCTCCGTGCGCTCCTGGGCCAGCCGCTGGCGCAGCCCGAGCGCGACAAGGCCCGCACGATCGTCATGGCGTCCGACGGGATCGCCGCCGCCGTGAGGGTGGCCCGCGACTACGTGCGGGACGCGCAAACGGCCACCGACGGGATCACCCAGCCCGAGCTTCGGGCGGGGCTCACCGCGCTGGTGGCCGAGTTGCTCACCGACCTCCCCGACTAGAGACCCAGGAGGACTCCGGAGCGGCCGGCTGCTCGGGCGCTCCCGGCGCCGTGAAGCTCAGCTGCCCGAGCTCGTGCCGCCGCTCCCGGTCGTGCCGCACTTCGCCTCGGCCTTGGACAGGCGGGCGTTGACCTTGGTCTCGCGGTCCTGCACCTTCGTGATGCGGTTGGCGATGGCGGTGGCGAGCTTCGTGTGGTTGTTGTCCTTGGCCTTCGTCTCACGCGCCTCGGCCTTGGGCACCCAGGCGTTCACCTTCGCCTCGAGCGTCTGGACCCGGGCCTCGATCTTGGGCAGCCGGGCGCAGGCCTTCGCCGTCGTGCTGCTGCCGGTTGTGCCTGTGTTACTCGGGGTCGCCGCGCCGGCGATGCCGGCCGCACCCAACGTCAGGGCCCCGGCCACGGCCGTTCCTGCGATGATCCTGCGCAACATGTGTCCTCCTTGGACCTTTCGAACTCTGCGCCGTCCTGGCGCCTTGGCCGCCCCTCGACGGCACTGCTCACTCTGACCGCCAGATATGAGGAAGATGTGAGGCCCGTGTGAAGGATGCGGCGCCAGCGTAAGAAGCGCCGAAGAAAATCCGCTGGCCAGCCGTTGTTCGATCCGGGGAGATTCCTGACGGAGTGTTCCCGGGACACCCCTGACGTTCCGCCGTTGGAGCCGAGACCGCTGGCCTAGCCCCGGTCCGGGCGCAGCGTCGGGAAGGCGATGACCTCGCGGATGTTGGCGACGTCGCCGAGCAGCATGACCAACCGGTCGACGCCGAGCCCGAAGCCCGACGTCGGCGGCAGGCCGTACTCCAGGGCGCGGATGTAGTCCTCGTCGATCTCCGCCGACTCCTCGTCGTCACCGGCCTTCGCCTTGGCCGCCTGCTCCTCGAAGCGGGCGCGCTGGTCGTCGGGGTCGGTCAGCTCGGTGAAGCCGTTGCCCAACTCGCGACCCGCCACGACCGGCTCGTAGCGCTCGACGAGCTCGGGCCCGTCGCGGTGGCGGCGCGCCAGCGGCGACACCTCCGCGGGATAGTCGATGACGAACACCGGGCCCCAGAGGTTCGGCTCGGTCGTCTTCTCGTAGATCTCCAACAAGATCTTCCCGGGGCCCCACGCCTCGTCGACCTCGATCCCGACCTCCGCCGCGGCCTTCGCCAACTCGGCGCGGGGCGTCCGCACGTCGATGCTGAACCCCGTCGCCTCGCCGATCAGCTCGGCCATCGGCGCGCGCCGCCACGGCGTCGTCAGGTCGAGCGGGCGCCCGCCGTAGGTGAGCTGCGTCGTGCCGAGCGTGTCCAGGGCGAGCCCGGCGACGAGCTCCTCGAACAGCACCATCGTGTCGCGGTAGTCGGCGTAGGCCTTATAGAGCTCGAGGATCGTGAACTCGGGGTTGTGCCGCGGCGAAAGCCCCTCGTTGCGGAAGACCCGCCCGATCTCGAACACCTTGTCGAGGCCCCCGACCACGAGGCGCTTGAGGAACAGCTCGGGCGCCACGCGCAGGTAGAAGTCGGTGTCGAGCGCGTTGTGGTGGGTGACGAAAGGGCGCGCCGTGGCGCCCCCGGCGATCGGGTGCAGCAACGGCGTCTCCACCTCGACGAAGCCCTGCTCCCACAGCCGGCTGCGCAGGCGGCGCACGACGTCGCTGCGCAACTGCAGGATCGCCCGGCTGCGCTCGTTCGCCCACAGGTCGACGTAGCGCTGCCGGAACCGCATCTCGGTGTCGCTCACGCCGCGCCACTTGTCCCCGAAGTTGCGCCGCGCCTCGGCGAGCAGCTCCCACTCGGCCACCTTCACCGAGAGCTCGCCGCGCTGCGTGCGCACGACCTCGCCCTTGGCCCCGATCCAGTCGCCCAGGCTCAGCTTGGCGAACTCCTCGAAGCGCGCCGTCCACTTGGCGCCGGCGAACAGCTGGATCGACCCCGAGTTGTCGCGCAGCTCGGCGAAGGCGAGCCGCCCCTGGGGACGCGAGAGCATGATGCGGCCGGCTACCCCGACCGTGGCGCCGGACTCCTCACCGGGGGCGAGCGCCGACCACCCCTCGACGACCTCGGCCGCCTGGTGCGTGCGGTCGAAGCGGTACGGGATGTCGGGCGGAGGCGCCGGCGTCTCGTCGCTCACGAGTTCACGTTGCGCTCGTACACGATGCGCAGGCCGTGCAGGGTCAGCCAGGGCTCCACGTGCTCAATCGTGTCCGAATACGGGGCGATGAGCGAACTGAACCCCCCCGTGGCCACGACCGTCGACGGCCCGAGCTCCTCCATGAAGCGCCGGGCCAGCGCGTCGACCAGGCCGGCGAATCCGTAAAGCGTCCCCGACTCGAGCGACTCGACGGTGGAACGCCCGATGACACTGCGCGGCTCGACCAGCTCGACCCGGCGCAGGGCGGCGGCCTGCTGGTAGAGCGCGTCGAGGCTGATGGCGATCCCCGGCGTGATGGCGCCGCCGAGGTACTCGCCCTTGGCGCTGATCGCCTCGACCGTCGTCGCCGTACCCATGTCGACGACGATGCACGGCCCGCCGTAGAGGTCGTACGCGCCCACGGCGTCGGCGATTCGGTCGGCGCCGACCTCCTTGGGGTTGTCGTAGAGGATCGGCATCCCGCTCTTCGTGCCGGGCCCGAGCACGACGCAGGGCACGTCGGCGAACCAGCGCATCGCCATCTGGCGCAGCTCGGTCGTCACGTGCGGCACGGACGAGCTGACCGCGATGCCCGTGACCGAGGCGGCGATGTCGAGGCCCTCGAGGTCGAGCAGCTGCGTGAGGAGGACGGCGTGCTCGTCTGGCGTGCGCGTCGGGACCGTGGAGAGGCGCCAGTGGTGCGTGAGCCCGAGCGGGGCGGACAGGTCGCGTTCGGTCCCGATGCCGACGCCGACGCTGTCCTCGATCACCGGCACCGTGTCGGTGTCGGCGCGCGTGTAGAGCCCGATGACGGTCTCGGTGTTGCCGACGTCAATGACCAGGAGCACTTGAGCTCATCCCTTCGTTGCGTGCCGTGTTTTCCCCGGCGTCCGTGCTCCTCGACACCAGGTCGAGCCCGAGGTCGAGCACCGGGGCCGAGTGCGTCAGCGCTCCCACCGAGATGCGGTCCGGTCCCGCCGCCGCGTACGCCCCGATGCGCTCCAGCGTCACCCCGCCCGAGACCTCCGTGAGGATGGGCCCCTTCGCCTCGCGATGGGCGAGCGCCACCGCGTCGACCACCTCGCCGGGGTCCATGTTGTCGAGCAGCACCGCGTCGGCGCCGGCCCGTGCGGCCTCCGCCACTTGTCCGGGGTCGTCGCATTCGATCTCTATCGGGCGCCCCGGCCACAGTGACCGGGCGCGCGCGACGGCGTCGGTGATCGTGATGCCGGCGAGATGGTTGTCCTTCACCAACACCGCGTCCGAGAGGCCCAGTCGGTGGTTCGTGCCGCCCCCGGCCCGCACCGCCGCCTTCTCGAGGAGGCGGAGGCCCGGGAGGGTCTTGCGCGTGTCGAGCACCTGGACCGCCTGGTTGGCCCGGTGGGCCTCGGCCACGAAGTGCGCCGTCAGGGTCGCCACTCCCGAGAGATGCCCGAGGAAGTTGAGCGCCGTCCGCTCTGCGGTCAGGATCGGGCGCAGCGGCCCGCTGACGTCGAGGATCGTCTCGCCCGGCGCCAGCTCGTCGCCGTCGGCGGCGTGCCACACCAGCGTCAGGCCGGGGCCGACGCGGCGGAACGTCTCCTCGGCGCAGGCGCGGCCTGCCAGCACGCCGCGTTGGCGCGCCCGCAGGGTGTAGCGCGCCGTGGCGTCCATGGGCACCAGCGCCGCGGTGAGGTCGCCCTCCGGCCCGAGGTCCTCTTCGAGCGCCCGCGTCACGGCGTCCGCGACGGCGCCGCGGTACGCCTCGTCGGCCTCCGGCGCGCTCACCATGCGCCCTCGGTCTCGAAATCGTCGGCCGCGAAGGCGAGTCG
>DATDIE010000047.1:0-17413 GCA_036521235.1 Acidimicrobiales bacterium | reverse complement strand
AGACGGTCGTGCCCGACACATTGCGGAGGTCACCGCCCCGGCCGCCCGCCGCGCCCGGGGGGCCTACCGCGGTTGCGAAATCGCCGTGTGGCGCGTCACCCACCCGGGGGCGCGCCCCGCCAAAAACTCAGAACGCGCCGTCCGTAGCGACGTCGAGCGCCGCCCCTACCGCCGGGGTCAGCCAGCTGGCGTACGTCGCCGTGATGTGGTTGTCGTCCCGGTACACGAGGATGTTCCCCACGATCGAGGTGCACGTCGACGAGATACAGAACCACGGGTCCGTGTCCACATAGCCCGCTCCGGCCGCCGCCGCCGCCTGCTGCTCCTGGGGGATCCCGCCCGGGTTGTAGTAGGGGTACTTCTTCGGGATCGAGCACGTGGGCGTGAACGTCAGGTTCTGGCTCAGGCAGTTCGGCACGTCCTGCTGGGGGTACGGGTCGTCGCCCATGAGCACGACGCGGGCGCCGGTCGTCTTCTGGATCGTCGTCATCATCTGCTTCAGCCCGTTGATCCACGCCGGCCCGTCGACGACGACGTGGTCGTCGGCGATGCCGTACTCGCGGGAGAACCCGAGGATCACGACCGCCGGGTGCAGCGTCGCCATGCGTGCCAGCTCGGCCTGCTTCCACTGGTCGCACTGCGTGTACCAGCCCGCGAGGTCCGGGCTGTAGACCTCGATGTCGATCGGCGGGCACGTCGCCTTGGTCATCACGACGAGCGCGTCGCCCTGCTGGTTCGCCAGGTTGTCGAGGGCCGGGAACCACTGCATGGCGTGCGAGTCGCCGAAGAGCACGACCGATTTTGACGAGCCCGTGTCCCCGTAGACGCACGGGGTGATCGACGTCTCGGTGAAGCCGTTCAGGCAGGCGTCCTCGGCCGCCGGGACGTCCGCCGACGCGTCCGACAGCGACGGCTTGAGGTTCGCCGGCACGTCCGGGTTGGCCAGTGACTCGTACACCTGCTTGTTGACCTGTGCGTTGAGCGACTTCATCTGCGCCACGGCCACGGACCCCGTCGCGGCGGCCTTGCCCGAAGCGGCGAACGCCCCCGTCCCGCCCGACGCGCCCGGCGTCGTGCGGGCCCGCGGGTCGTGCGCGGCCGATAGGCGCGCCAGCGTGACGTGCCCCGTGCCCACCGGCGGCGGCACCGCGGCGATGACCACGAGCGCCAGCCCGGCGGCGCCGAGGCTGAGCGCCCCTCCGGCCAACAGGCTGCGCCCCTTGCGCGCCGAGAGCCACGTCGACTGGCGCAGCGGCTGCTCGACGAGCGCCGTGGTGAGCACGGCCAGCACGAGGCTGCCCAGGCCGACGCCGACCTCCTGCGCGACGTCGAGTGTGTGCCCGAGGACGTAGGGGGCGAGGATCAGCGCCGGCCAGTGCCACAGGTACCACGTGTACGAGACGGTGCCGATGGCCCGCATCGGCGCCACGCCCAGCGGGCCCGCCGGCCCGAACCGCGTGCGCCGGGTGCCCGCCACGAGCGCCGCGCCCGTGCCGAGCACGGGGATGAGCGCGGCCGGGCCGGGGAACCGCGTATCGGCGCCGAACGCGAAGAGCGAGAACCCGACCGCGGCCAGCCCGGCCCACCCCAGGGTCGCGGCCACCCACGGCGCCAGCCGCCGGCCGTCGCGCACGGCGAGCGCCAGGAAGCCGCCGACCGCCAGCTCCCACGCCCGCGTCGGGAGCGAGAAGAACGCCCACGGCTGGTTCGCCTTCGTCAGGTACACACACAGCCAGAACGACAGCACGGCGATGACGGCGAGCGCGACCAGCACCGGCCCGCGCCGCGCCGCGAGCTCCCGCGGCTGGTGCCGGCCGCCGCCGCGCCCCACGAAGCGGCGCCCCACGGCGTACGCCCCGAGCATCAGCAGCGGCCACACAAGATAGAACTGCTCCTCGACGCCGAGCGACCAGTAGTTCTGCAGCGGCGACACGGGGCCCTGCGCGCTGAGATAGTTCGTCGCACCGAACGCGAAGCGGTAGTTGCCGACGTAGAGCGCGCACGCGATGGCGTCCTTGGCGATCGCCTTCACTTCGAGCGGGCCCGTGACGACGACCGACACGAGCACGGTGACGACGATGACGAGCACGGCCGACGGCAGGAGCCGGCGGGCGCGCCGCCCGTAGAAGCCGGCGAAGGAGAGGTGCCCGCTGCGTGCCACCTCCTCGAAGAGCAGGGACGTGATGAGGTAGCCCGAGATGACGAAGAAGACGTCGACGCCGACGTAGCCCCCCGGCACGGGGAGGCCGCAGTGGTACGCGACGACGGCGAGGATGGCGACGGCCCGCAGGCCCTGGATGTCGGCGCGCCGCCGGCTCTTCGTCCGGACCCGCGTCTGCCCCTCTGTGCGCCCCCTGGCGTCCGCGTCCATCAATTCGCCTCGGCTACATCTTCACCGACCGGCGACCCCGCGCCGGTGCGGGCCACCGGGGCGCCGGCTCAGCCGCTCCAGCGGCTCATCTCCTTGGACGCCCGGGCGGCCTCCCGCTCGGCGTCGCGGGCCATGATGACGTTGCGCTTGTCGTAGAGCTTGCGGCCTTTGGCCAAGGCCAGCTGCACCTTCGCCTTGCCGTCCCGGAAGTACAGGGACGCCGGGATCAGGGTCAGCGACTGCTGCTGCGTTTTGCCCATCAGCTCGTCGATCTGGTCTCGATGCATCAGCAGCTTCCGCCGCCGGTCCGGGTCGTGCGCCCCGAACCCGCTGGCGAACTGCCACGGCGGGATGTGCAGCTGGAAGAGCCACAGCTCGCCGCCATCCACCCGGGCGTACGCCTCGCTCAGCTGGGCCTTGCCCTCCCGCAGCGACTTCACCTCCGAGCCCTGCAGCACGATCCCGGCCTCGAACGTCTCGAGGAACTCGTACTCCCGCCGGGCGCGCCGGTTCGAGGCGACCACCCGGTCGCCCCCGCTCGCCTCCCGGGCGGCCACCCGCTTGGCGATCTGCTTCTTTGCCCTGGCCATGAGGGATACGACGCTACTGTCCGGAAATGCTCTGCCTGCCCCGGGACCTCTACATGGAGATGGTCGGCCACTGCCTGGCCGGTCTGCCCGACGAGGCGTGCGGCCTCCTGGTCGGGTCCTACGGGGGGGACGAGGCCGCCCACGTCTTCCCGACGCCCAACGCCGCCGCCTCGGCCATGGTCTACGAGATCGACCCCAAGGACATGCTCCGCGTCGACCGGGCCGCCCGCGAGCTCGGCGCCGACATCATGGGCGTCTTCCACTCGCACACCCACACCGACGCCTACCCCTCGCCGACCGACGTCGCCCAGGCCACCGACCCCGGCTGGCACTACGTCCTCGTTTCGCTCCGCGACACGCACCCGGTCGTGCGCAGCTACGCCATCGTCGACCGCGAGATCACCGAGGAGCCCGTCGACGTCCCCGGGCTCGACGTCCCGGGCCTCGACCTCGACCTCGGCTCCGACCCCGCCCTCGACCACGATCCCACCGCCGGTCACGGCCAGGAGCCCGGGTAGCGACGAGACGAAGGCTCGGCTCAGTGTGTGACGAGACGAAGGCTCGGCTCCGTGTGTGTACACACATACACACACTGACGAAGGGACGCCGGGAGGGGTGGCCCCGTGGCGCGGGCGGCGGGGACTGCTCAGGGTTGGACGTCGGGCGCCCGGGAGGTGGTCCGGCGGTGCGCTGGGGTGGCCTGCGGGGCCGAAGCGGGCTCGTCCCAGTGGGCCTTGTAGAATCGTTACTAGATCAGTCAACAATCGTCCGACCAGCTCTTTGTCGGTCCGGATCGCCCTTGGCCCGGCGGGGGCAGGCGGTGCGCCCCGGCCGACGAGCACCCATGGAGGAGGCCCTGTGGCCGTCGAAGTCCGCTTACCGACCGTCCTGCGCAGTGCCGCCGGGGGCGCCTCCGTCGCCACGGTCGACGGCGCCACGGTGGGCGAGGTGCTCTCCAAGCTCGTCGCCGAGTACCCCGGGATCGCCGGCCAGGTGCTCACCGACGACGGGTCGCTGCACAAGTTCGTGAACGTCTACGTCGACGACGACGACGTCCGCTATCTCCAGGGCCTCGACACCCCGGTCCGAGACGGCGCGGAGGTGTCGATCCTCCCCGCCGTCGCGGGCGGCTGACGGCGCGGGTCGCCGGCGAGGCGACGGCGCGCATGGCCCTCTACCCATCGGTGCTGGACATGATCGGCAACACGCCGCTGGTCGACATCAGCGCGCTCAGCCCGAATCCCGACGCGCGCATCTACATGAAGCTCGAGGGGCAGAACCCGGGCGGGTCGGTGAAGGACCGGGTGGCGCTGTCGCTGATCGAGGACGCGGAGCGGCGCGGCGTGCTCGTGCCAGGGGCGCCCGACCAGGTGCTCATGGAGCCGACGTCGGGCAACACCGGCATCGGCCTGGCCATGGTGTGCCGGGTGAAGGGGTACCACCTCAAGGCCGTGATGCCGACGGCCGTCTCGGTGGAGCGCCGCCAGCTGCTCGAGGTGTGGGGGGCCGAGATCATCGAGTCGCCGGGGACCGAGGGGTCCAACGGCGCCGTCCGCATGGCGCAGCGGCTGATCGAGGAGCACCCCGAGTGGGTCTTCTTGTACCAGTACGGCAACCCGGCCAACCCCCGGGCGCACTACGAGGGCACCGGCCCCGAGATCCTGCGCGACTGCCCGGGCATCACGCACTTCGTCGCCGGCCTCGGGACGTCGGGGACGCTGTTGGGCGTCGGCCGCTTCCTGCGCGAGAAGCTCGGCGACGCCGTGTCCATCTGGGCCGTCGAGCCGCCGGCGGGCGAGATGGTCGACGGCCTGCGGAACCTGGACGACGGCTACATCCCGCCGATCTTCGAAGAGCTCGGCGGCGCCGAGCTGCTCGACCGCAAGACCGTCGTGCGGCCCCTGGAGTCGATCGAGTGGACGCGGCGGCTCACCGACGTCGGCGTGTTCGCCGGGATCTCCTCGGGAGCCGCGTTGGCCGGCGCCGTGAAGTGCGCCGCTTCATTGGAGCCGGGTGTGCCGGCGTCGATCGTCGTGGTGTCGGCCGACGGTGGCTGGAAGTACCTCTCGACGGGGGCCTGGACGGACGACCTCGACGAGGTCACCGAGCGGGCGAAGTCGATCATCTACTTCTGAGGCGTCAGCTGCGCCGGGCCTCGCCGACGGCGAAGAGTAAGGCGCCGATGGCGCCGATCACCGCCACGATAAGGCCCCAGCCGACGCTGGCACTCGCCGTCAGCTGGTGGATCACCTGGCCGTTGAAGCTCGGATTGGCTGAGTGTGAGGTCTTCTGAATGATGCGAACGAGGTCATAGACGGCAAACCCCGTCGCGACGACGGCGACGATGAGGGCCCCGGAGCGGAACAAGGGCTCGGGGCTGATCATGCTCATGCACGCCAGGATGAACAGCAGGAGCCCGCAGGCGAAGGTGATCCACCCGTTCACCCCGATCGCATCCGAGATGCTGCTGTCGGTTCCCGAGGCCGAGTAGCTGAGACTGGCCAGCGAGACCGTGGCCCAGGGCGTGAACGAGCCGACGATCAGCATGACGCTGCTCAGCAGCAGACCGAGTCCAGCGCCCGAGACGGTCGGGGCGGTCTGCAGGCGCGCCTGGGACGTCGAGACTGACGCACGGGTGCCGAAGCCGGGATAGGTGGCGCCTGCACCGGGGACGGCCCCGGCCGCCTCGGGTGCTCCTGGGGGTGTCTCCGACACCCATTTTCCGGCGATCCAGCGACGCTGCGCGATCCAACTCGAGCCGTCCCAGTACTTCTGCAGGTTGGGGGACATGCGGTCGGGATACCACCCGGGCTCCTGCACTGCGGGGCCCCCACTCGTCGTGAAACCGTCCGTCACGTTGCCACCATTCCACCGGGTCCGCGTCTCGCCCGACGCTCTCGGCCGAGAGTACCCCACCAACCACCGAATGCGACGTGACGTTCTGCAAAGCTCGGAGTCGTGGAGCCAGTGGACGGTGCGCCGGAGGTGGCGCGACTGCGCCGCCAGTTCGCGGATCAGATGGAGTCGCTCGACGAGGCGGCGTGGAACGCTGCGTCGTGGTGTGCGGGCTGGCGCGTGCGCGACGTGCTGGCCCACCTCGTGCGCGGCGCGGAGATGAGCTACGGGTCGCTGACGGTCGACCTCCTCCGCGGCGGGTTTCGACCCGACGCCTCGGTGGGCAAGGCGGCACGCCGTCTGGGTGACACGCCCGTCCCCGAGCTGGCTGATCGGCTCCGCGCCGCGGCAAGTCGGCGCTTCCATCTCGTCGGGTCGAGCGAGGGGATGGGGCTGGCCGACGTCCTCGTGCACAGCGCAGACGCCTTCCGGCCGGTCGGCCTGGACGTGGAGGTCGCGCCCGCCGACGTCGTACCTGCGTTGAACACGCTGTGGACGAGAGGACGGGTCGTCGTCCACGCCGTGCCCCAGCGGGGTCGTCGCTTGGTGGCGGCGGACCTCGACTGGTCCAGGGGGAGCGGTCCGGAGGTCGTGGGGAAGAGCCTCGACCTCCTCCTGTTCGTCGCCAACCGACGCCAGGTGTTGCCTTGCCTCGAAGGTCCCGGCGTGGCCGGGCTCTAAGGCCCGACGGGACGCCGGGTCTTCCGCGTGGCGATCACGTGGACACGGTGAACGTGCAGGAGGCCGGCGACAGGGCCTGCGGCAGGTAGGCCTGGCACCCCTCGAACGTCAGCGTGTCATTGCCGACGCCTATCTGGAGGGAGCTGGGCACCGAGGAGGCCGTCTTCGTCGTCGAGCCGGTCGCGGTCGCCACGTCGCTCGGCGTGGCGGTCGCGCTCTGACCCGTGACGGTGCCGCTGAAGTCGAGCACGTGTGACGTCGTTCCGTCCTGATAGACGAAGGTCATGACGCCACGAAAGCCGGTCCCGTTGGCCGAGCTGATCGTGACGACGTAGTGCGGCGTCCCCGATGAATCCGCCGGCACGTACCTCCCGGTGGCCAAGGCCGACGCGGGGGCGATAGCGGTCGACGAGGTCGTGGAGGACGAGTTCGACGGCGACGAGCTGCACGCAGCCAACCCGAGAGCCCCCATCACGACTACGACGGCCCAAACGGCGCGTTGCCTGCGCATGTGCCCCACCGCCCCTTCGCTCGAGCCAACCCGGCGCGGGCGGCAAGGTGGACAATGTACCGAGCGTGGGAGCGGGCCAGGGTCATGGTGCGACGGCGCCGGCGTCGTCGCCGTCAGTCAGGTTGCCGGCACGGGTCGCCAGTTCGACCAGCGCGGCGATCACCTGCGGGACCACGCCGTCGCGGCTCGGGGTGAGGGACTCACCGAACTCGCCGATGCCGCGCAGGACCGGTGGCAGCTCGATCTGCACCCCGTGCGCCACGGGGAGGTTGACCGGGTTCTCGGGATGGAACCCGAGCCGTATCTGCTCGCCTCCGACCCGAAACCCCGGGAAGCGATCGCTCAGGACGGTGCGGGCAGCGTCGAGCAATGCGGGGTTCAGGCCGCCGAGGATGATCCCCTGCAGGGGAGCGGTCTGTCGGCCGCGCCGCGCGGGTCCGTAGGGCTCGATGAATACGTCGCGTGCGAGGTCGACCGTGAGCGTCAAGCTGTCGCGCCCGAACCCGTGTACGGAGATCGCGATCCCGACGTGGTCGAGGAACGCACTGAAATTCGTCGACTGCGCCGGGTCGTGTCGTCGCGAAGTGAGATGGACCCGTAGGTCGGGAGGTTGGACGATCGCGTAGTACGACGCGCCGGACTGCTCGGCCGCCTGGCTCGCGATCTCGTGCGTCCCCCTGTCCTGTGAGCCGCCGTGCAGCGCCAGGAAACCCACGGTCGAGCGCAGCACACAGATTTCCTCGACACCGGGGAGCGCGAGGAGCTCGGCGAGGTCCATCTCGTCGAATCTGTCGCCGCTAGTCGTCGAGTCCGCAGTAGAAGCCGAGCTTGATCGTCGCCACGGCGAAGGTGTCGCTGAACGTCGTCGAGTTCTTGGTGGTGACGATCGACTGGGCCGAACGGATCGCACTCGTCGCGGTGCTCCTCACGGACTTGGGGACCTTTGCGAGCTCCGACGCGAGTTGATTGAGCTGGCCCTGTCTGTTGGTGAGCGCCGAGAGGACGTCAGCTTGCGTGGCCGCCGTAATCACCGACTCATAGATGGGTCGATAGCTCGAACAAAATGCGCTGGACTTCCCCTTGCCAAAATTGGCGGGCAGCCGGCCTCCTTGCCCGTCGACCCCGCAATAGGCGTCGATGGCACCGCTGTTCGGCAAGTTGGCGAGGGCGTTGGGATCGTTGGCCGCGATCGCGGCGTCGGCTCCGGCAACTTCCTGTCGCGCCAACGCCCCGACGGATCCGGCTGGCGCGTTTGCCGTCATCGCCGCCAGGTCTCGAGCGTGGCTCTTCAAGAGGCTGAGCGCGTTGGCCGGCGACGACGCGCCGGCCGTCGCCCGGTCGATGGCGCCGTTCGCTGCGCAGAACGCAGCCTTCGCTGCGAAGGCGGGACGTGTCGCGGCCCCCGCCGAAGCGTCGCTGCCGGCGGTCAAGGTGATGAGGACCGACCCGAGGAAACCGAGGATTGCCACGGAACAAGCGAGGACCGTTGTGCGCATGGCGGTCACCCTACATATCGGACTGGGAGCGTCGGGGCGCCTCGCCCCGGGCCGCCCGATCCCGAAAATCAGGACTCAAGCGCCCCCGGGTTCCTGCCGATCCAAGCGAGGCAGGGGGAGGTGGCGGTCGCGTCGCATGCCCCGGGGCGAGCGATCGGAGCATCAATGAAAATTCGACGCAGGGACGGCGTTCCGGCGCCCGAAGGTGACGTCCTGGTGCTGGCGGACGACCGAGCCTCGGCGCCGGAAGCGTCGAACGGGTCCGAGGCCCCGTCCGTGCCCGCCGGGACCGCCGGCGACGCGCCGGGCTCGGCGCCGCCGAAGGCCGGTACACCTGCCAACGGCCACAGCCCCCACCCCCCACACGGGAACGGGAACGGGAACGGGGTGTCTGCTGCATCGACGACGGCCGCAGCTCCGGCGTCAGTGACGCGTCCGAAGACCAAGGGGCTGTTGGGCGAGCTGCTCGTCAGGCGCGGCGTGGTCACCGAGGAGCAGATCACGGCGGCTCTCGCGCTGCAGGCGGGGTCGGGGAAGCGCCTCGGCGAGATCCTCGTCGACATGGGGGCGCTCGACGAGCAGCGACTCGTCGACGCGTTGGCGGACTTCTTCGACATGCCCGTGACGCACCTGCGCCGCGACGCCCCGGACCCGGCTGCGCTGGCGCTCGTACCCGAGGAGATCGCCCGCGAGCACCTGGTTATCCCCGTCCACATCGACGGCGACGGCTTGCGCGTGGCGGTGGCGCAGCCGAGCGACGACCTGCGGTTCCTGCTCAGCGAGACCAGTGGTCGCTCGGTGCGGCTGCAGCTCGCCTCCGTGAGCGACATCCGCTGGGCCATCGACCGCAGTTACAAGGCGACTGGCGGCGTCGGCAAGATGGTGCAGGCGTTCGAGGCGGTGGAGCGCACGCGCAAGCGCGACGTCAGGACGGGCACCACGGGGCTCGTGACCGAGAACGCACCGGTCGTGCAGGTCGTCGACAGCATCCTCACCCAGGCCATCCGGGACCGCGCCTCCGACGTGCACATCGAGGCCTCACAGGACGTCATCTACGTCCGCTTCCGGATCGACGGCGCCCTCAAGGACGTGCTCGAGCTCCCGGTCGCGATGGGCATGGGGTTGGTCAGCCGCATCAAGATCATGGGCGGCATTGACATCGTCGAGAAGCGCCGGGCGCAAGACGGGCAATTCACCACCACCGTCGACGGAAAGGACACCGACGTACGCGTGGCCACGGTCTCCACCATCTGGGGGGAGAGCTGCGTGATGCGCATCCTGGACAAGAACCGCTCGGTCCTGCGCCTCGACGACCTCGGCATGCCGGCCGACACGTACGAGGCCTACACGAAGACCGTCCACTCCGCCTTCGGCCTGGTGTTGTGCGCGGGCCCTACCGGCAGCGGTAAGACGACGACGCTGTACGCCACGCTCAGCGAGCTCACCGATCGCTCCCGCAAGGTCATGACGATCGAAGATCCCGTCGAGTTCGTCGTGCCGATGCTGAACCAGATCCAGACGAACGAGTCGGCCGGCCTGACTTTCGCCACCGGGCTGAAGGCGATCCTGCGCCAGGACCCCGACGTCATCCTCGTCGGCGAGATCCGCGACGTCGAGACGGCCCGCATCGCCGTGCAGTCCTCGCTCACGGGCCACTTCGTTTTGTCGTCGGTCCACGGCACCGATTCGGTGTCCGCCTTGCACCGCTTCCTCGACATGGGGATCGAGTCGTTCCTCATCAGCTCGTCGGTGATCGCCGTGGTCGGCCAGCGGCTCCTGCGACGCATCTGCCCATCGTGCAAGACGCGCTACACCCCGAGCGCCGAGGAGCTCAGCTTCTACGAAGAGAACGGCGGGGAGGCCAAGTCAGAGTTCTGGCACGGCGCCGGCTGCAACTTCTGTGCGGGCATCGGGTATCTCGACCGGATCGGTGTCTACGAGCTGCTCCGCATGACGCCCGAGCTGAAGCGCCTCATCGTCGGGTGGGCGACCCAGGACGAGCTGCGGCGCATGGCCGAGAAGCAGGGGATGCGCACCTTGCGCGACGAGGCGATCAATCTCGTGGCGCTGGACACCACGACGATCTCCGAGGTGATGCGGAGCATCTACTCGGCCTGACGCCGGGTTGCGGCTCTGGCCCGCTGTTGTCGCTAGGCGCGCCGACCCAGAAAGTAGAGGAACTCTGTTTGGAGGTCCGCTCCCGCCGGCGGCTCCAACTTCGGCCCGAAGACGCCCGGCCGGCGGATCATCGCGTCCACCGGCTTGAGGGCGTCGTAAGCCAGGCGCACCGAGTCCTCGTCGAGGTGCTCGTCCGCGCCCACGGTGCGGGCCAGGTCCCACGTGTGCACCAGCACGTCCATGCACATGAACTGACCGATCATCTCGCCCGCAGGCATCTTGCCGGTCGGCCCATCCAGCTCGATGGCGATCGCTTCGGGATCGCCGGTTATTTCGATGATCGCCCGAGAGACTTGTTGCCATGCGTCCTGCGGGTCTTCGTTGTCACCGAGAGGCGTCGCTTCCCCACCCCTGATGCCGGCGATCACGCCCCGATGGCCCGCGACCACGTGGCCCACCAGATCGCGGGCCTTCCACTCCGCGCAGGGGGTTTGGGTGTCCCATCGGTCAGGCGACGCGGCGTTGACGGCGCCATCGAAGCCGCTCGACACCTTCCGATACCGTTCTTGGACTTCGGTCATGGCCCGATCCTAGGCACGTGCCGACGGCCGGTGCCGGGCCAGGAAGGGCGTCGTCGGGAGTGCGATGCTGTCGCCCGTGACAGAGCCGAAGAAGGTCGTCGTCTGGGGTACCGGGTTCGTCGGCAAGATGGTCATCCCCGAGATCATCCGGCACCCGAACTTCGAGCTCATCGGGGTCGGCGTGCACGACAAGGACAAGGTCGGCCGGGACGTGGGGGAGATCTGCGGGATCGCCACCATCGGGCTCGACGCGACCGACGACCTCGATGCCCTTATCGCCCTCCGACCCGATGCACTGGTGCACTACGGCCCGACGGCGGGACACGCCGACGCCAACATCGCCGACATGGGCGCCTTCCTCCGCGCCGGCATCGACGTCTGCTCGACGGCGATGACGCCGTGGGTCTGGCCCCACATGCGCCAGAACCCTCCCTCGTGGATCGACCCGATCACGGAGGCCTGCGCCGAGGGGGGCGCCACCTGCTTCACCACCGGCATCGACCCGGGCTTCGCCAACGACCTCTTCCCCATGACACTCATGGGACTCTGCGCCGAGGTGAAGAAGGTCAAGGCCCTCGAGATCCTGGACTACCTGAACTACACGGGGGCCTACGAGGACGAGATGGGCATCGGCCGCCCGCCCGAATTCACGCCGCTCCTCGAGCACTCCGACATCCTCGTCATGTCGTGGGGCGCCACGGTGCCGATGATGGCGCACGCGGTCGGCCTCGAGCTCGACGAGATCACCACCACGTGGGAGAAGTGGGTGACCGACGCCCCCATCACGACCGCCAAGGGCGTGATCAACCCGGGCGAGGTGGCCGCCATCCACTTCACCATCGACGGCATCTACCGTGGCGAGCCCCGCATCAGCCTCGAGCACATCAACCGGGTCGGCACCGACGCCGCGCCGGACTGGCCCCGCGGCACCCAGGACGACGTCTACCGGGTTGAGATCGAAGGCACCCCGTCGATCACGCAGGAGACGGCGTTCCGCTTCACCGACGGCTCGGGGCGCGACGCCGCGGCCGCCGGCTGCCTCGCCACGGGGCTTCGTGCTCTCAACGCGGTGCCCGCCGTCAACGACCTCCCATCCGGGTGGGCCACCGCCCTGGATCTGCCGCTCATCCCCGGGGCGGGGACCATCCGCTGAGCCGTTCAGCGAGCGGCGAGCTCGCAGAGCTTGGTCACCGAATTCCAGTTCCGCGTCGTGCTGACCACGCCGAGCCGGCGCTCCAGGAAGGTGCCGGTGTACTTCGTCTCGGCGTAGCCGTTGGGGGTGTGCACGTACACCTCACGCCCGTCGACCACGAGCTCGTCTTTGCCGCTCGGTGGGAGCTGCAGACCCTTGAGCACGTCCTTGGAGGGCGCGATGGCCAAGAACGTGACGTGGTGGCGGGCCGGGTCGGCGCCAGTCTTGGCGTAGGGGCTGGCCGCGCCGATACGACGCAGCTCGGGCACGGTGCGCAGCAGCACCGCGGGGGCGTCGCCGAAGTCCTCGGCCAGCTGCCCTTCGATGGCGTCGACGATCGCCTTCTCGCTCCGCGACGAGGTCGAGAACAGCACGTTGCCCGTCTGGATGTAGGTGAGCACGTCGTCGTAGCCCAGCGCGGTGAACGACTCGCGTAGATCGTTCATTTTGATACGGCCGTAGCCGCCGATGTTCACGCTGCGGAGCAGGGCGACGTAGCGGGGCACGCACGCAACCTACCGGGAAGCTGTGTCCCGCTGGTCGGTCGACGGAGCCCGGTCGAGGCGGAACGGGCGCAGGTCGATCGGCGGCGTCGTGCCGTCGGCCAGGTCGGCCAACAGCTCGCCGAACAGGGGGCCGAACTTGAAGCCGTGCCCGCTTGTGCCGCAACCGACGACGACGTTGCCTATCCGGTCCAACACGAAGTCGGCGTCGACGGAGTTGTCGTAGACGCAGCGCTCGGTGGCGACCGGCGTCGGGTCGAGACCGGGCAGGAGGCGGCGTACCGCGTCGATCAGCACGGCCAGCAGTGCCGGGTCGTCGAGCTCGCCGCCCAGTGGCGGCTGGGCTGCCGGGTCGTACCCGTCGAACGAGGGGCCGGGCGTGTGATGCGAGACCTTGAACGTCCCGGCGTGCACACCCGATCCGAGGACCGGGAGCCCGTAGACCATGGCGTCGCTCCACTCGATGAACACGGGCAGGCGTGTCGCGTCGGTGCCGCCCAAGGCGGCCGGTCTGAAGTAGGCGACCTGGGGGAGTGACGGTGGCGCGACGATCGCTTGGGGTCTGGCATCACTCAGAAGCGCCAACGCGCGCGGCCCGGCGCAGTCGACGGCCACTTCGGCGTCGAAGATACGACCATCCGCGCAACGGACCACGGCGCCCTCGGGGCTCGATAGAACTTCGGTGACGGTGCAGCGAGGTTCGACGTCGAACGCACCGGTGACGCGGAACGCCTCCAAGCACGCGTCCGCCACCAGCACCCCCGACGCCGGTTCGAACAGTGCGGGGCCGGGGCCGTCGATCGAGACGCCGGGACAGCGGGTCGCGGCCTCCTCGGTGGTCAGACGCTCGTTCGGTTGTCCCTGGCGGGTCAACGCGTTGGCGACGGCGTCGATCTCGTCGGCGTGGCCGAAGCTCAGCTGTCCGGTCTCGTGGAGCAGTGTGCGCTCGGCGATGTCCTCGAGCTCGCGCCAACGGGCTCGGGCGGCGACCGCCATCTCGACGTAGCGCGGCTCTCGATAACCGAGGCGGAAGATGCGGGCATCACCCTTGGACCCCGAGAGCGGGTGGCCGACGGCGCCCGCCGCCTCGAGCACGTGCACCGACCAGCCCCGCCGGGAGAGCGACCACGCAGCCGAGAGGCCCAGGAGACCGGCCCCGATCACGACGCAGCGGCGAGTTCGGACCATCCGCGCATCATAGAAAGGGCCTTTGCGGTGTCCGGGTTGGCCACGGGCGTAGCACTACGCTCATTCGGGGTGACGATCCGGAGGCACGCGTCGACGCAGACGCCTGTCGGCACGGGAACGCTGGAACTGTCCGCGCTGTCGATGGAGCCCGAACGCCTCGCCCTCGTCGACCCGCCCGTTCCGAGTGGCGGCCTCACACGGGCGGCCAAGGCGGTGGGCTTCCACCTCGCCGCGATCGCGCTGTTCTCGGTGCCGGCGGTGATCCTGTGGTGGCACGTCTGGTCGGGTCATCCCGCAAACACCCTGACGTGCGCCTGTGGGGACCCGGCGCAGGAAGTCTGGTTCCTCGCCTGGCCGGCGTGGGCCATCACCCATCTGCACAACCCGTTCTTCTCGGGCGTCGTGAACGTGCCCGCCGGGGCCAACCTTCTGTCCAACACCTCGGGGACCCTCATCGGTGTCGCGCTCGCGCCCGTGACGTGGCTGTTCGGTCCCGTCGCGGCCACCAACGTGGCACTCACGCTGGCGCCGGCGCTCTCCGCGTGGGGGTGTTTTGCCGCGATCCGCCCGCTGGTGACGTGGAAGTGGGGGGCTGTGCCTGCGGCCCTTGTCTTCGGTTACTCCGCCGCCATCTACACGTCGTTGGTCTTCGGCCACGTTTCGGTCACTTTGCTCGTCTTTCCGCCTCTCATTTTCACGACGCTGCACGAGATCTTCATCAGGCAAGAGCACTCCGTCCGCCGCGACGGGCTGGTGCTGGCAGCGCTCATCATCGGCCAGTTCCTCGTGTCGCCCGAGGTCCTCGTGCTCTGCAGCATCTTCGCCGCGGTCGGTGTGCTCGCCGTCGTGGTGGTCGGGTGGCGCCAGTTCCGCTGGCGGGCCGGCCATGCGCTGCCGACGCTCGCGCTTGGATTCGGCGTTTCGGCGGCGCTCCTCGCCTATCCGACGTGGTTCGGCTTGGCTGGGCCGCAGGCTGTGACCGGCGTCCTCTTCATCATCGCCCCGCTCGCGGGCGTCCCGCTCTCGGGTCTCGTGTCAGCCGGTCCCTACGGCGCGCTCGGTAACGGGTACGTGCGCTTCGGGGGCTATCTCGGCCGAGAGGGTCCCCCGACGGACTACTTGGGTGCGGGCCTGGTGGCCGCCACGGTCGCGTCGGTCGTCCTCGCTCGCCGCCGCGCACTCACGTGGCTGATGCTGTTGCTCGGCGTCGTCGCGTTGTGGCTGTCGTTGGGCCCGTACTCGATGGGCGGGCCGTCATGGTTCCATCACGTGTGGCTGCCGTGGAGCGAGCTGTCCAAGCTGCCGCTGCTCAAGGAGATCCTGCCCGACCAGATCGCGCCCTTCCTCACGCTCTTCATCGCGTTCTTGTTGGCCCTCGGCCTCGACGCGCTCTACATCCAGCACCGCCGAACTACGTCGTGGCTGGCGGGTCACCGCGTTGGCCTGACCGCTGCGGCCACTGCGCTGGTGGCGGTGGTAGCCCTGGTCCCTGTCTTCCTCACCTTCGACATGCCGCTGATCGTGCGCCAGGTGACGGTGCCGTCGTACATCCGTACCGTCGCACGGACGCTGCCCGAGGGGACGGTCGTGCTCACGGTTCCCTTCGCCGTCTCCGGTTCGACCCAACCGATGTTGTGGCAGGCGGTCGACCACATGCAGTTCGACCTCGCCGGCGCTGCGCTGAAGACGCCGGGACCGACGGGCGGCCCGGTCGGCCAGGGCGCGCCCGGCTCGGCGCGGCGTGTCCTGACCAACCTGAGCGTCGTGGGGGAGCCCGAGCCGAGCGGGGCCCCAGCGCAACTCGCCGTCGTGCTGCACGCGCTGCGCACGTGGAGGGTGGACCGAGTGGTCGTGGCTGGCACGAGCCGGAACCCCGTTTACGCCGCCGGCTTCTTCACGATGGCGCTCGGCGCGGCACCGACCGCAGAGGCGGGAGCCGAGGTGTGGACCCTCCACCGTGGCGTCGCCCCGGCGACCCCCGCCGTTGGCGCGTCGCTGCCTCTCTGCTGGCTGGGTGCGGCCCACGCGGCCCCGGCGGCCCGCACGGCGGCGATCGTCCACTGCGTCCTCTCGTCCGCGGGCCGCGCCTGAGCACCGTCGTAGGCTGGCGTCGGTGCGACCCATTCTTCACCTGTCGCTTCCGGTTCGAGGCCTGGAAGAGGCAGAGGACTATTACGTACGTGTGTTGGGCTGCCAGGTGGCGCGTCGTCGGACGGACTTCATCGACGTGTGGTTCTTCGGGCTCCAGCTCACGCTGCACGACCGGCCTGACGAGGTAACGGGGTTGGTGCCCGGCGGCTCGCGACACTTCGGCGTCACACTGGACCCGGACGACTTCGGCACATTGGTCGCGCGACTCGAAGAGTGCGGCGTCGAGTGGCTGGTCCCGGTCACGACCGACGAGGCCGGCCTGCAGACGGAACAGACCAAGGCCAAGGTCGTCGACCCGAGCGGCAACGTGATCGAGGTCAAGACGTATCGGGACGTGGTGGCGGCGCTCGAGCTCCCCAGCGACGCTGTCTCCTGAGGCGTGCAGGGGGGGCCCGGGCCTGCGCCACTGAGGTGATGGGTTCGGCGGCGGGCGCGCACACCCTGGTGGCCTACGGTGTCGGCCGAGACGGGCGGTTTTGAGAGGAGTCCAGTGGGAGCAAGTGAGGCAAGCGGAGATCCCCGCACGGCACGCCGGGACGGCCGGGCCATCGACCAGTTGCGGCCGGTCACCCTCGAGCGTGACTACACGGTCATGGCGCCCGGTTCGGTGCTGGTCACCTTCGGCCAGACCAAGGTCCTGTGCACGGCGTCGGTCGAGGAGCGCGTCCCACCTTGGATGCGCGGCACCGGGAAGGGTTGGGTCACCGCCGAGTACTCCATGCTGCCGGGTTCCACACCCGAGCGCGCCTCGCGGGAGGCGGCCAAGGGCAAGCAGTCCGGGCGGACCCAGGAGATCCAGCGGCTGATAGCGCGGTCGCTGCGCGCCGTGTGTGACCTCGTGGCGTTGGGCGAGGTGCAGATCACCGTCGACTGCGACGCGCTCCAGGCCGACGGCGGGACGCGCACGGCGTCGATCTGCGGCGCCTATGTGGCGCTACATGACGCGTGCACCCGGCTGGTGCAGGCGGGGACGATCGCCACCCAGCCACTGACGGATTCGGTGGCGGCCGTCTCTGTCGGCATCGTCGACGGCGTGCCCATGCTCGACCTGCCCTACGTCGAGGACTCCCGGGCCGAGGTCGACATGAACGTCGTGATGACGGGGGCCGGACGCTTCGTCGAGGTGCAGGGAACCT
>DATDIE010000046.1:0-2547 GCA_036521235.1 Acidimicrobiales bacterium | reverse complement strand
AACGAGCCACAACGATGGCCGGGACCGGGCGATCCGGCTCGGACCGGTGGTAGGACGGCGCCATGTTCCTGGAGGAAACCCCCGAGCAGCTGGCCCTGCGCCAGGAGTTGCGCGAGTACTACGCCGAATTGCTGACCGACGAGGTTCGCCACGGCATCGGCGAGGTCGGCGAAGGCGGCGAGCTGTGGCGCCAGGTCGTGGGCCGCATCGGCAAGGACGGCTGGCTGGGCATCGGGTGGCCCACCGAGTTCGGCGGGCAGGGACGTCCCGCCACCGACCAGTTCATCTTCTTCGACGAGACGCGCCGCGCCGGGGCGCCGTTCCCCTTCGTCACCATCAACACCGTCGGCCCGACGATCATGCGCTACGGCACCGAGGAGCAGAAGTCGTTCTTCCTGCCCCAGATCCTCGCCGGCGAGCTGAACTTCGCCATCGGCTACACCGAGCCCGAGGCCGGCACGGACCTGGCGTCGCTGCGCACCCGCGCCGTGCGCGACGGCGAGGAGTACGTCGTCAACGGGGCGAAGATCTTCACCTCGGGTGCCGACGAGGCCGACTACATCTGGCTCGCGACCCGCACCGACCCCGAGGCGCCCAAGCACAAGGGCATCTCCATCATCTGCGTGCCGACGACGAGTCCCGGCTTCGAGTGGTCGATCATCAACACGGTCGGCGGGCTGACGACGACGCAGACGTTCTACGACAACGTGCGCGTCCCGGTCGCCAACCGCGTGGGCGAGGAGAACGAGGGCTGGCGGATGATCACGACGCAGCTCAACCACGAGCGCGTCGGCCTGGCCGCCTGGAGCGGCCTCGCCCTCTCCCTCTACGAGGACGTCGTCGCCTGGGCCGCCACCCAGCCGAGCGACGAGGGGCACGTCGTGATCGAGCAGCCGTGGGTCCAGATGGACCTGGCCAAGTGCAAGGCCGAGCTCGATGCGATGTGGCTCTTGAACTGGCGGATGGCCGTGCACGTGGCCGACGGAGAGCTCACGGGCGCCGAGTCGTCGTCGATCAAGGTCTTCGGGACCGAACGGATCCTCGAGGTCGCCCGCCTGCTCTCCGGCGTCGTCGGCGCGGCGGGCTACCTCACCCCCGGTTCGGCCGGCGCGCTGCTGCGCGGCCGTCTCGAGGCGACCGGGCGCCAGGCGCAGGTCAACACGTTCGGCGGCGGCGTGAACGAGGTCCAGCGCGAGATCGTCGCCACCGCCGGCCTCGGCATGAAACGGGGGTCCCGGTGAGCGCGCCACCGCCGGCGGCCGCGTCGTCCAACGGCTCCAGCGAGGCGTCGACGAACGGCTCCGCGGCCCGCTTCGAGGAGCTGACCCCGTTCCCCGACCACAGCGTGGAACTGGCCGGGCTCGTCGGGCAGGTGAGTGGCGCGCCCAACCTCTCGCCCCACGCGGTCAACGTGCCGATGATCCGTCACTGGGTCGAGGCGATGGGTGACCACAACCCCGTCTACGTCTCGAACGAGGCCGCCCGCGCCGCCGGCTACGACGAGCTGATCGCACCGCCGACGATGCTCCAGGCCTGGATCATGCGCGGGCTGCGCCTCTCAAACGAGATCGAGGAAGCCCGAGCCTCCGGCACGTCGCAGGGCGACGGCCCGAACGACCGCATGATGGCGATGCTCGACGACGAGGGCCTCACCTCCGTGGTGGCGACCAACTGCGAGCAGGCCTACGGGCGGCCGCTCGTCGTCGGTGACCGGCTGCTGGTGCGCTCGGTGATCGAGGCGATCTCGGATCCCAAGCGCACGGCGCTCGGCACGGGCCGCTTCCTCACCACCCGCCTGGACTACGTCTCCGTGCCCGACGCCGACGTGCCCGAAGGTCTCCTCGAGGAGGCCGCGATCCAGGCGCTCTACGACGCCGGTGAGCCCGTGGCCACCATGCGCTTCCGCATCCTCAAGTTCCTGCCGCCCGAGCGCAAGGCCCCGCTGCCGCCCCGACCGCATCCCGCCTTGACCCAGGACAACGCGTTCTGGTTCGAGGGCGCCCGTGCACACCAGCTCCTGATCCAGCACTGCACGTCGTGCGGCACGCTGCGCCACCCTCCGCTGCCCGCCTGCGCAAACTGCGGGTCGCTCGAATGGGACGCCGTCGAGTCGAGCGGCCGCGGCACGCTCTACTCCTACGTGATCGTGCACTACCCCCAGGTGCCCTCGTTCGAGTACCCCTTGCCCATCGGCCTGATCGAGCTCGAGGAGGGCACCCGCGTCGTCGCCAACCTCGGCGGGGTCGAGCGCGACGACATCACGATCGGCATGCCGGTGCGCGCCGAGTTCGTCGATCACGACGACGAGCTGTCGCTGCCGGTCTTCGTCCCAGCGGGGGAGGGCAACTGATGGACTTCGCGTTCACCGACGAGCAGCTGGCCGTCTCGGAGGCGGCGACCGGGCTCTTCGCCGGGCTCGTCGACCCGGAGCGGGTGGCTGGTATCGAGCACAGCGACGAGCGCATCGACCGCGACCTCTGGCGGGCGCTCGCCGGCGCCGACCTGCTCGGCCTGGCGGTCCCCGAATCCGACGGCGGCGCGGGCCAC
>DATDIE010000045.1:0-2987 GCA_036521235.1 Acidimicrobiales bacterium | reverse complement strand
AGATGGACGAGCCGCCCGGCGTCCGTCTCCGCGTCGCCCTCGCCGCCCTCACCATGGCCGAGTACTTCCGCGACGTGCAGAACCAGGACGTGTTGCTCTTCGTCGACAACATCTTCCGCTTCGTCCAGGCCGGCTCGGAGGTCTCGACACTCCTCGGGCGCATGCCTTCTGCGGTGGGCTACCAGCCCACCCTGGCCGACGAGATGGGCGAGCTGCAGGAGCGGATCACCTCGACCAAGGGCAAGTCGATCACCTCGCTCCAGGCGGTCTATGTGCCGGCGGACGACTACACCGACCCGGCGCCGTTCACGACGTTCACCCACCTCGACGCAACGACCGAGCTCTCCCGCCAGATCGCCGCGCTGGGCATCTACCCCGCGGTGGACCCGCTGGCGTCGACGTCGAACATCCTGGCTCCCGAGGTCGTCGGCGACCGGCACTACGCCGTGGCCCGTCGTATCCAGGAGATCCTCCAGCGCTACAAGGAGCTGCGGGACATCATCGCCATCCTCGGCATGGACGAGCTCTCCGAAGAGGACCGGGTGACGGTCAACCGGGCCCGCAAGGTCCAACGCTTCCTGTCACAGCCGTTCTTCGTGGCCGAAGTCTTCACCGGCGTCCCCGGCATCTTCGTGCCGATCGACGAGACGGTGGAATCGTTCGAAGCCCTGGCCAACGGGGACCTCGACCACGTGCCCGAGCAGGCCTTCCTCAACGTGGGCGGCGTCAACTCCGTCCTGGAGAAGGCCTCGAAGCTCGAGGCCGAGGCCGGCTAGTGGCCGACGGCGTCTTCGGCGTGGAAGTCGTCACGCCCGAACAGTCTCTCTACGCGGGCGGCGCCCGCTCCGTGGTCCTGGCGACCTCAGACGGCGCGCTGACCGTGCTCGACGGGCACACACCGCTCGTCGGCGACGTCGTCCCCTGCGAGCTCAAGGTGGAACAGGCCGAGGGGGAGCTGCTGCGCCTCGCGGTGCACGGCGGGTTCCTCCAGGTCGACACGAGCCCGGGCGCGGCCGAAGGGCTGGCCGAGGGTGATGGTCCGCTCCCTGGTCTGTCGACGAGGGTGACCGTGCTGGCCGGCATCGCCGAGCTGGCCGACGAGATCGACGTGGCGCGCGCCGAACAGGCGCGCGACAGGGCGACCCAGCGCGTCAACGACTTGCAGGCCGGGCGTGGTGTCACCGCAGGCGACGAGGTCGAGGTCGACTTCGAGATGAGCGAGGCGCAAGGCTCGCTCACGCGCGCGGAGTTGCGGCTGGCGGTGGCCGCCGGCGAGGCGTCCTAGTCGAAGGCGCGGGACCCGGGTCGCGTGCCCGACGCCCGGACGTTGAATCGACGCGACGGTCGCGCCTCTAACTGAATGAGATCGAACTGAACTCGGCCAGCTTCGTCAACGCGTGCGACGCGTCGATCTTCCGCAGGGTGCCCGACTTGGAGCGCATGACGAGGGACTGCGTCGTCGCCCCGAACTCGTGGTACTGGACACCCTGGAGGAGCTCGCCGTCGGTGATCCCGGTGGCGGCGAAGAAGCAGTTGTTGCCCTGGACGAGGTCGTCGGTCGTGAGGACCGCTTCGAGGTTGTACCCGGCTTCGAGCGCGGCCAGGCGCTCGGCCTCGTCGCGGGGGTAGAGCTTGCCTTGGATCTCGGCGCCCATGCACTTGAGCGCGGCAGCCGCCAGCACGCCCTCGGGGGTGCCGCCGATGCCGAAGAGGATGTCCGTGCCCGCCCCGGGCCAACCGGTCGAGATGGCTCCGGCGACGTCGCCGTCGGTGATCAGGCGGATGCGGGCGCCGCTCTCACGGACCTCCGTGATGAGCTCGAGGTGACGGGGCCGGTCGAGGATGACGGCCGTCAGGTCCCGGACCGGGCGGCCCAGGGCCTCGGAGAGCCGGTGGAGGTTCTCGGTCGGGCTCTTCCGGATGTCGCAGGCGCCCTTGGCCCGGGGGCCGACGGCCAGCTTCTCCATGTAGACGCAGGGGCCGGGGTCGAACATGGCGCCCCGCTCGGCCACCGCGATCACGGCGAGGGCGCCGTTGCGGCCCTGGGCGGTCAGCGTCGTGCCGTCGATCGGGTCGACGGCGATGTCGGTCATGGGGGGCGTGCCGTCGCCGATCTTCTCGCCGTTGAAGAGCATCGGGGCGTTGTCCTTCTCGCCCTCGCCGATGACGACGACGCCGTCCATGGGCACGCTGGCGAGCACGGTGCGCATCGCCTCGACCGCGGCGCCGTCGGCGCCGATCTTGTCGCCCCGGCCCATCCAACGGCTGGCGGCCATGGCCGCGGCCTCGGTGGTCCTGACGAGATCCATGGCCAGGTTCCGGTCGGGAGCCTGGCGAGACGTTGGCATTGGGCTGGCCACGGCCATGACGATAGTTGGTCGTGCTTCGGGCATCGGGGGTCTGGGGTGTGGCCAGCGGCGATACTTGAGGGCATGGATCGGCCAGCAGACACCGCCGGCGCACGGCGGCGCGACCGGATCGTCGTCGAGGCGGCAGGACCGCTCGCGGGGACCGTCACCGCTGGTGGGGCGAAGAATTCGGCGCTGAAGCTGATGGTCGCCTGCCTGCTCGCGGACGGGCGCTCCGTGCTGTCGAACGTCCCGCACATCAGCGACGTCGACATCATGGCCGAGGTGCTGCGGGGGTTGGGAGCCGAGGTCGAGCGGCTCCCCAACGGGGATGTGGCGGTGACCAGCCCGGCGTCCGGCTCACTGGTGCCGGCGGCGCCGCCCGAGTTGTTCGAGAAGATGCGTGCCTCGGTGGTGGTCCTCGGCCTGCTGATGGCTCGCAGCGGTGCGGTGCGCATGCCGCTGCCCGGCGGTGACGACTTCGGCGACCGCCCGATCGACTTCCACATCAACGGGCTGACGGCGATGGGCGCGCATTTCGAGTCGTCGCACGGCGAGGTGCGCGGCACGGTGCCGGGTGGCCGACTCGAGGGGGCGCGCGTCGTCCTGGAGTACCCGAGCCACACGGCAACCGACAAC
>DATDIE010000044.1:0-4527 GCA_036521235.1 Acidimicrobiales bacterium | reverse complement strand
TCAGGCCCAGGCCCACCAGACTCTTTCGACCGGCGTGCTCAGCCACACGCTCACGTACCACGAGCGCTGCCCCGCCGCCGAGTGGCACCTGTTGGAGCAGCGCGCCACGTACGCCGGGCACGGCCGCAGCTACGGCCGGGGCGAGATCTTCCGCGCCGACGGCCAGCTGGCGGCGTCGTTCGTGCAGGACTCCATGATCCGCACCCGTTCGGGCGGCGCCGGCAAGCTCTAGGGGCGGAGGGCTCCACGCCGCAGCCGTTAGGCCGCGGGCTCTTTCGCGGCGGTGTCCGCGAGGGGGATGACGTAGCCGAAGAAGGCAAGGAGTGCCCCGACGAGCATCAAACCCAGTCCCGTCAGCCGCCAAGGGTGCGACACGGCCAGCGACCCACCGACCGCACCGAGCACGAGCCCGCCGAGGCCGATCCGCGCCCCGAGGCGCGCGAACTTCGATCCGTCGAGCACCCGGAGAACGATGAGCAACGCGCTCACGGTCAACAGACCGCCGAGGGCGGCGTGGGCGACGTACACGACCTTGTCCTGTGCGGGCAGCCACTGATCGGGTCGTCCCACCGGGAACAGCGCCAGACATCCGATACCGAGTCCGAACTCGACGACGACGCCGACCATCATCGCGACACAGACCGAGCGGCGGATCAATCCTCGTCCCTCAGGAATGATCGACGCGCGCCTTCAGTCCCCGTCCGCGTGCAGCTGGCGGCGGAGCCAATCGCTCTTGCACTGCGTGGCCAGCCGCACCGCCTGGGCGTCGGGTGCCATCTGATAGGCGTGCGGCAGTCCCGCGATCACGTGCAGCTCGCAGGGCACGCCGGCCTGATTGAGCCGCAGCGCGTAGTCCACGTCTTCGTCTCGGAATCCGTCGATCGATCCGACCACGACACAGCTCGGAGGAAGGCCGGCCAGTTCCGTGGCCCGGGCGGCCGCCGCAAAGGGCGGGACATCGTCGGATCCGTAGAGGTCGCCGAGATAGGACCGCCACCCGAACTCGTTCGATGTGGCGTCCCACACGTACAGCCCGGCCGCCGCGAGAGACTTCGTAGCCTGCCGGTCGTCGAGCATCGGGCAGTCGAGGAGTTGGAAGGCCAGCGGGACCTCGCCCCGGTCGCGGGCCAGCAAGGCGAGGGCCGCCGCCAACCCTCCCCCGGCGCTCAGTCCGTAGAGGCCGATCCGATCGACGTCGACGCCCAGATCGTCCGCGTGCTCGAACGTCCAGCGCAGGGCGGCGTAGCAATCCTCGAGCGGGCCCGGATACGGCGTGTCCGGCGAAAGCCGATACTCCACCGATACCCCCACCGTGCCGAGCTGCGGGCTCCATTCGTCGTGGAGGAAGTCGTCCATGACGTACGAGCCCAGGATGTAGCCGCCCCCGTGGATGGAGAAGATCGCCGGGAGCACGCCGTCGTTGCCCGCCGGCCGGTGCACGCGTACCGGCACTGGTGGATTGCCGGGGACCTCGTACTCGGTCCGGACGACAGCGTCGGAGGACTCGGGTGCAGGGAACGCCCCGCCGCGGAGGGCCGCGAGCCCTTCGGCGTTGATCGGTGGCATCTCGAACGCACCGAGGATCGGGGCGAGCTCGGGGTCGATAAGCGGGCGCACGTCGACGCCCAGTGTCTCTTGCCGTTGTGCGGAATCGTTCACCGTCACGAAAGACCTCCACTCCGGACGGCGGCGACCACGCCACCGTCGACCGTCAAGTCCACTCCCGTCACGTAACTCGCCTCCTCGGAGAGAAGGAAGGCGACCCCGGCGGCGACCTCCTTGGGGCGGCCTTCCCGTCCCAACGCCGAGGCCCGGACCAGCATCGCCATCACCTCGTGGGCGTCCGCCTCCTGCCGCCCCATGGGCGTGTCGATGATCCCCGGCGTCACCGAGCAGATCCGCGCCCCGACCCGTCCGAACGACGCCGCCTCGCGCCGGACGAGGCGATGGACCCCGCGCTTGGCCCACGTGTACGCCAGGCCCGGATCCTCGAGATCCGGCCCGACGGCCTCGCGGAGCCGCTCGAGGAAATCCTCGTGCAACGGCTCGTCGAGCACCGCGTCAGCCGGCTGGTCGGCGTCCGGAATGGCCATCGAGGCGGAGATCGACGCGAAACACACGATGGCGGTGCCGTCGAGGGCAAGCGGCCGCAGTCCGTCGACGAGGAACGCAGTGCCGATCAGGTCGACCGTCAACACCTCGCGCCACGAAGCCATGGTCGGAGAGACACCGGCGGCGTGCGCCACCGCGCGCAGCGGTCCGAGCTCGCTGGCGCGGGCGGCCAGGCGGGCCATGCCGTCACGGTCCTTGACGTCGAGGACGAACGTCTCGAGGCGCGCCCTCGGATGCGTCGCGGCGAGGTGCTTCCCCGCCGCCGCGAGGCTGACTTCGTCGCGGTCCACCAGGATCAGCGCGTCGACCATGTCCTTGACCCGATCCGCACACGCAGCTCCCATGCCGCGCGCGGCGCCCGTCACGATGCCGACCGTCACCTCACTGTCCTGCGTCCGAGCGGGGCTCATAATGCGTCAGCCGCCGACGGTCGACGCGGCCGCCACCTTGTCCAGCGCGCTGGCGTCGGGTGCCAACAGATAGCCCTCGCGGACCTCGGCCGCCGTGGCCGCATCCCACTTCTTCACGAAGTCGGCGTGGGTCGGGTACAGCGTCGCCAGCTGCGACGTGGTGAACGGCACCGTGGTCCCGAAGATGGCACACAAGACTCCGGCACCTACGGCAGAGCTCGACGACGTGGTCGCTTGGCCCACCGGCTGGCTCGGCGCCGGTGCGCTGCCCGGCTGCCCGATACCAGACAGCTTGGACACGGCGGCGGCGACCTGCGGCGTGCGGATGCCGCCGAGCGCGTTGCCGTTGGCGTCGGTCACGAATCCAGACTTGCTCGAGTTCACGTCCAGTCGTGGCGACTGCGGCGGCGGATTGCCCGTACGGACCCAGTTGTTGATCGCGGCGATGGCGGCCCGGAGCTCGTAGGTATGGGAGCCCGCGTTGATGGGCGCGTCACAGTCGACGATGCCCGGAATCGGGTCCTTCGGCGGGTTCAACATCGACTCGAACGCCTGGACATCGGCCTCGCCGCTCAGATTGTCCGAGCGTGAGTAGAGCAGCCCGTAGGTGTCGTCATGTGCCGTGCCGGCAGTCTCCCACTCTCGGATGTACGTCGTCGGCGCTTGCCGCGCTTCGACATAGCCCAAGAGCAAGAGGTCGGCTTCGGTCTCGAAGAGCATGACCGGGACGTGGAGGTCCGTGCGGATGTACGTGGGGTTCGGCGCGGCGATCGTCGGCTGTGGGGCCTGAGACAGATTTGCCCCGTCATTGCCGCGGCTGTAGACGAGGTAACCGTCGTACACGCCGACCGATAGCGGCTGAATAGCGTCGATGTAGGTCGTCAGATAGAAGGCGGACTGCGACTCGCCGACGGCGATCACGTGCTTGGGCGTGAGCCCCCCGAGCAGCTTCGCCCCTGAAGCGTGCACCGCCTCGCCGGCCTGCTCGAAGATGCTGTACGAGTAGCTGTCGCCCGGATGGTTCAGCGCGGCGTAGCGCGTCGGGTCGGTCTGCTTGATGCCGCCTGCCCCGTCGGCGACGGCCACCGATCCCGGCACCCCGTTGATGCCGCCCTCTTGGGCATCCACGCCGACGTAGGCCATGCCGGCCCGCACCATTTCGGGGTGGCCGGTCAGCCAGGCGGCCGCCGCGTCGATACCGCCGGTGACGTTCAGCCACTCCACCGCCACGGTGCCGTCGAACTTCTTGGGGTTGATGGGGCGGTACACCACGACACGGGTCGTGTAGGGCGCCGTGCTGGCCGACGTCACGTGCCATTGGCCGTTCTTCGTCAACGTCGTCTTGCTCGTATACGCCGTCGCCGTGCCCGACAGGAAGTACTCGGACTTCTCGTAGCCAACCTGCGACAACGGGAACAGCGTCGAACCGAGGAAGGAGATCCCGCTGGTGGGCACGATCGGCCCCTGGACGGAGGCCGCAGGGACGGCGGCGTTGCCCCCAGCGGCCTCGGTCGCCCCGGCCGGTCCCGAGACCGGCGCGACGGCCGCGGCGACGACGAAGCTGCCGAATGAGGCGGCAAGGACGGCCAGAGCGGAGGACATTCGGTGCGGTCGCAGCGTGGGTGTGCCGGCAGCCTGACGTGAAAGAACTTTCGACACCGATTCCACCCCTTTCCCGGCGCCCCCGCGCCCGTGCGTCGCCGGGCGACAGTAGCCGCGGCACCCGGTGACAAGAGGTTCGGCTCCGGGGTACCGGTAGTCTCCGCCTTCGCGAGCACGAGTGGGGAGGGCACATGGCCAACGAACTGGGTGCAGCAGGGCTCCGCTTCGAGCGGGAGGGCCCGATCGCGTGGTGCGTCATCGACCGACCCGAGGCGCGCAACGCCCTGACGCCGGCCATGTACTTCGGCATCAAGCGGGCGGTGCACCTCGTCAACCAGGACCCCGAGCTGGCGGCACTGATCATCACGGGGACGGGCGATGTGTTCGCCCCGGGAGGTGACCT
>DATDIE010000043.1:0-6697 GCA_036521235.1 Acidimicrobiales bacterium | reverse complement strand
GTCGAGTAGGCGACCAGGGCCTGGTCGGTCGCGGGGTCGTCGGGCGCGCCGGCGAATCGGACCCAGACGTCGAGCTCGGGCGGCCCGACCAGCTCGGGGGCGCTGATGTCCACGTTGCCGACGATGCCGATCTCCCAAGCTCCTTCGCCGCGAATGTGGTCCGAGACGTCGTCAGGTTTCGACGACGAGCGGCGCTCGTCGGCGTGGCGGATCACGTCGTCTTCCAGCGCGCTCAGCAGCACCAGGGCGCGCGTGCAGATCTTCTCGCCCTGGCTGATGGTGACCGTGCTGCTGGCCACGGAGCGTCCGGCGTGCATCCGCTCGACGGCGATGTCGAGCGGCGCCTCGTGGGACGCACCGCGGGCGAAGACGGTGTGGAGGGTCTTGACCGCCTTGCCCTCCTGGCCGGCCAGGCCCGCCATGATCGACTGGGCCAGGAGCTGGCCGCCGAAGACGACGCCGTGCGGGGACGGCAGGTTCGTGGCGCGGTAGCGGTCCTCTCCCACGGGCTCGAGCGTGAGGGCCTCGAGGAACGCTTCGATGGTCGACATCGCGATCTCCTTGTCGTCAGTTCGTGGAGCGGGGTCCCGGTCGGACCGGGGACACTCTGCCGGATCCGTCCGGCAGGAGGATGTCCGGCCTCCAGGGGCCGGCCGGAGCAACGGCGCGAGGCCGCTACCTTGGGCTATGGACCAGGATGGCGTCAATTTTGATGACGACGTCAAAATCAGATACGCTCGAAATCGGGCGTCCCAGCCAGGTGACCGGGGGTTTTGCGGTGGCCGGCGGGGCAGCCATGCCCTCGTGGGGTGGTGATTCCGAGCGCCGAGAGGAGAGCCGTGGCCGAGGTAGTGAAGGTCGATCCGGAGCAGCGGATGCTCATTGACGGGAAGCTGGTCGAGGCCGACTCGGGCAAGACCTTCGACAACGTCAACCCGGCCACTGAAGAGGTGATCGGTGCGGTGGCGGACGCGTCCGCCGCCGAGATGTTGCGGGCGATCGACGCGGCGCGCCGTGCCTTCGACGAGACGGACTGGTCGACCAACCACGCCCTGCGCAAGCGCTGCCTCGAACAGCTCCACGAGGCGCTCCAGGCCGAGCAGGAGCAGCTCCGCGAGCAGCTGATCGAAGAAGTGGGCTGCCCGGTGATGACCACGCACGGCCCACAGCTCGACGCGCCGTTGTCCGAGGCGCTGGCGTGGCCGGCCAAGGAGATCGACAACTTCGAGTGGGAGACGGTGCTGCCCGACGCGATGAGCATCACGGGCTCGGTCGACTCGCGGCGGATCTGGCGCGAGCCGGTCGGTGTCGTCGGCGCCATCATCCCGTGGAACTTCCCCGTCGAGGTGACGCTGCACAAGGTCGGCCAGGCCCTGGCGACGGGCAACACGATGATCGTGAAGCCGGCGCCGGACACGCCGTGGAACGCGACGTACCTCGGCCGCCTCATCGCGGAGAAGACCGACATCCCGGCGGGCGTGATCAACGTGGTCACGTCGTCGGACCACCTGATCGGCGAGGAGCTCACCTTGTCGCCGAAGGTCGACATGATCTCGTTCACCGGCTCGACGGCGGTCGGGCGCCGCATCATGGAAAAGGGCGCCGCGACGATGAAGCGGGTCTTCCTGGAGCTGGGCGGGAAGTCGGCGACGATTGTGCTCGAGGACGCCGACCTGGGGCTGGCGGCGATGATGGGGATGGGGGCCTGCTTCCACGCCGGCCAGGGCTGCGCCATCCAGACGAGGATGCTCCTGCCGCGGTCGCGCTACGAGGAGGGCGTCGAACAGCTCAAGGCCATGTTCTCGGTCGTGCCGTTCGGCGAGCCGCACCGCGAGGACGTGATCATGGGCCCGCTCATCTCCAAGAAGCAGCGCGAGCGTGTGCTCGGCTACATCGAGAAGGGCCAGGCGGAGGGCGCGACGCTCGCCCTCGGCGGCGGACGTCCCTCGGGCGACGAGTTCGCCAAGGGCTGGTGGGTCGAGCCGACGCTGTTCACCGACGTCGACAACTCCATGACGATCGCGCAGGAGGAGATCTTCGGCCCAGTGTTGGTCGTCATCCCGTTCGAGGACGAGGACGACGCCGTGCGCATCGCCAACGACAGCATCTACGGGCTGTCGGGCGGCATCTTCTCCGGGTCGGTCGAGCACTCGCTGGCCGTGGCCAAGCGCATCCGCACGGGCGGCCTGTCGATCAACGGGGGCGCGCCCTACGGGCCGGACCTGCCCTTCGGCGGCCGCAAGCACAGCGGCATCGGGCGCCAGAACGGCAAGGCGGGCTTCGAGCAGTACCTGGAGGTCAAGTCGGTCTCCTGGCCGGCGGGCTAGGGCCACGGACGGCGCAGGAGGCTCGGGCATGACCGTCACCAGCGATTCGGACGTCTACTACGACCCGTACGACTTCGACATCGACGCGGACCCGTACCCCGTGTGGAAGCGGCTGCGCGACGAGGCGCCGCTGTACTGGAACGAGAAGTACGAGTTCTACGCGCTGAGCCGCTGGGACGACGTCGACGCCGCCATGCTCGACTGGAAGACGTACATCTCGGGCCGCGGGTCGGTGCTCGAGATCATCAAGGCCGGGGTCGAGATCCCGCCCGGCTCGATCCTCTTCGAGGACCCGCCCACGCACGACATGCACCGCTCGCTGCTCTCACGCGTCTTCACGCCGAAGAAGATGAATGCGCTCGAGCCCCAGGTCCGGGCGTACTGCGCGCAGGTGCTCGACCCGCTGGTCGGTTCGGGCCACTTCGACTTCGTCGAGGACCTGGGCCGGTTCATGCCCATGCGGGTCATCGGGATGCTGCTCGGGATCCCCGAGCAGGACCAGGCGGCGATCCGCGACCGCCTCGACGAGGGATTGCGCCTGGACGAGGGCGTCCCGTCCGAGCGGGAGTACGACGGGAACGAGCAGTTCGACGTGTTCTCCGAGTACGTCACGTGGCGGGCCGCGCACCCCTCCGACGACCTCATGACCGAACTGCTCAACGCCGAGTTCGAGGACGACACCGGCACGAGGCGCACGCTCACGCACCAGGAGATCATCGGCTACACCGGCCTCCTGGCCGGAGCGGGGAACGAGACGACCACCCGCCTGATCGGTTTCAGCGGCGAAGTCCTGGGCCGCCATCCCGAACAGCGTGCCGAGCTCGTGGCCGACCGTTCGCTGATCCCCAACGCGATCGAGGAGCTGTTGCGCTACGAGTCACCGTCGCCCGTGCAGTCGCGCTACGTGACCCGCGACGTGGAGCTCCACGGCCGCACGGTGCCCGAGGGCAGCGTCATGGTGATGCTGAACGGCTCGGCCAACCGCGACGAGCGGCACTATGCCGACGGCGACGCCTTCGACATCCATCGCGACGTCGGCCGGCATCAGGCCTTCGGCTACGGCATCCACCTGTGCCTGGGCGCGGCCCTGGCCCGGCTGGAGGGACGGATCGCACTGGACGAGGTGCTGACGCGGTTCCCCGAATGGGACGTCGACTACGACCGGGCGAAGCGCGCCCGCACCTCGACCGTCCGCGGGTGGGAGACGCTGCCCGCCCGCACGTCGTGACCGTTCGCACGCACCCGGCCCGGACCGGACGCCGCAAGGAGAGGAGGAGCGCGCGATGAACCTCGAGGACATGATCATGGTCTCGATCGACGACCACATGATCGAGCCGCCGCACATGTACGAGAACCACGTGCCCAAGAAGTGGGCCGACGACGCCCCGCGGGTCGTCAACGAGGACGGCATCGACCGCTGGGTCTTCCAGGGCGAGAAGACGAGCACGTCGTTCGGGATGTCGGCCACGGTGGGGTGGCCGTCGGAGGAGTGGGGCTTCAACCCCGGGACGTACACCGAGCTGCGGCCGGGCTGCTTCGACGTGCACGAGCGCGTGCGCGACATGAACGCCAACGGGGTGCTGGGGTCGATGTGCTTCCCGACCATGGCCGGCTGGAACGCCCGCACGTTCGCCGAGGCGCGTGACAAGGAGATCGCGCTCGTCATGCTCCAGGCGTACAACGACTGGGCCATCGACGAGTGGTGCGGCACGTACCCGGGGCGGTTCATCCCGCTCGGCATCGTCCCCATGTGGGACGTCGACGCCGCCGTGGCCGAGGTGCACCGGGTGGCCAAGAAGGGCTGCCGCTCGATCAGCTTCCTCGAGACGCCGCACGTGCAGGGGTTCCCGAGCTTCCTCTCGGGTTACTGGGACCCGATGCTCGCCGCGCTCTCCGACGAGAACATGGTGCTGTCGCTGCACATCGGCGCCGGCTTCCAGATCATCCAGCGCCCCGAGGAGGCCCCGGTCGACCATCTGATGGTGCTGGCCTGCCAGATCAGCGCCATCACGGCGCAGGACCTCCTGTTCGGGCCGACGCTGCGGCGCTTCCCGGACCTGAGGGTCGCGCTGTCCGAGGGCGGGATCGGCTGGATCCCCTTCTACTTCGACCGCATCGACCGCCACTACAGCAACCAGCAGTGGCTCCACAGCGACTTCGGCGGGAAGTGGCCCTCGGAGGTCTTCCGCGAGCACATCCTGGCCTGCTACATCACCGACCCGACCGGGCTGTTGCTGCGCGACCGCATCGGCATCGACAACATCGCCTGGGAGTGCGACTACCCGCACACGGACACGACGTGGCCCGAGTCGCCCGAGTTCGCCTGGCGCGAGTTCCAGGCGGCTGGGGTGACGGACCCGGTCGAGCTCAACAAGATCACGTTCGAGAACGCGTGCCGCTTCTACGACTGGGACCCCTTCGCGCACACGCCCCGGGAGCAGGCCACGGTCAAGGCGTTGCGCGCCGCGGCGAGCGACGTCGACGTGACCCGGATGTCGAAGGACGAGTGGCGCAGGCGCAACGAGGCCGCCGGCATCGGCGCCCTGTGACGGGTGGAGCGCCGTTCCTTGCTGCTATGACGGAGCACGACACGACGAGCATCACCACCGCCCCGGAGGGCCGTAAACCGCAATGCTGATCACCCCGAACGAGGAGCAGGAGTTCTTCCGCGCCACGACCGAGCGCTTCCTGGTCGAGCACGTGCCACCGGACACGCTGCGGCGCCTGCGCGACGACGCGGCCGGCTTCACGCGTGACTACTGGCGCCGCGGGGCCGAGCTGGGCTGGACGTCGCTCCTGGTGGACGAGGCGCACGGCGGCGGCACCATCAGCGGGGCCGGGCTGGTCGACCTCAGCCTGGTGGCGTACGAATTCGGCCATCACGCCGCGCCGGGGCCGCTCACGGCGACGAACGTCGTGGCGTCCGCGCTGAGCGAGCACGGCGCGCCGGGCGGCCAGGCCGAGGTGCTCGAGGGCCTGCTCTCGGGCGAAGCGATCGCCCCGTGGTGCGGCCCCGAGCTCGGGGCGCGGCCGGGCGAGTGGCGGGCCGGCGTCGTGGCCGAGCGCCAGGGCGACGAGATCGTGCTGCGGGGCTCGGTGCGGCCTGTGGAGCACGGCGCGCAGGCCGACCACTTCCTGGTCACGGCGCGCGACGGTGCCGGCCTGACCCAGGTGCTGGTGCCGGCGGCGGCCGCCGGGCTGGCGGTGGAGCCTTTGCAGACGGTGGACCTGACGCGGCGCTACGCCGCGGTGACCTTCGACGGCGTGGCGATCGGCGCCGATGCGCTCGTGGGCCCCGTGGGCGAGGCGGCGGGGGACGTCGGGCGCCAGCTGCGCATCGCCCTCTCGATCCTGAACGCCGAGGCGGTCGGGGCCATGCAGGCGGCGTTCGATATGACCGTCGAGTGGTCGTTCGACCGTTATTCGTTCGGCCGGCCGCTGGCGTCGTACCAGGCGCTCAAGCACCGCTTCGCCGACATGATGTCCTGGCTGCAGGCGGGCCACGGCATCAGCGACGCGGCGTGCGCCGCGGCGCAGGAGGATGCGGACAACGCCGACGAGTTGACCAGTGCGGCCAAGGCGTTCATCGGGCGCTACGGCGGCGAGCTGATCCAGGACTGCGTGCAGCTGCATGGCGGGATCGGCGTGACGTTCGAGCACGACCTCCACCTGTACCTCCGCCGGCTCACCGTGAACCGGTCGGTCGCCGGGACGCCGCGGGAGCACCTGCGCCGCATCGCCGGCATCGTCGAGGAGCGGGAAGGAGCGGCGGCGTGAGCGCGCTGCGGGCCGAGGAGACCGTGGCCGACGAGGTCGAGGACGTCGAGAGCTTCCGCCGCCGGGCGCGGGCCTTCATCACGGCCAACCTGGAGCCCAAGTCGGTCGAGGACATGCGCCACGACTACAGCGTGGCGGACGAGGAGACCGAGCTGGCGTCGGTGGCGCACGAGCGGGCGCTGCAGCGGATGCTCTACGACGCCGGGTTCGCGGGTCTCTGCTTCCCGCGAGCCTACGGCGGGCAGGGGCTCACCCCCGAGCACCAGCGCGTGTTCAACGAGGAGATCGCGGGGCGCGACTTCCCGTGGCGCATCCAGGTGCCGACGTTCGTTCCGTGCGCCGCGGTGATCCTGGAGTTCGGCACGGAGGAGCAGAAGCAGCGGTACCTCCCGCCGATCATGCGGGGCGAGGAGCTGTGGATGCAGTTCCTCTCCGAGCCGAGCGGCGGCTCCGACGTCGCGGGCGCGCTCACCACCGCGGTGCGCGACGGCGACCAGTGGGTGCTGAACGGGTCGAAGATCTGGACGACCGGGGCCTGGTGGTCGGATTGGGGCCTCTGCCTCGCCCGCACGAACTGGGACGTGCCGAAGCAC
>DATDIE010000042.1:0-12490 GCA_036521235.1 Acidimicrobiales bacterium | reverse complement strand
CGGCACCTACGAGCCCGACATCCTCGTGGTGGCGCTCGGCGCCGACCTCGACCCGGCAGCAACGCCGGGCGTGGTCGAGGAGGGAACGGAGTACTACTCCGTCGAAGGAGCCAACCGGGTCCGGGACATCCTGCCCACCTTCGAGGGGGGCGACGCCATCGTCGGTGTCCTGGGGACCTTCTTCAAGTGCCCTGCCGCGCCATTCGAGACGGCGATCATGCTGCACGACTACCTCGACAAGCGCGGCCTGCGGGACGCCAGCACCATCAAGGTCATCAGCCCGATGCCCAAGCCGATCCCGATCTCGGACCAGGCCTCGAACGGCATCCTGAAGGCGTGCGAGGAGCGGGACATCGGCTGGTGGCCGCAGACCCGGACGACCGCGCTCGATCCCGCCACGAAGACCGCCACGCTCAGCGACGGTCGCACGATCCCCTACTCGTTGTTCCTCGCCATCCCGGTGCACCGGGCGCCCCGGGTGGTGGAGGAGTCGGCGCTGGTCGAAGACGACGGCTGGATCGCGGTGGACCACCAGACCTTTGCGACGAAGTTCGAGAACGTCTACGCCGTCGGGGACATCACGAGTGCCCCGGTGCCCCGCGTCGGTGTCATGGCCGAGGGGGAGGCGGACACGCTGGCCGACGTGCTCGTGCACCAGCTCCGCGGCGGTGCAGACCCCGAACCCTTCAAGGGCAAGGTGACGTGTTACATCGAGTTCGGCGGTCCCAAGGTGGCGCGCTTCGACGGCGACTTCCTGACCGGCCCGAAGCCCGTCGGCACCTTCACGGAGGCCTCCGAGGAGATCGCCGCCTTGAAGGTGGAGTTCGGGGCCAGCCGGCGCCGGCGCTGGTTCGGAATGAGCTGACTCCGCCGGCCGTCGCGCCGGCGATCGGCCACGTTCGCCCGGCGAGCGGGACTGCCGCCAACTCGGCTTCACGTGCTCCGGAAATTCGATGCCACGGTGTGACGTCGCCACAGTGATGTCACCACTCGTGCAACCAACCCTCCGCGACCCGGTCACCCACGCGCACAGCGAGACCGTGAAGAAGCTCGAGCCCGGACGATCCGACGAAGTCTGAGCCCGAGGGCTCTTCCGTCCAAGCCGTTCCGCGTTCCCAGATGATCCGCCGACCCAGGTGTCCTCACGGCTTCGACCGCGTGAGCGCGTCGAGTTGCCGGTAAATCTGCTCTTGACCTTGGACAGTTCTTCCGCGCCGCTCTTTCTTCATCAATCCTTACGGGCCGAATGCCTTGGCGACGTGGGCAGCGGTACGATCACTGGACATCCAGAGCGCGGCCTCAGCCGCCGGAGAACTTCTTGTCTTCCCTTGTAGCAGCACTGCCCGGCGCACAGGCCCCTGGCCAGCCTCGCCCCGTCGCCCTGACCTTCCAGGACGTCACGCATCGCTACGGCTCCCGCATTGCGCTCGACGGGCTGAACCTGGAGGTCGGCCAGGGAGAGGTGCTTGCGCTCCTCGGACCGAACGGAGCCGGGAAATCGACCACGATCTCCGCGCTGCTCGGTCTCGTGCGGCCCCAAGTCGGTCGCGTCGAGGTTCTCGGCACCGATCCGCGCCAGGCGGTGGCGGACGGCCGGGTCGGTGCAATGCTGCAATCAGGCTCTGGCATCGGCCTCCCACCCGGCGTCCGCGTCGAGGACGCCCTCGACCTGGTCCGGCGGCTCTACCGCCGGCCGGCTCGGCGCACGCAGATCATCGAACGCGCCGACATCGGTGCGCTCCTCCGTCGGCGCACCGACCGACTCTCGGGCGGCCAGGCGCAACGGGTTCGCTTCGCCATCGCGATCGCAGGCGATCCCGAGATCGTGTTTCTCGACGAGCCAACGTCAGCGATGGACGTGGAGTCGCGGCAGGGCTTCTGGCGGATGATGCGAGACTTCGGCGACGAGGGTCGCACGGTGCTCTTCGCCACTCACCATCTGACCGAGGCGGATGACATCGCCGACCGCGTCGTCGTGCTCAACCACGGCAAGGTCGTGGCAGACGGCCCCGGCGCCACCATCAAGGCGGCCGTGGCCACCAAACGGCTCCGCTTCGTCATCGACCGGCCGAACCGCGCCGAGCTTTCCGATCTCGACGGCGTCACGGAGATCGACATCTGCGGCACCGGCGTCTCGATCGACTCGCTCGACGCCGACGCCACCATCCGCGACCTGGTCGGGCGGCGCGTCCTTTTCTGCGACCTCGAGATCACTGGTGCCGGGCTGGAGCAGGCCTTCGTAGCCCTGACCGGGTGCGATTCCCTCAAGACGGCGCTCGCGGTCGTGTCGGGCCCCGCACCCTCCCCCGCCAGATCCGGGGCAGACGGCCGGTGACCGACCTTTCGATCGCTCCGCCGACCGTCTCCGATGGGCTCAGCGTGCGCGGCCCCGCGGAGGCGGACCTCACACCGCGCGACGGGTGGCACGGTCGCTTCACGCCCCTTTGGGCCTACGGCCGGTTCGAGGTCGGGCGCCTGTTGCGGAGCTGGAAGTTCCTCGCCATCACGGTCGGGTTTCCCGTCGTCTTCTACATGCTCTTCCTCAGCGACCGTACGGCTGGGCGCGTCGTCGACGGCACCGTGCCGTGGCGTGTCTACCTCATGGTCTCGATGTGCTCCTTCGGGGCACTGGTCGCAGCCCTCAACGCCGGCGGCACTCGACTCTCGATGGAACGAGCCTCCGGATGGGCCCGCCAATTGCGGATCACCCCGATACCGGCGTGGTCGTACGTGGCCACCAAGGTCGTCGCCAGCATGCTCGTCGTGCTCCCCGTGATCGTGTTGGTGGAAGCGGTCGGTGCCGGTTTCGGCGGTGTTCGCTTGGCACCCGGGACATGGATCAGCCTGACGGTCCTCCTTTGGGCCACCTCGCTCCCCTTCGCCGTACTGGGCGTCTTCATCGGTTTCGTAGTGGCGACCGAGGCTGCGTTTCCCGTCGTCACCGGCTTGATGTTCGTGCTCGGCTACTTCGGCGGCCTCTTCAACCCGGTTGACGAAATGCCGGGCTGGCTCCAGTTCGTCGCCCACCTCACGCCGAGCTACCACCAGCTCGCACTGGCCCTGGCGTCTCTCGACGGCCAGACCCTGGCCCTCAGCCATTGGCTGGTGCTGGCTGGCTACGTGGTCGTCCTCGGATTGGCCATCGTCTGGAAACACCGAGTCGAAGAGGCCCGCGGGCTCGCCTGACCCACCTTCTCGCCGGCGTCGAGATTCAAAGAGGCGGAACGGCGGACGGGAACGGGAACGCTCGTTCTCGATCCTTGGACGGCACCAGCGGTCCGTCACACCCCCCCGCCGCTCACCTCGGCCAATCCATCACCACCGCCTCAAGGCGGTGGTTAATCCTCCTCGTTCGTTGTTGACGCGGGGAGCAGAAGTCGTCCGAGAAACTGCTCTTGACCCAAAGGTCGATGGCGGGAGCTCTCGAAGAACTGCCACTGCGCGCCACCGTTGCGTTTGGCCTCATACATCGCTCTGTCCGCGTCATTGAGAAGGTCATCCGAAGCAAGAGAGGAGTCTCCATCGATCGTGATACCGATGCTGAGTGTCACTTCTACTGGCCCGACCGACAAGGTGAAGGGCTTGTGGAACGAATCTATGGCTCGCTGGGCGATCATCGTCGCTTGCGAGATTGCACCCAGCCCGTCGCAAAGGATCACGAATTCGTCGCCTCCCAGTCGCGCCAAGATGTCTGATGGTCGCATGAGTCCAGTCAGACGCTCCGCCACGGCCACGAGGAGCTCATCGCCGACCCGGTGTCCGAACACATCGTTGATGCATTTGAAACGGTCGATGTCACAAAAGAGAATGGTCGTGAACTTTCTCCATCGCATGTCTCTGCGGAGAGCCTGGTCGAGGAATTCAAAGAGGAGCACCCGATTGGCGAGCCCGGTCAAAGGATCATGCAGGGCGGCCTCTCGTGATCGGAGCAACGAGGCCTCGAGCTCGGAACGCGCCCCGGCGTTAATGAGGTAGGCGGCGGCGACGTCGGCCAGGGTCTGAGCCGACTTCAACCACGACGACTCCAATGGTCCCGGGGTGTTTCGGTAAAGGTCGAGGGCGCCGAGTTGGCCTTTGCCGTGACGAAGTGGAAACGCGAAGACTGCCGCCAGTCCCGCTCCGAGCGCCCCTTGCGTGAACTCGGGAAAGCGGGTTTCTTCCCTCGTATCCTCCACGCATACCGGTTGACCACTCGCATAGGCGTCCATGCAGGGACCCTGGCCGAGATCGGATTGCAGCCGCTCATAATCCATCGCGGTTGTGTTGGAGGCGGCAATGTAACGCGGGCTTCCGCCCGGTGAAATCAGCGCGACCCCGGCCCCGTCCACTGGCATAACCTCGACGATGCGCCCAACCAAATGGTCGAGAATCCTCTGGATCGGGAAGTCGGTCAGCATCGTGCGGGCAAACTCGCTCAAAATATCGGCGAGTTGCTCACTGTCCATCTTCCGTCCCCTCGCTAGCAACGTTCGGGCCGCGGGGTCTGGGCGGAGTGATCACCATGGTAGCGGCCTTTGGGCTCGGCAAAAAGGGTCTCCTTTCGCGGGTCATAGGCCGGTCGAGGAGAAGCTCGGTGCGCTCCGAGGACCTTTGGGCTGTCGCCGGCGGATCCAGCGGTCGCCTTTCATGCAAGCCGGTAGGGTGCAGAACGGGATCGCAGGATCCGTATGACGTAGCCGGCTCCCATCGAGCGCATCCCTCTGCGACAGGAACGATCAGTGACTCATTGGATCGGCAAGGACCGCGGGCCGCGTTCCTCCCGAAAACGGAATTAGCGAGTGCCCGGCGACAGGCTTGGCCGGATATTGGCAGAGGTGGAGGCCAAGAGCGCTCGCAATGAGTTGCCGACACACCTTTGCGAGGTCGCGACCGAGGTGGTCGGCGTCACCGGTGCTGGTGTGATGCTCATGTCTGGCGACATCCCTCAGGGTTCGCTCTGCACCACCAACAGCGTCAGCAGCCTCCTCGAGGAGCTGCAGTACACGTTGGGGGAGGGCCCATGTGTTGACGCGTATCAACTCGACCAGGTCGTCCTGGAGCCCAATCTGGCCCGCCCGCAGGTAGCTCGCTGGCTCGCGTTCAGTCCGCCGGCACTCGAGGCGGGGGTACGTGGCGTGTTCGGTTTCCCGCTGCGCGTCGGCTCGGCTCGTCTAGGTGCTCTCAACCTCTATCAAGACAGATCGGGCGAACTCAGCACAGAGAGACATGCTGACGCGCTGGTAATGGCCCAGATCATCGCTCACTGGGTGCTCGATACGCAGGCATCAGCCACACCCGAGGCGATGGAAACCCTGTTCGAATCGGGTGCCGACTTTCACTTCGTCGTGAACAACGCCGCTGGCATGGTCTCGGTCCAGGCCGGGGTGAGCATCACCGAGGCGCTCATTCGCCTCCGTGCGGCCGCATTTTCCGAGAATCGACTGGTCCGAGACGTCGCTCTTGACGTCGTGAGCCGTCGCCGCAGATTTTCAGGACAGGGACGAGAAACCCCCTAGCACCACGCCTATCATCGAGTTGAAGAGGCCCGGCAATATTTTTGCCTTTTTCGGGTATCAATACGGGACCGGGAGGGACCGTGGAGACATCAAGAGACCAAGAAATAGTCCACTCGCTCGTCGAGATCGCCGACAACCTCATCGATGACTTCGATGTCGTCGAACTGCTGACGGTCTTGACGCAACGATGCGTGAAACTGCTCGGATTCTCGGCCGCCGGCGTCATGCTGGCGTCGCCGCCCGGTGAGCTGCGGCTAGGAGCGTCCTCGAGCGATGCGATGCAGGTCGTTGAGCTGTTTGAGCTTCAGGCCAACGAGGGTCCCTGTCTCGACGCCTTTCGCACCGGGCAACGCGTTGACTGCATAAGCCTTGACCAAGGCAAAGAGCGCTGGCCTCAGTTCGCTGCGGTGGCGTATGCGGCGGGCTTCCGATCGGTCTTCGCACTGCCGCTTCGACTACGCGATACAACCATCGGTGCATTGAATCTCTTCAGCGACGAGGGACCCGCGATCGACGAAAACGAACTGATCGTGGCGCGAGGATTTGCCGACCTCGCCGCGATCAGCATCCTCCAACATGGGGCCGCCGCCGAAGGCCGACGGGTCAACGAACAGCTCACTCAGGCGCTGGAGAGTCGGATCGTGATCGAACAGGCGAAGGGCGTCATCTCTGAACGAGCCGGGATTCCACTACCTGACGCCTTCTCCCGAATCCGGTCGTATGCCCGTGCGCAACGGCGTCCGCTCGTTGATGTCGCTCAGGCCGCGATCGACGGGACCCTAGATCCGGCAGCCTGGGCATAGCCGACGCCACCCGACGCCTGAGCATCCCGGCCGTCGGCACCGATGCCGGCGCGCGCCAAAGGCCAACAATGCGACGCCTCACTGCTATTTCACGGCGCTGCGGCAGGCCGATCGTGGGGAGATGTCCAGGTTCGGCGACGGCGAGATAGCGCTGCTCAATCACCGAAACCTCCGCCAACGCCATAACCGCCTCCTGGGCTCGAGTGAACCCCAGCCAAGGTCAAAACGGCGGTTCGATCAATGGAGTGAGTGGGACAGAGGTGGCGGAGCCACTGTCGCCCAGGAGCCGAAGCCGGGCCGAATAGTGGGACAGAGGTGGCGGAGCCAGGCTGGGACAGACCTACCGAACTCTCACGCGATCGTGGGGAGACAAGAGTGGGCCGTAGAGGACTCGAACCTCTGACCCCTTGCGCGTCATGCAAGTGCGCTACCAACTGCGCCAACGGCCCGTGCGGGCAGACCTTACCACCGGGCCGTTTCCCCACTTCGCCGACTCGGGACGTCGCCGCAGCTCAGCGCCACCGTTGTCCGTAGCATTGGGAGCGTGACTGCAACGCCAGACGCTACGACGACGCCCCTCCCCGACATGGATGACCACCTGCGGCGGATCGCCGAGGACGGCTACACCATCCTCCCCCATGCCATCGAGCCTGCATTCGTCGACGAGATCGACGAGACGCTCCTCGAGCTGGAAGACGACCTCGGCATCGTCCCGGCGAGCAACCTCTTCGAGGGGCTACACACGACGCGCGTCTACAACCTCCTCGTCCATGGGGAGACGTTCCAGAAGATCCCCGTCCACCCCAACGTCCTGCCCGTCGTCGAGGGCGTGCTCGATCCGGGGCTCCTCATCTCCTCCCTCTCCTCCATCGCCATCGGGCCCGACGAGCAGGCGCAGCCGGTGCACGCGGACGACCAGGTCATTCCTCTGACCCGACCGCACGTCCCGATCATCTGCAACACCATGTGGGCCATCACCGACTTCACCGAGGAGAACGGGGCCACGCGTCTCGTGCCCGGGAGCCATCTGTTCGACCAGCCCCCGAACCCGCTCGAGCCCTACGAGACGATCCCCGCCGAGATGCCCAGGGGCAGCGTCCTCGTCTGGGTCGGCAGCCTCTGGCACGGCGGCGGCGCCAACACGACCGACCAACGACGCGTCGGCATCGCCATGAACTACTGCGCCGGCTACATCCGCCAGCAAGAGAACCAGCAGCTCGGTGTCCCGCCCGCGCTGGTCAAGACGTTCCCCCGGCGCCTCCAGGAGCTCGTCGGCTACTCCGTCTACAACGGGCTCGTCGGCCACATCGACAAGAAGCACCCCGCCAAGGTCGTGCTCGCCGAGGACGAAGGCGTCGACATGGTCTGGGACCTGCTCAAGAAGTAGCGGACCCCGGAAGGAGAGGCGCCTACGCCGCCCCCGCCAGGACCGCCGGGGCCACCGGCCAGACGTAGTCGCGCGGGTCGATGAGGCTCTTCCCCTGCGTGCGGCGCCACGCCTCGCAGTCCTCGGTCCACTGGCGGTGCCAGTCGATCTGCGCCTCGTGCAGACGCGTCAACCCGGCCGTGCGCAGCGGGGCATGGCGATCGGCCATCGCGAAGACCACGCGCACCGACGCCACCGCGTCGAACCAGGCGTCGTGCGCATCCTCGAGCGCCACGCCGTAGTGCCCGCACAGGTCACCGAGCGTGCGCCGTCCCTCGCGTTCGCCGTCGAAGTGGCGGTCGAGCACCCCGGCGTCCAGCACCGGGCCGCCCCAGCCACGCGCGAGGAGGCCGTGGCCCAAGAGTTTCGACCCGAGCACGTCGAGGATCGTCAGGTCGTAGTCGAGCTTCATGCCGACGAGCGGCACGCCCCGCCGACCCGCCGCCAGTACGGCGTCGGTCACGAGGTCGATCGCCGCGGCCAGTGGCATGCCTTCCCGCCGGGCGCGCTCGGTCGTGATGCCGTGCACCCCGGTGGCATCGGTCGGGATCTCCCGGCCGGGGTCGATCAGGCCCGACCAGCTGCGCACCGCCACGCCCTCGACTACCGAGACCAATGCGTAGGAGACGGGCACGTCGCTGAAGCGGTCGACGCCCGTCGTCTCGAAGTCGAGACCGAGTACCTCCCCCTCGGTCCAATCAGCCATCCCGGCGAGCATGGCAGCACGATGTGACACAAACGCGGATACCCGCCGCCCGCACGCTGCGCCTTTGTCTCGGACGACGGCTCCCGTCGCCCTGATGTCCTGTCGTCGCCGCCTCGAGCGAGGCTGAATCTGCCCCCGGTCGACGTGGATGTGGCGGTGCAACCTTGAGCTCGGCAGACTGTCCGGGCCATGCATTCCGTCGAGATCGACGCCGACACGTCCCGGCACCGGATCGTCGACCTGACCCCCGAGCTCGAGCTGTTCTGCGCCGGTCTCTGTGACGGGCTCGTCAACCCCCTTCGTGCCGCACGCCACCGCCGGGCTCGCCCTCATGGAGACGGGCTCGGGCTCCGAGTCCGACCTGCTCGCCGCGCTCGAGCGCCTGCTCCCCCGCGACGATCGCTACGGCCACGCCCACGGCTCGCCCGGGCACGGTGCCGACCACCTGCTCCCCGCGTTGGTGAGCCCCTCGGTCACTCTGCCCGTGATCGGCGGTCGCGTCGCCTTCGGGACCTGGCAGTCCCTCGTGCTCGTCGACCTCAACGTGGACAACCCGGACCGGCGGGTGCGCTTCAGCTTCGTCGCATCGCCCTGAGAACCCTCCACCCCGCCGGGTGACGCCTGCGACGGGCAGACTGGCGACGTGGACCTCGCCACGATCGCGGCTGAGCTGTACGCGCTCCCCCCGAAGGAATTCACCGCGGCCCGCGACGCCCGAGCGTCGGAGGCTCAATCGGCCGGCGACAAGGATCTCGCCGCGTCGCTGAAGCAATTGCGCAAGCCATCCATCGGCGCCTGGATGGCGAACATGCTCGTCCGCCGCCAACCGCGGGAGATCGAGCAGCTCATCGAACTCGGCGAGAGCCTCCGTACCGCTCGGAACCTGGACGGCGCAAAGATTCGAGCGGCCACCAAACAGAAGCAGGAGATGGTCACCAAGCTCGCGCGCCAAGCTCGTGCCATCGCCACGCGGCAGAGCCATCCGGTCTCACAGGCGGCCGACATCGAACTGGAGGCCACGCTCGACGCCGCGTTCGCCGACCCCAAGAGTGCACAGTTGCTCCGCGAGGGCGATCTCACGACCGCCCTGCACTATTCGGGTCTCGGGTTCGGGCCGGCGACAAAGGGTGACGAACGCGCCCCGACCTCTCGTGGTTCCGCTCGCGGCGGTTCCAGTGCCGGTGCTGCCAACGCCGCACAAGTGTCCAAGGCGAAGCGCGACGTGGAGCAGGCGCGACGCGACGCCGGGCGGGCCGATGCCGAGGTCGAGAAGGCACAGCAGGCGGTCACCGCGACGGAAGCGGACCTCAAGCGGCTCCGTGCGGCCTTGACCGTGGCCGTCCGGCAGGCGACCAAGGCGCACGAACACGCAGCGGAGGCGGAGAAGCGACTTGAGCACCTGAGCCGCGGCCGTACTCGGCCCTAGGCCGGGTGCGTCAGCCATCCTTGATCGACGCGGGGTCGATGCCCGCCCCGCCGGCCTCGCTGCTGGCGTACACCGCGAGCGCGAACCGCAGGACGTCGACGGCTTCCTCCCCGCTCCACAGCAACGGTCCTTCGCCCGTGCGGAGCCAGCGCAGCCAGTGCCGCCCCGAGTCCCGGAAGCTGCTGCCCCAGTCGTCGTCGAGCGCGTGGAACGTTCGCATCTCCCCGCCGACATAGGTCTCCAGGCTCGGCTGCTGGATGCCCCGGCCCGTGCACCGGTTCACCCGTGAATAGCCGCGTCGACCGGTGACCTCCCACCGTTCGTCATTGGTGTAGTAGTCGGAGCGCAGGTACATCTCGGGGGCCAACGTGATGTCCCACACGCCCCGGATGCCGTTCACGTGCTCCCACGTGATCGTCGTCGGTGCGTCGATGGAGATGCCCTCGAAGACCTCCGTCGCCCCCACCCAAGCCCGCACCTCCCGCAGCGGACCGAACAGCCACAGGGCCGTCGAGAGCTTGTGCCAGCCGTCGTCGAACACCAGGATGCCCCGACCCCGGCGCATCTGCTTGAACTGCCATTCCCAGCTGGAGGTGGGCACCTCCCAGCCCCCGCTGCCACTGCCCACCATCTTCATGTGGTAGCCGCTCACGTCGCCGAGCTCCCCCGATTCGACGGTCTCCTTCAGTTTCCGCAACGGCTCATAGAACAGGTAGTTCTCCATGACCCGCAGGACGCGATCATTCGTGCGGGCCGCCTCGAGCATCCGCTCGGCCTCGCTCAGCTCGCTGCACAGCGGCTTCTGCAGGTTCAGGTGCCAGCCGTAGCCGAGCATCTCGCAGACCCCGTCCGGATGCAGCGGGACCGGGAGCAGGACTTCGGCCGCATCGACCTCCAGTCCGCTCGCGGCCACCTCGGCCGCCGTGGCGAACGTGCGCGCCTCGGGCCAGTCGGTTTGGCGTTCGGCCCGACGCTCGGGATCAGGGTCAACGAGCGCGACAACCTCGACGTCGGGGTTCCCCCAGTACGCCCGGACGTTCAGGTCGTAAATGCGGCCGAGACCGACGAACGCCGCGCGGACCGGCCTGTCGTATGGGACGAACGTCATGATCGCTGCCTTCTCTCGTTGAAAGTTCGATCTGCAGATCGCCCGTTCTACTTCTTAAGGGCAACGGTTTCGAAAACGAGGCAACGCCCCCAGCCGATGCCGGGCTCCGAGCGGAGAGTTACGGCAGGCTCACGTACCCGTCGAGGTTGGACACGGCGTCCTGCGCCGTGTGCACCGTGAGCTGGTCGTTGCCCGCCTCGACGACCGAGTAGCCCGTCTGGTCTCCGTCACCGTTCACGACGTTCGGGCCCGCCTGACCGGCCGGGTCGTCAACGACGATCGCCACGTGCGCGGCCGACGGGCTCGCCCCCAAGGTGATTCCGTAGACGGCTACATCCCCGGGCGAGGCGACGTATCCGTTGACCGCCGGGTGCCACAGCCCGTTGTCGACGGCCCATTCGTAGAAGCTGATGGTCCCGCCGTTGATCTCTCCCGGTGCGTAGCCGTACGTGAATTGCACGCCCGCCTCCCGCCACGCCCAAGCGGCGAAGTCGGCGCACCACTCCTCGCTTCTCAGCCCGCTCCCGCAGGTCGCCTGGCCCGCGCCCCAGTAGGCGCTGAACTTGTTGCAGTACGAGTTCGACGGCTGGGTGCCGTACCCAACCTGGCTCTGCGCGAGGGCCACGACGCGCTGCGGCACGCTCAACCCGCTCAGCGTCGCCGCACTCGGCGCCGGAAAGCCGTCGTTGTGTTCGAAGGCGCCGCTCATGGTCACCGCCACGGTGATCAGAACGGCAGCCACTCCCAAAACGACCGCGAACCTGCGCAAGGTGCGGCCCGATATCCTCGCCCGGGGTGGTGGCCGGACCCCGCTCGCCCCAGGCGCGCCCGGCGTCGATGTGAACTCCGGCACCACCGGGGGGCGGCGGACGCTCTGCGGCGGGCGCACCGCCTCGCGTGGGGGTGCGGGCCCGGCACTCCTCGCCCTTCCCGCATCCGGACGCTCGACGCGCCGAAGGTCGACCCGCCGACGGTTTTGCGGCTCCGCACCTAGGGCCATCCGATCGTTCGTCCCGGTCTGCCAGCCGAGGTGGGATGTCCCGCCGACACGGGATGGGCTGTCACTCATTCAGGAGTCCGCCTGACTGACCGGCCCCGCTGATACGTCGTCCACCCTCTCCATTGCAGCATCAAGAGGGCAGGAAGAGGCGGCGGGCGGAATCGAACCGCCGTACGGGGCTTTGCAGGACCTCTTCCGGGGTCTGTGACGGTTCATCCGAGACCGTTGTTCCAGGGTGTGGGTAAGGTTTCGCTCTAGTCACTGGGGGTGGACATGGAGACCGACTACCTCGTGATCGGTGCGGGCGCGCTCGGGATGGGGTTCGTCGACACCTTGGTGGAGCATTCCGACGCCGAGATCGTCATCATCGATCGGCGGCACGGCCCCGGCGGCCACTGGCTCGATTCTTACCCCTTTGTCCAGCTGCACCAGCCTTCCGCGAACTACGGGGTGAACTCCACCGCTTTGGGCCAGAGTCGGATCGAGTCGGATGGGCGGGACGCAGGGCTCTTTGAGCGTGCAAGTG
>DATDIE010000041.1:0-4017 GCA_036521235.1 Acidimicrobiales bacterium | reverse complement strand
GAAGAACCCGTGCCACCCGAGCATCAGGATCCCGAGGCGCCCCAGAACGTACGGTGGCGAGCACACCACGGCGCCCACCGCGCCACCCACCGCGGTCGCGGCCAGCTTGTCGCGCCGCGAGCGGCCCGTCTTGGTGTCGATGCCGACCATCCGAGCCGGGACGGCGAGATAGCACAGCATCATGATCCCCACGACGATGCTCTGGCTGATGACGAAGGACCACGACCCCCACCGCGTTGAAATCAACGCGGAAAACGAGAGCGCGAGCCCGACGCTCATGCCCCACGCCAGGATCGTGCGCATGTGCTGGTTGGCCTGGGCGAACGCGGGGCGGATCTGCGGCTTGCCCGGCACCGAGATCGCAAAGGCGAACACGCCGTTGAGGTAGAAGCTCGCGGCGGTGAGGGCCGTGACGCCGAGGATGGCGAGGATCAGGACCGGCCCGCGCAAGATGTGGAAACCCTTGCCGTGCAACGCGTGCACCTTGATGTCGAGCATCGCCACCCAGATCCACATGGCCGGGATGATCTGCACCAACGTCAGCCGCCAGTTGGTCACGAGGAGCTTGACGCCCGCGAACAGCATCAGGAACGCCCCGACGATCAGGGCGAGCGGAGCCAGCCAGCGGCGGGTCGAGCTGAGCTGGAGCACGGCGCGCTCGACGGCGTCGTCGTCGCTGCTGCGGATGGCGTCGAACAGGCGGCCGACGGTTGTCCGGATGCGCCGCCGTCGGGTGCTCGCCGCCCCGCCTCCGCCCTGGGCCTCTTCGGCGGCCGTCCCCGCCGCCGCTCCGCCCTCGACCTCTCCCTCCGCACTCTGGCCGTCGTAGTCGAGCGTCACCCGCCGGCCCTCGCCTTACCCTCTTCCGACACCGTCGTCAGCACCCCTGTCATTGTGGCCGCCACCCCCGCACCCGAACAGAGTGTTTCGTCTCTGGCCCTCACTGGCACAGATCGGCACCCGACGAACCGGCACTTTCGGAATGCCGGTCCGCGACCTACTCTCTCACCGAGAGGCCCGATTTATGCGTCCAGGGGAGGTGGCCCTCGATGGTTGTTGACGAGGTCGTCCCGTTGGCGGACAAGGCGGTGCCGCGCACCGTGCCGCACCTGAGCGACGAGGAGCGCAAGGCGAAGGGGAAGCTGGCCCGGGAGAAGTGCCCCCGCGACAGCCACGCCACCTTCGAGCCGGGCCCGGATCGGCCGGACCCCGTCGCCCTGCTCGAGAGCCAGGCGCCCTCCCGGGTCCCCGAGCTCGTCCCCATCCGCTACGGCCGGATGCTGGTTTCGCCGTTCACGTTCTTCCGGGGGGCCGCCCTGATCATGGCGTCGGACCTGGCCGCCGGGCCGCGCACGGGGTTGACCGCCCAGATCTGTGGCGACGCGCACCTCTCCAACTTCGGCGTCTTCGGTTCCCCCGAGCGCCAGCTCGTCTTCGACTGCAACGACTTCGACGAGACGCTGCCCGGGCCGTGGGAGTGGGACGTCAAGCGCCTGGCGGCCAGCATCGTCGTGGCTTCTCGCGGTCTCGGGTTCTCCAAGTCGAATCGCCAGGAGGCGATCATCCGCCTCGGCCAGCGCTATCGCGAGGCCATGCGGCAGATGGCGACGAGCTCGAACCTCGACGTCTGGTACTCCAAGGTAGAGGTCGGTCCGTTCGTCGATGCGCTCACGCAGCGCGCCGCCGAGACGGGCTCCAAGGCGGAGGCCCACATGGCCGCGACCGCGACGAAGGTGACGTCGAAGGCCATGACGAAGGACTCCATGCGGGCGTTGAACAAGCTCACCCGCGTCGTCGACGGCCAGCGGCAGATCATCAGCGACCCACCCCTGATCGTCCCGGTCGAGGAGCTGTTCCCCGACGCGGACCACCACATCCAGTTGTTCACCGAGGTGATCCGAAAGTACCGCCAGAGCCTGCCGACCGATCGCAAGCACCTGCTCGAGCAGTACAAGTTCAGCCAGATGGCCCGCAAGGTGGTCGGTGTGGGCAGCGTGGGCACCCGCTGCTGGGTCATCCTCATGCACGGCCCGCGTCAGGACGACGTGCTGTTCCTCCAGGCCAAGGAGGCCGAGGCCTCGGTGCTCGAGCGCTTTACCAAGAAGAGCCAGTACCCCAACCACGGGGCCCGGGTCGTCGCCGGTCAGCGGCTCATGCAGGCGAGCAGCGACATCCTGCTCGGCTGGCAACGCGCCATCGGGCTCGACGGCGTGCCACGCGACTACTACGTGCGACAGCTCCAGGACTGGAAGGGCTCGCTCGATACGGAGAACGCCATCCCCGAGGGCCTGAAGGTCTACGGAGAGCTGTGCGCCCACACCCTTGCCCGGGCCCACGCCCGCTCGGGCGACCGGATCGCGCTCGCGTCCTATCTCGGCAACAACGCGTCGTTCGAGAAGGCGCTGGCGCGTTTCGCCGAGTCGTACGCGGACCAAAACGAGAGGGACTACGAACTGTTCGCAGCCGCCTGCAAGAGCGGCCGCCTCCATGCAGAGGAAGGAGTCTGAATCTAGGCTGAGCGATGGATGCGTTTCCAAGGCCACACATGCACGAATCGTGACCTTCTGCCCTATTGCACGTCCAGTTGCGGTGCGAAGGTTGCGGAGCACCGAATGAATGCGTCGTTTTTTGACGCCCAACCACGATTTAAGGAGCCCGAATGATTGCCTCGAGTTACCCCGTTCTCGATGCCTTCTTGACGATGCTGTACTTCTTCCTCTTCATCATCTGGATCTGGTTGCTCATCACCGTCTTCATGGACATCTTCCGCAGCCACGACATGGGCGGCTGGGCCAAGGCGCTGTGGGTGATCTTCATCATCGTCCTGCCGTTCCTCGGTGTCTTCGTGTACCTGATCGCCCGCGGCGGCAAGATGCACGATCGGGCTGCGGCCGCCGCAGCGGAGCAGCAGAAGCAGTTCGACACCTACGTGCGGCAGGCTGCCGGCAGCGAGGGCGCCGACACCGCAACGCAGCTCAGCAAGCTCGCCGACCTGAAGAGCCAAGGCGTGCTCACCGACGCCGAATTCGAGACGCAGAAGGCGAAGCTGCTGGCCAGCTGAGTCGCGTCTCAGACCCGACCACACCACATACCTGAGGAGATCCCATGACCCTTGGACCAGTCAGCTACACCGTGATCGCCTTTCCGGGCAATCAGTTCAACGGGAGCGTCGCGCCCGAGGTCGAGAAGCTCATTGCGAACGGCACGGTGCGCATCCTCGACCTCGTCTTCGTGGCCAAGGACAACGACGGCGACACCCTCGTCCTCGAGTTCGACCAGCGCGACGACCTCGTGGCCTTCGGGGACCTCGACGGCGAGGTCGGCGGCCTGATCAACGAGGAGGACCTGGCCCACGTGGCCGACGACCTCCCCGAAAACAACTCGGCCCTCATCATCGTCTGGGAAGACCTGTGGGCGAAGCCCCTGGCCGAAGCGGTACGCCAGTCGGGCGGCGTGGTCATCGACACGGCGCGCATCCCGGCCGACCTCGTGGAGGCCGCGCTGGCCGAGATGGCCGACGCGCTCAAGAGCTGACCGGATCCGAGAGTCAGAGACGTAGAAGTCGGAAGAGACGAGGAGAGGAGCACACATGCCTTTGGGACGACGTCCGGTGATGCGGACGGTGGGAAGGACGGCGGTCATCGCCGGAACGGCCACGGCCGTCGCCGGTGGTGTCAACCGGCGCCAGCAACGGAAGTACGCCCAGCAGGAGCAGGCCCAGCAGGCCGCGGCGCCGGCAGCCCCGGCCGCACCGGTTGAGGCGGCGCCGAGCTCGGACGACCTCATCGCCAAGCTCAAGGAGCTCGCCAACCTGAAGGACCAGGGGATCCTCACGGACGCAGAGTTCGACGCGCAGAAGGCGAAGATCCTCGCCGAGATGTCCTGACGTCTGGGGACACCAACTCGTCGGCCGCGGCCGACGGATCCGTGACAAGGCGGCGCCCTTTAAGGGCGCCGCCGGTCGCGCCCGGGCCCAGTTTACGGATCGCACCACGCCGCCACGCCATCGGCGCAAAC
>DATDIE010000040.1:0-2027 GCA_036521235.1 Acidimicrobiales bacterium | reverse complement strand
GATGACCGTGCGCACGATCCCCGAGCCGCTGCCGCCGGCCGATGCGACATGCGAGGTCGCGCTGGTGGACAGGTGCAGGGGGGTCTGCTCGCCAGTCGCGCCGGTGGCGGCTCGCGCCATCTGGGCGTACGAGAGCGTGAGGGCGCCGATCAGGCCGACGCCACGTGTGAACGTGGAGAACCGCATCGAGGGGGAAGACTCCGAGGGAAGAGTCACCCTCTTTGTCGGCCGATTTGACCGACCTCTTTAGCCCGGATCTTCGACTGATGCGTGTCGCCTGCTGCGACGGGGGAATGCGCCGCGACGTCAGGTCGCGGCGGGGGCGAACCGGCGAGGCATCACGCCCCGCCGGCCGCCTGCGGGCGGCTAGGCGAGCGCCTTGCCGACGGCCTCGAGCAGACGCTCGGGCTGGAACGGCTTGACGACGAAGTCCTTGGCGCCGAGCTTGATCGACTCGATGACCTTGGACTCCTGGCCGAGCGCTGAGCACATCAGCACGCGGGCGCCGGGGTCCAGCGTCATGATCTCGGCCAGCGCCTCCAGGCCGGTCTTCTCCGGCATGGTGATGTCCAGCATTGTCAGCTCGGGCTTGAGCTCCTGGAAGCGGGCCACAGCCTCGTTTCCGTTTCCTGCCTCGCCGATCACTTCATGGCCACCGGAGGCGAGCGCGTCGCTCACGACCTTACGCATGAAAGCGGCGTCGTCGACTACGAGTACACGGGCCATCAGTCTCAGGCTCCTTCTTCATCGTTGGGGGTGGGGGGTGCGGCGGTGCTGTCAGCGGGGGTCTCCGCCTCCGCCGCCTCAGGAGGGTCCGCGGGGGTCTCCGCGGCCGTGACATGTTCAGGGTCGTCGGTGGGCGGGGCCTCATCGGCCACATCGGCCTCGGCCGGCTCCACGACCTCGTCGTCCTCGACGATCGCCAGCGCCTCGTCGACGGGGACCACCTCGGGCGCGTCGTCGAACGCCGTCTCGGAGACGTCCTCGGACGCCGTGTCGGATAGGTCCTCGAGGATCTCCAGGGCGGGCAACTCGCGCGACGACGTGTCGGGGACCGCCCGGCCGCCCACGGTGTCGCACTGGAACGCCCACTCTCCGTCATCGGTGACGATGAGGTGACCTTGCGCGAAGCGCAGGCCGTTGACGTACAGGTCCACGGCCGCGTCGGCGGCGTGGTCGAGCTCGACCACCGAGCCCAACGGCAGGCCGAGCGCCCGGGACAGGCTGAGCTGCGTGCGGCCCAGCTCGGCCCACACGCGCACCTTGATGCCGCTCAGCGCCTCCACCAGAGCCACGCTGCGGGCGGTGCCGGTGGCGGACCTGTCGGCGGCCGAGGCCGCATCGTCGTCGACGCTCTCAGTCTCCATCTCGTCGAGGGCGCGGGCCATGCGCACGACGAAGGCCCGAGGCACGAGCTGGATCAACCGGCAGGACTCGCCGCCGATGAGGAAGGTGGTGGAGGTGGCGTGCGGCGACGAGCCGTAGATCTCGACCGCGGCGTCCGGGTTGTCGACGACGCGGATGTCGGGGACCGAGATCTCGATCTCCTGCCCCAGCACGACGCCGATCGCGGACGCCGCCGCGGCCATCATCTGGTTGGAGGCCTCGCCGACGGCGGAGAGCTCGAGCTCGGACAGCTCGTCGGGGTCACCCTCCTCGGGCGCGGGCATGCCCATTGCCTGGGCCATGTTGCGCACACCGGCCGCGGTGAGGATGAAGATGTTGGCGCCGGTCACCCCGTCGACATAGGACACGCTGGCCGCGACCGAACCGGGGGCGATTCCGTTGAACGGCGATTGGTCCTCGCCCATCACGCTGACCTCGCCGCGCTCGATGGTGCCGGGCGCGAACATCTCGAGCACCTGGGCGATGGCCTCGGCGGTGGAGGCGCCCAGACGCACCAGCGCGTCGCGCGGCGTTAGATCGCTGCTGCTCATCAGCGCGTGCCCTCCGGCCCGCAGATCTGGACCGCGCGCCGTGGCCCGTGCGAGCCGGGCTGCGCGCGGGCCAGCTTCACGTTCTCGGCG
>DATDIE010000039.1:0-13042 GCA_036521235.1 Acidimicrobiales bacterium | reverse complement strand
ACCGACGCACAGATGGGTTATCCGGCGGTGCGCTTCGGCGTCCCCGACATGCACTTCCACGCCTGGTTCGTGGGACCCCGCAAAGCGATGGAGATGATGCTCACCGGGGACTCAGTAACGGGCACCGAAGCGGTGGAGTACGGATGGGCCAACGCCGCATTTCCGCCCGACGAGCTCGAGGCGGCGGTCTTGGCGAAGGCGCAACGGATCGTCCAGATGCCCCCCGACATCGTGCGTCTCAACAAGCGGATCGTGCACCGCGGGATGGAGGTCATGGGCCTGCGGACCGCCATCAGGGTCGGGACCGAACTGTGCGCCCTCGGCACGCATCAAAAGAGCCTGCAGGAATTCGTCCGCCGGTCACAGGAGCAGGGACTGACAGCGGCGCTCGACCAACGGGACGGCGCCTTCGGGGACTATCGCACGGGCAGCTGACTCGAAGCGGTCTCAGGGAGAGGTGTCGTCGCCCGTCCCTTCTTCCGACGCTCTCGCCGATCGAACGCCGATGGATTGCAACCACTCGATGACGTTGTCCTGACGCGTCCCGAGCCCCTTTGCCGCATCCAACGCAGTGCCCTCGGCATAGTCCGGTTCCCAGTTGATATCGGCACCTGCACGCAAAAGGCGCTCCGCCGCGCGGCGTTGACCACCAGCGCAGGCATGCCAGAAACCTTGGGAGACCTGCTCGGGATCCACGTTGCGTGCCAGGAGTTCGTCCAAGCGCCCCAGCATGCCGAGGGCGCCCGCGTGCCACACCTTGTCCACCAGGGCACCTCGGCTCACCAGCAAGCGAGCGACGTGCCAGCAGGCATAGCCCACGGCGTTGTCGAGCGGCGTCCCGATCGAACCGTTCGGCGTCTCGAGATCAGCGCCTCCTTCGATCAGCACGACGGCGACATCGACATCGTCGCTGCTGGCGGCGTAGTGCAAGGGCGTCTCCGAACCCGGACCTGGGTCTTCCGAGCCACGTCTCGTGGTCAGCGCGTTGGGGTCGGCCCCCGTCTCGAGGAGCACCCTCGCAGTGTCGGGTCCGTTCGGGAAGTACCCGGGCCAATCCGTGACGAAATGGAGGGACGTGCTGGTGCCGCCGCGAGCTGCTGCGAATCTTGCGGTTGCAAGTACGGGGTGTCCGGAGAGTAGGCGTCGGACCACGTCGACATCACCGCTGTGCACGGCCGTCAGCAATTGGACTGCGATCGGGTCATCGCTCGCCATGGTCGTAAGAGGCGCCGGGTCGGTCATCGGCCCAAATGTTCGCAGGGTGGCATCGATTTCCCAACTCTCGCGGGAACTCGGCAGATTCTTAGGCCCCGCTGCGCCTTGGATGGCGCTCTCCGATGTCGTCCCTCTCTCCGAGACTCGGATGGCCCCTTGGGCCATATTTCAGAGTCAGGAGGTGATGCTTCGCGCGCTCGGGGAGCGGGGTGCCCCGGTCGTCGCCGAGAGGTGGGGCGACGGTCGGTACGCCGAGAGCGGCTGGGCGATGTCTTCGAGCGACCGCTGCTCAGCGTCGACACCGAAGAAGATCGCAATGATGCCGCCTGCGATCATCACGCCGGCACCGATCAGGTAGCCGATGAACAGCCGGAAGTGGTCCTGCCCATTTCCGATGAGCTCGCCGTAGAGCCAAGGCCCCAACGCTCCGAAGCTCTGCGCGATGGCGAAGAAGACGGCGATGGCCTTGGCCCGTACCTCGACAGGAAAGATCTCGCTCACGGTGAGGTACGCCGACGAAGCCCCGGCGGACGCGAAGAAGAAGATGACGCACCAGCACGCCGTCTGGGTCACCGCGTTCAGAGCGCCGGCGTCGAAGAGGAACGCGCTCACCGCAAGAAGTACGCCAGAGAGGATGTACGTCCCCGCAATCATCTTCCGACGCCCGATGCTGTCAAAGAGATGGCCGATGGTGAGCGGACCCATCAGGTTCCCGAGCGCGAAGAAGATGAAGTAATAAGCGGTGTCTGTGGCTGGAACGTTGTAGATCTTCGTAAGCACGAGCGCGTAAGTGAAGAAGATCGCGTTATAGAGAAATGACTGCGTGATCATCAAGGATGCTCCGAGAACGGCTCTCCTTGGGTAGTGGACGAACAGCGTCCGAGCGAGGGCGATGAAGCCGATGTCGTCGGCCGGCATGATCTCGATCGCCTTGGATTCGTCGACGTCACCCAATGTGCCACCGCTGCGTCGCGCCTCTTCCTCGATCTGCTTGACGGCGTTCTCGGCTTCCTCCTCTCGCCCGTGCATGAGGAGCCAGCGGGGACTCTCGGGAAGGTTCTTGCGGACGAAGAGGATGACGAACGCCAGTGCCGGGCCGGCCAGGAAGGCGACACGCCACGAATAGCTGACGGGCAGGTGGTTCACGACGAGGATGGTCAGCACCGTCGCAATGAGCGCTCCACCCCAGTACGTGCCGTTCACGGCGATGTCCACTCGACCGCGGTACTTGGCCGGGATCAGCTCGTCGATCGCCGAGTTGATGGCGGCGTACTCTCCGCCGATCCCCATGCCTGCAATGAACCTCGAGACCCAGATCCAGTAGGCCCAAGCCGGTGAGTGCCCGAAGGTAAGTGCCGTGAGCACCCCGCCGAACAAGTACACACCAAGGGTGATCATGAACAGATTGCGGCGGCCGAATTTGTCGGACATCCGGCCGAAAAACAGGGCCCCCACCACCTCGCCGAGGAGGTAGACCGTTCCGACGGCAAAGGCGACTTCGGACGAAGACAGGTTCAGGGCCTGCTTCTGGCTGATGAGCCCTTCGGCGTTGCTGGCGATCGTGATCTCGAGGCCGTCGAGTACCCAGGCCACGCCGAGAGCGATGACCAAACGCGTGTGGAAGCGCGACCAACCCAGTCGATCAAGCCGTGCTGGTATCAAGCTCCGAATCGGCGCCTCGGCCTGATCGGTTTGCTGCGAGTGTTCCCGTGCTTCAACTCTTGTCGTCGTCACGTCCCCTCCCGTTCACACGGACACTGATGAATTTTTCCTACCCAAAATGGCGTGCTCTCACGCCGCTAGTTGGCGAACTGCCGAAGCAGCGTTCGGCGCGATGGCGAGGATGATTCGTGCGCCACTTGAATGCGACCGGTGCAGACGGATCGTCAACTCTTATGGTTGGTGATCCGGCCCGCGGGGTGATTCGCCGTCGTCGACGGTCGTCACACCTTGAGGCGTCTCCTCGCCCGGTGGTCTTGAAGGAACTCGAGCATCACGCGCACGCATCGTCCGATGAGCCAGCAGCCTCAGCTGGAGCGTCCGCGCTGCTCCAACCACGAAGACCGCGGCGGCACCCAGAAGCGCTGCCAACAGGAGATCGAGACCAAGGGGGATCCGCCAGTGAATGCCAAAGAAGGTGGCATCCGTGGCGTGCAGATTCTCCAAGATGAACACCAAAACGATCACCAGCGCGACGATGGCGATTGCGACGAAAGTCCAAGAGCCGGAGGTTCTCGTCGACGGCACACTGGCCTGCAGGCCCTGGCCCCGCCGATCTGGTTGTCGGGGATCTTCCTGAGTCGAATCGATTTGTGGATCCGGATTGCTCATGCTGACGAGCCCTTTTCGACCGTCCAACGTCCCTTCGCTCTCGGCGATCGTTCTTGAAAACGTCCCTACCGGCGCAACGAGCGGCGGCTCGCGCCCTCTCCTCGGCCTAGCGCGTAAGCGGCAACCCAAACAACGGCAAAGACGACCGCCGCAATCCACAGCAGGTGGATCGCGAAGCCTGCACCGAAGAGGATCAATACCAAGATTGCCAACAAGATGATTGCCATAGCCCTGTCCTCCGTTCCCGGTGGCCCAGCATTGGGCGCACATTCCTCACCCAGTGAGTTCAGTCCAAAGCGTCTACTTCTTGACGACGTCCCGACTTTGCTCGCTGGCCTGAACCATCGATACCCGCCCTTTGAGCGCTGAAACGGGCGTCGGACGACAAGGCTGGCTACGTGTGCATTTGGGTATGTCTCCTCACTAGCGAGAGGAGAACACCATGGCGTCAACTTCAAGCGAACAGGTTCGTGCGGCCGACGGTCGATTTGTGCATCGACGCGAAGCGAGCCAAATGATCGACGGAGCCCGGGACCTGGCGCTCCTTTCGTTTGCCATCGTCGCCGGAATAATCGGATTCGTCGTCAGCATTTTTTGGTTGGCTGCTCTGGTCTTGCTCGGCATCTTGTGGGGCTCGTTGGCCGTGGAACGTCAACGGCGGTCCCGGAGTGGCAAGAGTGTCGTCGCCGAAGTCATCGATGTCGTCGTCGAGCAGGCGAGGGACGTCGCCGATTCGGTGCAAACGAACCCGGTCCGACGCGACACCGAGCCCTGAATAGATCAATCAGGACCGGTGCGCGCGGCTCGCGGTTCAGAGAGGCATTCCCTGGCCCACCGTGCCGACATGGACGGTCGTGAAGTCCCGCCGGGCGATCCGCCATCCCGCGCGCTCCGAGTGAACGAGGCGGTCGTCGTAGAAGCCGAGAGCCCGGACGCCGTCACGGTTGTCCGGCCCCATGATCACGGCGTCGACGTAACTCCGGGCCCGGGCGCCGTCACCGAGGGCCTCCACGTCGACGTTGGAGATGCGATGCAGGGTGTAGCCGCAGTTCTCGTGGACGGCGATCATGAAGGTCGTGATCTCGTCGACCCCGCTCCAGACCCCGATCTCCCCGTAGTCGACGGCGCAATCCGGAGTGAAGCAGGAGCGGAAGAGATCCCAATCTCGTCGGTCGATCCCGGACGCATAGCGCACGAGCACCGCGCTCACCTCCAGGTGCACGGAGGCGTCGAATCCCTCGATCCGGCTCACGATGCCCGTCTGCATGCACGGAACTTCTCGGGGCTGGACTCGTGCACGTCGAGCAAGCTACCGGAGAACGAGCGCGGATCCCCTTGGCGAAGACGTCTCGGCGTCTATTTCGCCGCGTCCGAGGAGAGGAGCTCGTCGACCAGCGCTTTCACCCGCCGGTCGATCTCGTCGCGGATCGGGCGGACTTCGGCGAGCGTCTTGCCGGCGGGGTCGGGAAGCTCCCAGTCGAGATACCGCTTCCCGGGGTACACCGGGCACGCGTCACCGCATCCCATGGTGACGATGACGTCGGAGCCTTGCGCCATCTGGTCGGTCAGCCTCTTCGGCCGTTCACCCGAGATGTCGATGCCCCGTTCGGCCATGGCGTCGACCACCGCTGGGTTCAGCGTCTCACCGGGATCCGACCCTGCGGAGTGGACGACGATGCGCCCCTGGGACTCCTGAGTCAGGAGAGCGGCCGCCATCTGCGATCGGCCGGCGTTGTGGACACACAGGAACAGCACCTCGGGGGTGCGCTCTTTCATCAGGCCTCCTGGGCAGAAACCGGGGCGTGATCGACTTCATCGTGAGGGAAGACCGCGTCGCTCGCCTCGTCCGGGGTCAGCTCGGGGTAGAGCGTTCGAATCAGAGCGAAGGCAAGGACCGCTCCGACCACCTGGGCGCCGATGAAGCTCGGGATGGAAGAAGGCGCGATCCCGGCGAAGGTGTTCGAGAAGGTCCGCCCCACCGTGATGGCGGGGTTCGCAAAACTGGTCGAACTGGTGAAGAAGTACGCCGCACCGATGTAGGCGCCGACTGCAGCCGGCGCCATGCGGGAACGTCCCGAGCGGGCCAGCGCGAAGATCACGAGCAGCAGTCCGAGCGTCGCGACGATCTCCGAGAGGAAGTGGGCCGGCGACGCCCGGTGCTTCGTCGAGATCTCAATGGCGGCCCGGGAGAACATGACGTTGGCCACGATCGCTCCGCCCACGCACCCGGCGATCTGGGCCGGCAGATAGGCGGCGGCATCGCGCACGGACATGCCGCCGAACGCGGCATCGACGAACGAGACGACCGGGTTGAAGTGGCCCCCGGAGACTGGGCCGAACATCAAGATGATGGCGAACAGCCCCGCGGCCGTCGCCGCGGCGTTCTCGAACAGCTGAAGGCCCGTGTTGCCGGGCGAGAGCTGCTGCGCCGCGATGCCGGACCCGATGACGAGCGCAGCGAGGAATGCGCTGCCGACGAATTCGGCCAGCAGTCGGCGCCAGAGAACGATGGTGGAGCGCACCGCGACGGTCTCAGCGAGGCTCAGCAGCAGGGGGCCGCGTTGGCCGGGGGTGCCAGGTCCGGCCGCGTGTCGCAGCATGCGGGTGCGGCGTCGTCAGCCGGCCGGAGCTCGCCGTTCGGCATCTCGACGTCGGCGAGCACGGTGTAGATCTCCCAGGCCTCTCCGCCCGGTCCGTCGACCCACACCTTGTCCTGCAGCGCGTAGCAGCAGGCAACCTCGTCCTCGACGGCGGTCGGAAGGCCCTGGGTCTGCAGACGTGCCACGGCCTCGGCGACCTCCTCGCGAGTCTCCACTTCGACCCCGAGGTGGTTGAGGGTCCCGGGCTCTCTGGTGGCGTCCTCGATCAGCACGAGCTTGAGCGGTGGTTGTTCGATGGAGAAGTTGGCGTACCCCGGCCGCACCTTGGCGGGCTGCGATCCGAAGAGCTTGGAATAGAAGGCGATGGCGTCGTCGAGATCCGAGACGTTGAGGGCCAGCTGCACCCGGGACATGGGTTCCTCCATGCATTGATTGATATCGATATGCGCAGTCTGTAGGATAGATCGATAGATGTCAATGGGAGGCAATGTGACGACACGCCGGGCGCCGACCCTGTCCGAACCCGTCTGTTGTCCTGCGATCTCGGACCGGGCGCTCTCGCAAGCCGAGGCGGTTCGCCTGGCCGATGTCTTCGCTGCGCTCGGTGACCCTGTCCGGCTCCGTCTTCTCTCCATCGTGGCGAGCGGGGGCGAGGTGTGCAGCTGCAACCTCGAGGAACCCTTGGGCAAGAGCCAACCGACGATTTCGCATCACACCAAGGTGCTCGCCGAAGCCGGGCTCATCACGGGTGAGAAGCGGGGCCGTTGGATGTGGTGGCGCGTCGTCCCCGAGCAGCTCGACGCGTTGCGTGACGCTCTAGCAAAAACGTAGCCACCGGGGCACCACGTTCCGCGCTACGCGCGTTCTCGTCTGCGAAGCTCTACGGCGATGCCGGTGTTCCCGCGTGGTGTCGACGAAGAGGAAATGCCCGACATCGATCGGTTGCTCGCCTTGACCGACGGGGTGGTCGCGATCGCCCTGACGCTCCTCGTCCTGCAGCTGAGGGTCCCCGAGCTGTCCACCAACGTGGATTCCGCCAGTGCGCTCTGGAAAGCGCTCGGCGTGGACGGCGGCGAGCTGACCAGCTATCTCATCTCGTTCGTGGTCATCGCTCAGTTCTGGCTCGTCCACCACCGGATACTGCGCACCATGCGGGGCCACAGCGAAGGACTCGCGTGGCGCAACTTTGGCTTTCTGCTCGCGCTCACGCTCATGCCGTTCACGTCCGACCTGATGGGTCGCTACTCCGACAACCCGCTTTCGATCACGTTCTTCGCGATCAACCTGTTGGCGCTCAGCCTCTCGACACAGTGGATCTACGCCTACGCCAACAGCCACCATCTCGTCGTCGACCAAAGGCGCTCCAGCTACGAGGAGCGGCTCGGTCGCGTCCGGGCGATCCTCACCGTCGCGGTGGTCACGATCGCCATCGTGCTCGCCTGGACCGACACGACCCTGGCCCGGTACGTGTGGCTGCTCTTCCTGGTGGTCCCGGTGCTCGGGAGCCGCATCGCCTCGCGGGCCGAGCCAGAGCAACCGGCACAGGCGTCGGCGAGCGGATAACGCGTCGGCCACCGGGCTCGACAGCTCGGACCGCAGAGAGGCGAAGCGGTCGCAGGCGACCCGAACCATCGGGCATGCTGCAAAGCCCGATCCGTCCCAGGAGGAGCCGTCGGTGTTCTTGATGCGATTCGACATGCGAGCCCCGGCTACAGGCGCTCCGGCACCCGACCTGTACGCGGCGGCGCTGGACATGGCCGCCTGGGGGGAGAGCCGTGGCGCCCTGGCCGCCGTCGTGTGCGAGCACCACGGCATGAGCGACGGGTATCTCCCGTCGCCGCTGATCCTGGCGACGGCGCTCGCCGCCCGCACGACGACGCTGCCCATCGCCGTGGCGGTCGTGGTGTTGCCGCTCTACCAGCCGATCCGGCTGGCCGAGGACATGGCGGTCCTCGACATCATCAGCGGTGGCCGAGTCAGCTACGTGGCCGCCATCGGGTACGTGCCGCACGAGTACGAGCAGCACGGGGTCGATTTCGCTCGCCGCGGTCGCATCGCCGACGACGCGCTCGCCCTCCTCCTCGAGGCGAAGACGGGGGAGCCGTTCGAGCACGACGGCCGGAGGATCCATGTCACCCCGCACCCCTCGACACCCGGCGGCCCGTCGGTGGCATGGGGTGGAGGCAGCGCGCCGGCTGCGGCACGCGCCGGCCGCTACGGGTTGGACTTCATGGCGCAGGGGGGCGGCCCGGAGCTGGAACAGGTCTACCAAGAGGCGGCCCGCGCCGGCGGCCACGAACCCGGGTTCTGCATGATCCCGTCCCTCGACACGACGACGACGCTCTTCGTCGCCGACGACGTGGACGGGGCCTGGGACGAGCTCGGCCCGTACCTGATGCACGACGTCACGAGCTACGCCGGCCTCAACGAGGGGCGCCAGGACGTCGCGAGCATCACGACGGCGGCGACGGTGGACGAGCTGCGCGCCGAGAACCGGACCCACCGCATCGTCAGCGTCGACGAGGCCGTGCAGATGATCGAGTCGGGGATGCCCCTGCAGCTGCACCCGCTCATCGGCGGGCTGCCGCCCGAGATCGCGTGGCGCTACTTCCGCACGGTCACCGACGACGTCATGCCGCGAGTCGACGCGGCATAGCTCCCGCGCCGGAAACTACGGGTTCGCCCCCTCGACGGCGGCCGCGAGACGTTCGAGCGTGACGCTGATCGTCTGGCGGTTGCGCTCGGTCCGGTCCTCGATCCCCGAGACCTGTGCGCTGAACTCCAGGACCGAGTCGGGGCGCAGGTCGTGGTTCCACTCGGTCACACGGCAGCCGGACTCCGTCGGCTCGATGCGGTAGCCCCACGTGGAGTAGTGAAAGTCCATCATCGAGCACTCGAACGCGAACGCACGGCCCGGCTCCGCCTCGATCACCTTGCCCTGGGTCGTCCAGTCCAGGTCCCCGTTGCGGTTGTGGCCGTCGAAGGTGGCGCCGACGACCGGTCCGTCGAATCCCTCGTGCCACTCGCAGCCGACGCACTCCTCCGACCATTCGCCCATCCGCGTCACGTCCGAGATAGCCGCATAGACGTCCTCGGGCGTGGCCCCGATGTCTCGTGAAGCCTCGATCTTGGTGTCGACCATGGCAAGACTTTGGCGCTCTGGGAGGCCGTCATTCCAATCCGCTGAGCGTCGACCCCTCGTGCGAGGCATTTCGGGCACACGGGGGGTCCCGCGGCGTGCGCTGGCCGAGGCGATGTGCGAGGAGCTCGCAGGATTGGGCGTCGAAGTGCGGACCGGGGTCCACGTGGGCGAGATCGAGCTGCGCGGCGCGGAGATCGGCGGCCTCGCAGTGCACCTGGCGGCCCGGGTGATGTCCGAGGCCGACGGGGGTCAAGTCGTGGTCACCCGGACGGTGAAGGACCTGGCGGTGGGTTCGGGGCTCGCCTTCGAAGACCTGGGTCTCCACGAGCTCAAGGGCATTCCGGACCCCTGGCAGCCGCTCCTCCTCCGGGCGTAGACCTCAGCCGGTCAGCGGAAGCCCCAGCAGTTCGCCGAGCTCGGCCAGCGCCACGTCCGGGTCGGTGACCTTGATGGTGTGCATGCCGAGCGCGCGGGCCGGCTTGAGGTTGACGCCGAGATCGTCGAGGAAGACGCACTCGTCGGGCCGCACGCCGAGCGCCTCGCACGCGAGTTCGTAGAAGCGGGGGTCCGGCTTGCGCACGCCCAGCACCCGCGACTCGAGGACCGCGTCGAAGAGCGCATAGACCGCTGCCACCTCGACGGAGAGCACAGCCTCCGCCCGCGTGAAGTTGTTCGTCAGGCACGCCGTCTTGTACCTGGTCCCGCACGCCCGGATGGCGTCGACCATCCGCGGGCGGATCTCGCCGGCCAGCCGCTCCAGCACGAGCCGACCGTCCAACTCGTGCCCGAGCTCGAGCGCCTCCTCCGACCACAGCCTCCCGAACGTCTCGAGGTCGACCTCGCCACGCTCGAGCCGCGCCCAGGCGTTCGTGTCGGGGTTCGTGGCGTTCACGGTGCGGATGAAGCCCGCCGGCAGCCCGCGCTCCGCCTCGAGGTGCGCGAACGCCTCGAACGGGCTCGACGAAATGACGCCTCCGAAGTCGAACAGGACGGCTCGAATGGACAAGGGACCTCCCGGGATCGGGCGTCATTCTCGCGTCTCGTCGCCGCCACGAGTCGCGGCCGATATCCGCCCGTTGCATCCGCTCGGGTGCCACCATTTTCAGGCCGATGAGGGAGTCCGTGGTTCCAGCAACGCCATCAAGACCTGGGACTGACCCGGATCGACGCCGATCCATCGATCAAAACGATGGGATTCAGGCTGTGGCCGCCTCGTCGTTCTGCCCGACGTCGGGATCTGGGGCGTCCCTTCAGAGTGTGTACACGCCGGACGCTGTCGGGCCTACCACGGTGTATATGGACTGCTCCTAATAGATCGCCCGAATGTATTCCGAATTCCTCATCTCTATTAGGAGCAGGGCGTAGGCGGAACGCGAAGCGCGACGGGAGGTCGTTTGAGGACGCCCACGCCTAGACGAAGTCGGAGCCCCCGTCAGCGTTCACGCACGCGCCGGTCACGTAGCCGTTGCGCCGCGAGGCCAAGTAGGCGGTCACCGAGGCCACCTCGTCGGGCAGCCCCGCCCGCCCGAGGTCGGCCGGGTGGTGGAAGTGCTCGTCGATCCACTTCATCACGTCGTAGGGGTCGGACGGGTCGAGGTTCTCGGCGGCGAAGACGTCGCGCAGGCCCTCGGTGAAGCTCGCCGTCACGATCGAGCCGGGGCACACCGTGTTCACCAAGATGCCGTCGGGCGCCAGCGACTTGGCCAGGTTCTTCGCCAGGCTCGTCACCGCCGCCTTCGACGCCGTGTACGCCACGAGGTTCGGGCTCTGCCGCTGGATCGAGTGTGCCGAGAAGATCACCACCCGACCCCACTCCGCCACGCGCAGAAGCGGCAGCGCCGAGCGCACGCTGCGCACGGCGGACATCATGCCCAGGGCGAAGGCGGCGTCCCAGCCGCTGTCGTCGAGGTCCTCGAAGCGGGCGGCGCCCGGCCCCACCGTGTGGACGAGGATGTTCAACCCGCCACCCCAGCGCTCGCCGACCTCGCCGAACGCGGCGTCGATCGACGCGGGGTCCGTTACGTCGACGCTGAGGCCGACGGCGTCGGGGCTCCCGGCGGCGCGCAACGCCGCCACCGTCGAGTCGAGCGCCTCGCGGCCCCGGGCCATCACGGCCACCCGGGCGCCGTCGGTCGCCAGGATGTCGGCCACGGCACGCCCCATTCCCTTGCTGCCCCCGACCACCACGGCCGTGGCGTCCGAAATCCCGAGATCCACTTCCTCAACCTCCCCCGCGGCGGCGTACCCGCTCAGGCCGCGGCATCGTACGTCTCCATGTAGCGGGCGAAGCGCTCGTGCACCTGCTCGGCGTCGAGGCCGAACCGCGCCAGCTCGTAGGTGTGGCGGCCGTGCGCCCCCGGCTCGTGGCTGCCCGCCCACCGCGTCACGGCCACGCGGGAGGCCTCGGGGAACCCGACGTCGATCTGCTCGAACGCCGCGGCCAGCGCCCCGACCGGGTCGCGCTGCAGGTCGGCGAACCCCAGGTCGGCGAAGCGGCCCTCGCCGACCCGCTCCCGGAAGTCCATCGCCCGCTCGATCGCCTCCGACCACCGCCCCAGCTGTTCCGCGCCGAGCTCCAACGAGTCGTCGCGGTCGGAGGCCCAGCTGCGCACGTAGTGGATGAGGCTGCAGACAGACGGGAGCACCTTGGCCGGGTCGCGGTGGCTCCACAGGAACTTGGCGTCTGGATAGGCCTCCATCAACGCGTCCAACGCGAACATGTGCACCGGCGTCTTCAGGTGCCACAGCCGCGGCGGGCAGTGCCACTGCAGCAGCCGCAGCACGCGGCGGTGGTAGCGGTACGTGTCCGCCATGTCGCAGTCGGCCGCCCAGGCGAGATACGACGGCACGTGGGCGAACCCGTCGAAGTGCATCGTGCGGAAGCTCATGCCGAGCAGGTCCTGGCACTCGGTCGGCCCCGTCGCCTCCTCGTGGTGCATCGTCTGCATGAGCGGGAACATCTCGTTCATCATCTCGAGCCCCGCCTCGGTCTGCGCGATGCGCGGATCGGTGCGCTCGGTCGCCGTCTCGGGCGGGGGACAGGGGTCCGACGACTCCCACAGGCGCAACGAGCGGAACTGCGGGTCGCTCGCCACCAGCTGGCTGAGCGCGGTCGTGCCCGTGCGCGGGAGGCCGATGACGAAAACGGGCCCTTCGACCTCTTCGTCCTCGATCGCCGGGTGGGCGCGGTACGTCTCCTCCACCCGTAGCCGCGACGACAGCAGGCTGCCGAGGCGGATCGCCAGCATCACCTCGCCCGACTCCGTGAGGTCGCCCTCGGCGTTCATCGACGCCGTCAACCGCTCGAGACCCTCCCGGTGCGAGCCGTCGCCGAAGTCGTCGAGGCCGGTGCTCGACCGCGCGTCGTCCTCGAGCGCGTCCGCGTCCAGCGTCATCGAGCGAACCGTTTACTCACGGCGACCCGCCGCGCCTCGATCACCGCACGCCGCTCCTGCGGGGTCACCCGGCGCGTCCCGGACGGCAGCTCCGCCGCCACGTCAGCGAACGGGACGACCTGGGTCGTCGGCACCGGCGCCGAGTCGGTACGCACGCACCGCAGGATCACTGGGCCGGCGCTGTGCCCGGCCGTGTCCAACCAGTTCGCCACGCCGGGGTCCTCGTGTGCGATCACGACGCGCAGTTGGCCGTCGTCGTCGACCACGGCCTGGTGCCCGTTCAGGCTGCTCTGGTGGCGGGCGTAGTCGACGGTCTCCCACCACGGGTTTCCCAGCGAGTAGCTCCAGTAGAGGCCCTC
>DATDIE010000038.1:0-2296 GCA_036521235.1 Acidimicrobiales bacterium | reverse complement strand
CCGTCTTGGTGACGGTCGCCGAGAGACGGGCGGAGCGGTGGCGCGGGAGGACGACACCCCCGACGCCGGCGCACTCGGCGCTGCGGAGGAGGGCGCCAAGGTTGCGGGGGTCGGTGATGCCCGCGGCGACGAGGAGGAACGGCGGGGTGCCGTCCTTGGTAGGGCGGGCGAGGTCTACGAGGGGGACCGGATCGAGCGGGCGGGCCAGCGCGACGACGCCTTGGGGCGCGTCGGTGCGGGCCTGTGAATCGAGACGGGCTCGGGGCACGGACTCGACGGGGACGCGGCGCTGTGCGGCGAGCTCCTCGATGCGGTCGAGCTGGGATGACGGGTCCTGGTCCTCGGCCATGAGGATGCGGCGGACGCTGCGGCGGTTGGCGGCCAGGAGCTCGAGTACGGCGCGACGACCTTCGACCTGGTCGCCGCCCAGCTCGCCGAGGGGCGGGCCGGACGATGGGCGGCGGCGGTCGTGACGTTGGGCGGCGCTGTTGTTCCTGCCGCCACGACCGGATGGCGGGGCCGGGGCGGGACTGCTGCGTCGGGCTCGGCGGCCGGGCGGTGGACTCATCGTTGCTCCATGAGGACGACGGCCGTGCAGGCGATGCCCTCGGCTCGCCCGAGTGCCCCGAGGCCCTCGGCACGGGTCGCCTTGACCGAGACGGGTGCGTTGACGACCTGGCCGAGCTGTTCGACCATGGCGTCGGTGTGCGGGGCCAGACGGGGTGTGTCCGCGATGACCGTGCAGTCCGCGTTGACGACTTCCCAGCCTTTCGCCGAGGCCAGTCGGACCACCTCTGTCAGGAGTGCGACGCTGTTGGCGCCCGCCCACTTGGGGTCGGTGTCGGGAAAATGCCGGCCGAGATCGCCGAGGCCAACCGCACCGAGGATCGCATCGGCGAAGGCATGGCAGACGGCATCGGCATCGCTGTGACCGGCGAGGCCGCGTGCGCCCTCGATCACGACGCCGCCGAGTACCAGAGGGCGGTGCGGGTCCTCGGAGAAGCGGTGGATGTCGATGCCCTGGCCGACGCGCACGTCAGGACTCCTGTCCGGCTGCAAGCAGCCGTTCTGCTGTGACGAGGTCGTCAGACGTCGTGATCTTGATGTTGTTCGGTAGGCCGGGGACGACGCGCACCCGTCCGCCCGACGTCTCGACGAGCATGGCGTCGTCGGTGGCGGCGGCTTCGGGGTTGTTCTCGGCCAGGGCGTGTGCCGCACGCAACGCCTCGGCCCGAAAAGCCTGGGGCGTCTGCACGGCGACGAGCGTGGTGCGATCGAGCGTGGTCGTGACGTTCATGTGGCCGTCCACGACCTTGATCGTGTCACTCGGGGACAGCCCGGGCACCGCCCCGACGACGCCGTCCTCGTGCAGCGCCTCCAGGACTGCTGAGAACAGGGCGTGCGGCGCCAGCGGCCGCGCCGCGTCGTGCACGACGATGACGTCGGCGTCGGTCGGCACGGCTTCGAGGCCGCAACGGACCGATTCGGCGCGAGTGGTACCGCCCGTGACGACGGCGTCGGCGCCTGACTGACGAGTGGGTTCTGCGTCGACTGGTATGACAAGGACGACGCCGTCGGAGACGGTGCGGCATGCGTCGACCGCCCACGACAACACCGGGCGGTCGCCCAGCGTGGTGAATTGCTTGCGTTCGCCGAAGCGCCGGCCGGATCCGCCCGCGACGACAATCGACCACACCCGTGCCACGGTACGACCGGGCCGGGCGATCAGGTCAGGGCGTCGTTCAGACGCTCTTCGGCAGTCTCCTCGTCGACGTTGAGCGCGAAGGTCAGCTCGGAGACGAGGATCTGGCGGGCCCGCTGCAACATGCGCTTCTCGCCCGCCGAGAGGCCCTTGTCCTTGTCGCGGATGGACAGGTTCCGGACCACTTCGGCCACCTGGTAGATGTCGCCCGAACGGAGCTTCTCGGAGTGGTTCTTGTAGCGCCGCGACCAGTTGGTGGGCATGCGCGCCTCCTTCTTGCGAAGGACGGCGAACACCTCCTCGACCTCTTCGTCGTTGATGACCTCGCGCAGACCCACGCCCTCGGTGTTGTCGGCCGGCACCATCAGGGTCAGATCGCCGTAGGCCAGGCGGAGCACGAGGTACTCGCGCTTCTCACCGAAGGCCTCCTTCACCTCACGACGCTCGACGATGGCCCAGACAGGACCGACTCGGTTCAGGGAAGTGCCTCGTTGAGCCGCTGTTCGGCCTGCTCCTCGTCGACGCCCAGAGCGAAGGTCAGCTCGGACACGAGGATCTGACGGGCCCGGCTGAGCATCCGCTTCTCACCGAAGG
>DATDIE010000037.1:0-6306 GCA_036521235.1 Acidimicrobiales bacterium | reverse complement strand
GCGAGAGCGAGCACACCGAGTCCGAACGCGCCGAGCTCCAGGCGGAGATGTGGGGCTACCTCGTAGGTGTGGCCGAGGCGCGCCGCGCCGAGCCCGCCGAGGACCTGGTGTCCGTCCTCGCCACCGTCGGCGTCGGCGTCGGCGTCGGCGTCGGCGTCGAGGAGGGTTCCGACGGCGATCGGCTCAGCGAGCCCGAGCTGGCCATGTTCCTCATCCAACTGCTCGTGGCGGGGAACGAGACGACGCGCAACCTGATCTCGGCGGGGCTGGCCGCCTTGGCCGAGCGCCCTGACCAGTGGGCCGCCCTGCGGGCCGACCCCGGGCTGATCCCGAACGCAGTGGAGGAATTGCTGCGCTGGACGACGCCGGTGATCTCGTTCATGCGCACGGCGACCGCCGACACCACGGTCCGGGGCCAGGCCATCGCCGCGGGTGACCCGGTGCTCTTGCTGTACGCGTCGGCCAACCGCGACGAGGAGGTGTTCGGGCCCGACGCCGACCAGCTCCGCGTCGACCGCCACCCCAATCCGCACGTGAGCTTCGGCTTCGGGCCGCATTTCTGCCTCGGGGCCGCGCTCGCTCGATTGGAGGGGCGCGTCGTGCTCAGCGAGCTGCTCGACCGCTTCACGTCCCTGACGCTTGCGGGACCGGTCGAGCGGACCGCCAGCCCGGTGATCGCCGGGATCCGGCGCGCACCGCTGGTCTTCTCATAGGGAACTGCCTGCGACACGAGTGCGAGCATGAGTGAGTCGGCGTCTCTCTTCGAGGAGTTCCCGCCCTGGGCTCGACGGCTCGCGAAGGCGGGTTAAAACCTCCCAAACGGAGCCTCGAGCCGTGGGAGCATTTGGATAGGAGTCGTCGCTCAAGAAAGCGGTCCAAATGTTGAGGTTTTTGCGAAGAAATCAGTTTTCTTGAGCTTTGTGTGCAGAAACGGGCCAGGAAATGGTGGCCACCGGCGTAGGCAAAATGAAACGTGGGCGCGACGTCAAATGGGCGGACTAGCCGCATCCGAGTCGTCACACCTTCGGCATCCCTGCGGTTCAATCGCCGCCGGATCTCGCCACGGCGAGAGCGCTGGACGTCATCTACCACGCCCTGCCAACCGATAGACACCCACAGCAAAGGCGTCAGGCCGCGGCCCGACCCGATGGATCTACTGGAACGCCTCCAGCAAGTGGGGCAAGGCGTCCTCCATCGTGAGGACGGGCTTCGTCTCGAACTGGATGTATTCCTCGTACTGAAGGGTCGCGGCGTAGCCGCCGGTGGCGTCTTCCGACTCGGTGATGGTCCATCCGACCGAGTTGTCGGCCGCCACGTAGTGCGCCACCGTCCCCGGCGCTTCGCCCACCTTGGCGAAGAGCTCGAGCAACTTCTTCGTCTCCGCGCGGGGCAGGTACGGCTTGATTGTGTAAGTAGTCAAGAACAGCATCGTTCACCTCAGGCCTACGCCCGCTACCGGTAGGACCCTCCCACTGTCCGAGCGCATGATCCCGCATCAGTGGTAGCGCGCTGCGACGATCCTGTAAAGCGCGACGCCATCCCAGCTGCCGACGGCATTGGGCATAGGCATCGAGACGGCCCTCGTCTGCGCGCTCAGAAGCTCACGGCGCGACTATCGGACGGGCGGCGAGACGCCTCGCCCCTCGAGCGCTCGGTCACGCCGTTCTTCGTGACCCTGGACGGTTACGTCGCCGTCGGGGCCGCCCCAACGATGTTGTTGACGTGGATCCCGAGGCCCGGCAATGAGTTCTCGAACGGGGCGTTGGGGAAGGCGAACAACCCTCCGTCGGACCCGATCAGCCAGTAGCCGGCCCCACCCGGCACCGGGACGATCGACGCGATGTTGTTGACGCTGACATTGAGGGAGGGCAGGTCACCGTAGGACTTGGCGTCGCCGAAGGGGGAGACGGTGCCGTTCTTGCTCACCAGCCAATAGCCCCCTCCGGTCGGTGTGGCGGCGATCGAAACGATAGGTGACGTGCCCGCACTCGCTCCGCCGTGGTACGTGGCGTCACCGAATGAGTACACCGACCCGGTCGACGAGACGACCCAGTACCCGCCGTCGTCGGCGGTGGGTGCGATGCCGATGATGTTGTTGACGTGAATCCCGAGGCCGGGCAACGAATTCTCGAAGGGGGCGTTGCCGAAGGAGAAGACCCCGCCGTCGGACCCGACGAGGAAGTAGCCCTGGTCGTTGCTGGTGGCGACGATGCCCACGACGTTCGAGACGTGCACCCCGAGGCCCGGCAGGGAGTTCTCGAAGGGAGCGTCGCCGAAGGAGAAGACCCCTCCGTCGGCGCCGACGAGGAAGTAGCCCTTGTAGTCACTGGTGGGGACGATGCCGACGACCGGCTTGTTGGGGTGGACGCCCAGTCCCGGCAACGAGCCGTAATACCCGCCGCCCTGGCCCTGGGGGAACACGAAGACCCCGCCGTCGGTGCCGACCAGGTCGTAGCCCGGGACGATGGGCGTGATCGTGACCTCCGCCGGCAGGCCTCCGGTGTTGGGAGAGATCGAGATGGCGCTGGCCGCAGCCTCGGTGAAGCTCGAACCGCCGCCGCCGCCTGCACCCGATCCGTCCTCGCTTTGGCAGGCGCTGGCGCCGCCACCGCCGCCGCCGTTCCAACCGCCGCCGCCGCCTCCACCGCTCTCCGGCGGTCCCTCCCCGCCTCCGGTGCCGCCTTGTCCCGGCGTTCCCGCCGTCGGGCTGAAGTCGCTCGGGCCGCAGCTCGGCCCGTTGGTCCCCGCTGCGCCGGGGCCCCCGGCAACGCCACCCGGTGATCCGACGCCCCCGGTGCCGGTGTTCACTCCGGCTCCGCCAGCGCCCGCCCCGGAGCTCGTCGCTCCGGACGAACCGCCGGTCGCTCCCGCCCCAGAGCCTCCCTCGCCGCCACCGCCACCCCCGCCGGCGACGATGAGACGCGGGTCCGTGGCCGGGTTGGCGGTGACCGTGCAGCCGGCCGCGCCGGACGCGCACGTCTGCAGGTCCGAGGCGCCACCCCCGGCAGCTGCGAAGTCGGAGAGCCCGCCGCCGCCGGACGTTCCGGTGTTGTCGCCAACGAGGGCGTAATACGTCGTCGTTCCCACCGGTACCGGGATCGTGGCCGTCACCACGGCACCGACGCCCGGGGTGCCCGGGCCGTTCGAGCCACTGCTTGTCGACGCGGCGGTTGCGCCGACGACGGTGACCTCAAGGGCAGTGGTGCCCGTCGGAACGGTGAAGGCGTGCCCACCCGGTGTGTTGAAGGTCGTGGTCGACTGCGAGGCGCCGGCCGGTGACGACGACATCGAGACCAGTGCTCCGCCAGAGAGCGCAAGAGCCGCCGCGGCCACCCCACAGCGGGCCCACCGTGTCTGCGCTCCGAGTGCAGACAGCGCACTGCGAACCCGTCGAAAGGTAGTCATGGCGTCCTCCGTCATCTTGGCTCCGACGTGCGGAGGTGGTGAGCCACCGACCCATTCGGAACCGTTCCAGAGCGACGATACCCGGTCCGGCGCGAGAAATCCTTGGAAGTGCGGGGAACCCCGCGACGACCTCGACCGTGCGGGCCTCGACCTAGCTCACGACGTGATCATGCCGGCACCAGCGCCTCGCCTCTGCACGGCTCGGCGACGCAGTCGTTGGCCACCTCGGCCGGCGCCGCCACGGCGGCTTCACGCTCGCGACCGGGCATGAGCCTGAACGCCACCGCGGCGCCGACCACGGCCACCCCGGCGCCCGCGACGCACGCCACGAACAACCCGCTGTGGAAGGCGTGGAAGACGATCGTGTCGAGCGTGGGACGGACCGCCTGCGGAGCGCGGTGGATGACCGCCAGCGCCGCCGCCACCGACAGGTGCGACTCGGCCTTCGGCCCCGCCGGGATCGGCAGCGGCCGGAAGGCGCTGATGATCTTCGGCGCGTAGGCCGAGGCGAAGATCGAGCCGAAGACGGCGACCCCGAGCGTCCCGCCGAGCTCACGGGTCGTGTTGTTGACGCCCGCCGCCGCGCCGCGCTGCTCGTCGGGCACCGAGCCCATGACCGCCTCCGTGGCCGGTGCCGTGATCGACGACAGACCGAGCGCGAGCAGCACCATGCCGGCGACGAGCGGGCCCCAGTACGTCGTGTTCGCCTCGGAGTTGAAGGCGGCGACCACCAGGCCGCCCGCCATGAAGAGCAGCCCGGCCGTCACGACGACCCGCGCGCCGATCCGCAGCGCCACGACCGCCGCCAGCGGCGTGACGACCGCCGCCACGACCGCGAACGGCAGCGTGTGCACGCCGGCCGACAGGGTCGAGTAGCCCTTCACGAACTGGAAGTACTGCGTGATGAGGAAGATGAAGCCGAAGAGGCTGAAGAAGGCCACCGAGATCGCCAACGCGCCGCCGGTGAAGCGCTTGACCAAGAAGACCCGCACGTCGAGGAGCGGGCCCTCGGTGCGCAGCTCCAAGAGGGCGAAGATGGTCAAGAGCGCCGCCGCCGCGGCGAAGCACGCCAACGTGCCGCTCGCCGCCCAGCCCCACTGCGGCCCCTCGATGATGGCCAGGACCAAGGCGGTCACTCCCACCGTCGAGAGCACGACGCCCCCCAGGTCGAAGCGGTGTTGGCGAATCCGGGGCAGGCGCGGGATGAGCAACCCGCCGGCGACGAGCGTGACGGCGACGATCGGCACGTTGACCAAGAAGATCGACCCGTACCAGAAGTGCTCCAAGAGCGCACCACCCACGACGGGGCCGAAGGCGACTGCGATACCGGACGTGGCCCCCCAGATGCCGAGTGCCTTTTGGCGCTCGGCGTGGTCGGGGAAGACGCTGGTCAAGATCGCGAGGCTGGCCGGGAAGATGAAGGCCGCCGCGACCCCCATGAGCGCCCGCGCCCCGATGAGCGAGCCCGTCGAGTGCGAGGCCGCCGCCAAGGCCGAGAAGAGCCCGAAGAAGACGAGCCCCACTTGCATCGTGCCCTTGCGCCCCAGGCGGTCGCCGATCCCGCCGCCGACCAGGAGCAACCCGGCGAAGGCGAGGCTGTAGGCGTCGACGATCCACTGCAGCGAGGTGATCGACGCGCCCAGGTGGCTGTTGAGCGTCGGCAGGGCGACGTTGACGATCGTGTTGTCGACCACGACCAGGAACACGCTGAGGCACAGCACCGGCAGGATCAGCCAGCGGCGCTCCGTGAGGCTCGCACCGCCGCCAGGAGCGGCCGGCCCGGGTTGCTCGCCCGTCGTCTCCACCATGGTTCCGGACATCTCGGCTCCTTCCGAACTGCGGTTGTAGAACAGTGTGCTATTGTTATAGCACGATGTGCTTCAGTAAGGTACCGACATGACAAAGAAGCCTCGGACCAGGACGCCGAGCGCCGGTATGGAGTCCGCCCTCCTCGAGGCCGCCGCGGGGATCCTCGAGACCGAGGGTCCCGACGCCCTGTCGGTCCGCCGGATCGCTGCCGCGGCGGGGGTGGCGCCGATGGGCGTCTACAACCACTTCGACTCGAAGTCGGGGATCGTCGACGCGCTCTTCATCCAGGGCTTCGAGCGGCTGGCCGCCGGGATCAACGCCGCGGCGGAGATCGCCGACCCCTACGAGGCACTGCGCGAGAGCGGACACCGCTACCGCGCCCTCGCGCTGGCGCATCCGATGGTGTACCAGCTCATGTTCCTGCGCGCCGTGCCGGGGTACGAGGCGAGCGACCACGCCCTCGAGATCGCCGGCGCGGCGTTCAACAGCCTGGTGGCCTCCGTGCAACGCGCCATGGCGGCCGGCGTGATCGTCGACGGCCCGCCCGACGTGACGGCGCGCCTCATCTGGGCCAGCATCCACGGCTGGGTGTCCCTTGAGCTGCTCGGCATCGGCGGGGTCGACGACCAGGCGGCCGGGTTCGACCGCGTGTGCAGGTCGATGTTGGCGGGCCTCAGCCCCGAGGCCGCCCCACTGATCGCCGAGCGCGACGCTGCGTCGGCCGCCCTGACCTAACGGGGATCGGGCCGGTCCAGGTTCCAGTGCCGGGCGGTGGACGGGAACCACTTCGTGGTGCCGTCGACCTGCAGCGGAATCATCCCGAATCTGGTGACCGTCCGCTGCCCGCCCTCCGAGTCCCCGTAGAGCAGGTCGACCGTGAACGTCTCCGCTCCGGCGATGGTCCGGCACAGCCACCCGTAGTCCGCGTCGTCGCGGTCACGGATCGCCGCCTGCCAGAAACCGAGGTCACCCGATGCGATGTACAGATCGCGCGTCTGCATGCGGAACTGGTCCGGGTCGACGTGGGGGTCCAGGGCGTTCTGGGTCACTTCGGTCAGGTGCCACCCGATCGGCACTGCGAGCCCCGGGCCG
>DATDIE010000036.1:0-26387 GCA_036521235.1 Acidimicrobiales bacterium | reverse complement strand
CTGCTCGAGCTCGATGATGTCGGCGGTGCGTGCCGCGTCCATGGCGGTTCACGATAACAGCATTCTCGAATTCTGCCATTGACCGTGCGCCTTGGCGGCCCGACGGCGCCCGGCCGATCACTGGGAAAGACGGCTTGCCATATTTCTTCGTTGCGGCCCCGCCGTGGGGGAGAGTCCCGCTCTCAAATACGGCGAACCGGATACACTCGGGCGATGTCCGCCGCTGACGACCCCGACGCCCCGCCGGCCTCGGACACCCCGGTCCGCCGGCGTGACCTCGCCGTCGCCCGCTCCCTCGACTCCGCCCGCGTCCGCAGCGAGGGCAGGGTCCAGCGCTTCCTCGACGCCGGCTTCGAGTTGCTGGCGAGCGCGGAGTCCGGACGCGACTTCACCGTCCAAGAGGTGGTCGACCGCTCCGGCCAGTCGCTGCGCAGCTTCTATCAGTACTTCGCGGGGAAGCACGAGCTCCTGCTGGCGCTCTTCGACGAGGCCATCCGCTCGACGGCCGAGCGTCTGGAGGACCAGTTGGCCAAGGAACGCACGCCGCTCGATCGACTGCACCGCTTCGTCGTCGAGTACTACCGGATGTGCCTCCCCGCGCCGAGGGGCCGTGCCTCGAAGAACAACCCCACGCCGGTGCTCGCGGAGTTCTGCCACCAGCTGCTCACGGCGCACCACGAGGAGGCGTCCCGCGCGTTCGTGCCGCTGGTCGCGCTCCTCGAGAAGACCTTGGCCGACGCGGTCGAGGCGGGTGACGTGCGCTCGTCCTACGGGGGAGAGGACGTGGCCGGGGGGATCCTCTCCACGATCATGTTCAACGCCGCATACGCCTCGACGATCAGCGGCACCGAGCCGACCGACGCGACGCACGCCGCCGACGAGATGTGGGAGTTCGTCGCCCGTGGCATCGCGTCGGGGACGAAGTAGCCGGCGTTCAGCCCAGCGCGCGCATCGTCGGCGCCACTGCCGCCAGGAATTCCCGGGTGCGCTCGGCCGACGCCTTGATCTCCTCACGACCTTCGCCCAGTGGGACGATGCGGGCGTTGAGGTCGGTGACCCCGGCGTCGGCGAAGCTGCGCAGCCGCTTCTCCATCGTGGCCTCGCTGCCGCAGATGAGGACGTCGCCGATGCGGCGGGCGTCGCCGTGCTGCATCAGGCGGGCGTAGTTGGGCGAGTCGACTACCTCGCTCAGCGTCCGGTTCGTGCGCTCGACGGCCGCCTCGATCTGATCGTCGGCACACAGGCACACCGGCACGCCCGCCATGACGCGTGGCGCCGGGCGCCCAACCCCCTCGGCGGCCTTGGTGATCAGGGGGACGACGTGCGAGGCGATGGTGCGCTCGTCCGCCAGCCACAGCACCGTGCCGTCGGCGCGCTCGCCCGCCAGCTTCAGCATCACGGGCCCCAACGCGGCGATCAGCCTCGGCGTCGGCGTGATGTCGGTGACGTCCAAAGGGGCGTTGATGTGGAAGAGCTCGTTGTCCACCTGGACCTTGCCCGGGCCGGCGAGGGCCTGGTCCAACACGTCGAGGTAGCAACGCATCGTGGTGGCCTGCCGTTCGTAGGGCAGGCCGAGCATGTCCTCGATGATCCAGTGGTGCGAGACGCCCAGTCCCAACGTGAAGCGGCCCGTGCACACGGCCTGGTTCGATAGCGCCTGTTGCGCCAGGACGATGGGGTGCCGGGGCTGGACCGGCACGACCGACGTGCCCACCTCGATCCGAGACGTCGCCGCCCCCAACAGGGTCACGGCGGTCATGACGTCGAACTCGTCGGGGATCTGCGGGGTCCAGACCGTATCGAGGCCCGCCTCGTCAGCCCAGCGCGCGTCGGCTCGGAGCTTCTCCACCTTGGTGGCGTAGCGCCCTCTGTCCGCGCTGACCTGCAGACCCATCCGCATGACCGGGCTCCCCTCGGTGTGGAAATGGCGTTCTCATCTAAGGTATAGCATGCTTTCGCTGGACGCTAGGCACGCTTGAGAACACATGGGGAGGCGGCGCGACGTGGATGACATGGGACGGACGGCGGTGGTCACGGGTGGCGGCTCGGGCATGGGTGAGGCCATCTGCCACCGCCTCGCCGCGCAGGGTCATGGCGTCGCCGTCCTCGACATCGACGCCGATGCCGCCGAACGGGTGGCCAAGGAGATCGAGGCGGAGGGCGGGCGCGCGGTCGCCGTCGCCGTCGACGTCAGCGACCGCCCGGCCGTCGACGCGGCGATGGACCGGGCCCGAGGCGCCTTCGGAGCGATCGGGATCCTGGTGACGAGCGCCGGGATCGAGGGCTTCGTCAAGTTCACCGAGATCACGGTGGAGGCGTGGGAGCGGATCATCTCCGTCAACCTCACGGGCACCTTTCACTGCGTGCAGTCCGCCGTCCCCGACATGGTGGACGCCGGATGGGGGCGCATCGTGACCATCTCGTCGTCTTCGGCCCAGTCCGGCACGAAGCGCATGGCGCACTACGTGGCGTCGAAGGGCGGGGTCATCGCGCTGACCAAGGCGCTCGCGCTCGACCTCGCGTCGCACGGCATCACGGTCAACACGATTCCCCCTGGGGCGATCGATACCCCGATGATGCGGCGCCCTATGGAGTCGGGCGCCATGGGCACCATGGACCAGATCGTGGCGCGGGCGCCCCTCGGGCGACTGGGCACGCCCGACGACATCGCCGCGGCCACGGCCTTCTTGTGTTCGGAGGACGCCGGCTACATCACGGGTCAGCAGATCAACGTGAACGGGGCGTGGTACCTCTAGGCGGTCCGGTCGATCCGACTGCATCGCATCGCAGAGAACGTAAAGGGAGGCTCCATGAGCGACGTGACCGTGCTGAAGGCCGAACGTTGGGCCGACGTCGAGACCGGCGAAATCCGTAGTCCGGCGGTCGTCGTCGTCGACGGGAACCAGATCGTCGCGGTCAACCCGAAGGAGATCCCCAGCCCCGCCAACGAGATCGACCTCGGCGACGTCACGCTGCTCCCTGGCCTGATGGACATGGAGCTCAACATGCTCATCGGCGGTCCGGGCGGCCCCGACGGCCTGCCCGACCCGATGCACGGCGTGAAGGATACGCCTCCGTATCGGACGCTGCGCGGCGCCGTGAACTGCGCGACCACGCTCATGGCGGGCTTCACCACCGTGCGCAACCTCGGCCTGATGGTCTATACCGCCGGGTTCCTCCTCGACGTCGACCTGATGAAGGCTGTCGACCAGGGCTGGTTCCCCGGCCCGCGGATCTTCCCGGCCGGGCACGCCATCACCCCGACGGGCGGTCACCTCGACCCCACGATGTTCCAGGGCCTGGCGCCGGGGATCATGCCCCAGAGCGTCGAGCAGGGGATCGCCAACGGCATTGCCGAGGTGCGAAAGGCGGTGCGCTACCAGATCAAGTACGGCGCCAAGCTGATAAAGATCTCGGCGTCGGGCGGAGTCATGTCGTTCTCGAGCGCGGCGGGCTGCCAGCAGTACTCCGACGAGGAGCTCGCCGCCATCGTCGACGAGGCGCACCGCAACGGCCTGCGCGTGGCGGCGCACGCACACGGCGACGCCGGGATCCGGGCCTGCGTCCGCGCCGGGGTCGACTGTATCGAGCACGGGTCGTTGGCGACCGACGACACCGTCAAGCTGATGGCCGACACCGGCACGTTCCTCGTCGGGACCACCGCGCTGGCCGACCACATGGCGGTGGACCGCATCCACCCGATCCTGCAGAAGAAGGCGGCCGAGATCTTCCCGCAGGCCCGTCGCATGTTCGGCAAGGCCCTGGCCGCCGGCGTGAAGATCGCTTGCGGCTCGGACGCCCCCGCGATCCCGCACGGGACCCAGGCCGAAGAGCTCGTCTCCATGGTCGACCGCGGCATGACCCCGATGCAGGCGCTGCAGGCGGCGACCATGACGAGCGCCGACCTGATCGAGCGCGCCCACGACCTCGGCCGCCTCGCCCCCGGCTATCTGGCCGACATCATCGCCGTGCCGGGCGACCCCTCCGAGGACATCACGACGACGAAGAACGTCCGCTTCGTCATGAAGGACGGGCTCATCTACAAGGGGGCGTGAGCGACAGCGCGGGTGGCGCCGCCCGAACCTGAATCCGCAACCGGAATGGGAGGCATCAATGGGACACGACGACTCGCTCGAGGCGGCCTACGCGTTGCGTCGCACGATCATGGGGGCGGAGTACGTCGACGCGCAGGTCGATGACCCCAATCCCGTCATGGGAGAGTTCCAGGACTACCTGACGTCCATGGCCTGGGGCGTATGGGCCCGTGGCGGGGTGCTCAGCACGCGGGACCGGAGCCTCCTCGTCCTCGCCATGACGGCCGCGCTGGGGCGGATGGAGGAGTTCAAGCTCCACGCCGCGGCCAGCCCGCGAGCCGGCGTCACCGCCGACGAGCTCGACGAGTTGCTGTTCCAGATCACGGCGTACTGCGGGGGCCCGGCCGGGCTGTCGGCCAAGCGTGCCCTGCTGGCGGTACGCGCCGACGAAGCCTCGTCGTGAACGTGCGACGCGTCGGCGTCGTCGGCCTCGGCCACATGGGAAGCGTCCTGGCCGCCAACCTGGTGGGGTCGGGACTCGACGTCGTCACCCACGACGTGGCCGGCTCGTCCACCAGCCCGCCGGGCACGGTGTTCGCCTCCACCATCGACGAGCTGGCGCGCGACGCCGGGGTGGTCGTGTGCAGCCTGCCGGACGGCGCGGCCTCGGAGCAGGTGGCGCGGGCGATCGTGCGCGCCGAGGCTCGGGCCACGGAATGCGTCGTGGACACGTCGACCATCGGCGTGGCGGCCGCCCGCCGCATCGACACGCTGTTCGCCGCGGCCGGGATCGGTTACGTCGACGCGCCGGTGTCCGGCGGCGTCGCCGGTGCGCGCGCTCGCACGCTCTCGGTCATGTACGCCGGTTCCGACGCGGCGTGCCTGGAGGCCAAGCCGGTGCTGGCCGGCCTGAGCGACCGGTCCCGACGCGTGGGCGAGGCCCCCGGTCTCGGTCAGGCCCTCAAGCTGGCCAACAACTTCCTCTCTGCTGCGACGCTCGCCGCGACGAGCGAGGCGGTGGCCTTCGGTGTGGCGGTGGGGCTGGACATGGCGGTGATGCTCGACGTGCTCAACGTGTCGAGTGGCCAGAGTCAGGCCACGACGGACAAGTTCCCCACCCACGTGCTGACGGGTCGGTACGCCGCGGGGTTCGCCAACACGCTCATGGCGAAGGATCTGCGCCTCTACCTGGAGGCCGCCGCGGCCCAACGTGGCGCCCCCGGCGACATGGCTCCCGTGACCGCATCCGTCTGGGAGCGCTTCGCCGAGGCGGAGCCGGACGCGGACTTCACCCGGATCTACCCGTTCCTCGAGCACGCCTGACCCTTCGAGCGCGGCCCTTCTTCGTAGGATGGCCGGCCGTGACGCTCCGCCGTGCCATGGCGGGAGTCGTGGTGGCGCTGGCCGGTGTCGGCGTCTGGCCGGCTCTCGGCGCCGCGGCGACGCCCGACGCGACGGCCCAGGCTTGGTATAGCGGCGTCCTCGCGGACCTTCGCCCGCTGCAGTCGGCGCTGCTCGGCGTGCTGAACGCCGCGGCCGGATGGCAAACCGGGTCGGAGTCGGCCACGACGGCACGCCGTGCGTTCGAGCAGGACCTGCCCGCGCTCGAGCGCGTCGAGCGGACGCTTACGGCTCGGGCGCCTCTGCCGGGCCATCCCGCGGCACGGGCGGACTACGTCTCCGCCATCGGGTTGTACGTCGCGTCGCTAGAGGTCGACGAGGCCGCGACGGAGCTGGCGCCCGGGGCGCTGCAGGCACAACTCCAACACAGCTTCGAGCGCATTCGCGAGCTGGGGGACAACGCGTTCGATCAAGGCACGGCGGAGTTGGCGCCGCTGATCGGCCCCGCCCTCGCCGGTGACGACGTCGCCGCGGCCTCACACGTCCCCGACTGGACGGACGCGGGGTTGGCGCCGCAGCCACCGTTGGCCTCCTCGTGGCCCCACGACGGGGCGGGGACGTCGCGCTCCCAGCCGAAGGCGGCGTGGGTGTCCGAAGTCGCCATGGACGGGGCGCCGACGCAGGCAAGTGTGACGGCGGCCGTGGGGAAGCGCCCGCGGGCGCCGCAACTGGCCCAGATGGCCGGCGCGCTCGGGCGCGCCGACACGTATCTGACCTCGCTGCCCGGACCGGCGGGCGACGCGCGCGGCTCGAACCGGCTCCGACTCGGACTGCTCGTCGATGCCGAGGCCGTCATGGCGGGGGAGGCGGCGCATCTGAGCGAAGGCACTCCGGCCCACGTCATGTCCGAAGCGGCGGCGGACTTGGCGGCGATCGGGGGACGGCTGCGCGCCGAAGGGTGACGGCCGGGCTCAGTACGAGCAGGCGACGTGCGTCGTCGTGAACACGTCGACGAGCCAGTGCCCGTTCTGCAACACCATCTGAGCCGAGCCGGCGAAATCGCCGCGCTGGACGAATGGATCCGGTGTCGCCTTGTCGTCGCTGACGAGATAGAAGTCGGACTCGTCCTGGCAGTCCGCCAACGCGGCCGACTCGGGCCCGGTCATGACGACCGTGACCTGGTCGTCGTGCAGCGTGCCCACGCCGTGCTCCTTCGCCGCCAGGATCGCGGCCGCCTGGCGGACGCTGGCTTGGGCCAGGCGCGTCGTGGTGACCGAGGCCAGCGGCGCGATGTAGCCCTTGCTCAGGTTGTCGTCCAGCCCGGACAGGTCGGTGAGGTAGGACTCGTACGCGCTGACGATCGGTTTGTCGGCGGGAGTGCTCGTCGCGGCGCCGCCGACGGTGCCGCCCTGCGGGGGTTGGGTCGTCGTGGTGGGTCGCGACCCCTTGGGCAGCGTCGGCAAGGCCGCCGAGCTCGACGCCGCTGTGGAGGTGGTCGTCGTCGTGTGCGGCGATCCGTCGGCTCCGGTCACCACGCGGCTCGCGTCGCCCGACGCACCCGTTGGGATGTGCGCCCGTTCGCCGCACGCAGCGAGCAGAACGGGCGCGACGATCAGGGCAATCGCCAGGCGCGCCCTGATCGCGCGGCGCACGTCACGAACCCTCGAAGAACGTCACGCTGCCCCCGAGCCCGGCGACGGTCGGTCCGAAGGGGGACAGCGAGCCCTCGTATTGCGTGCCCGCGGTGTTCAGGGCCTTGGCCAGGGTGGCGATCAAGGGGTTCACCACCGGGTTGAGGAGGGTGAGGGCGCGGCTCTGGGCGATGGCCTGCTGGAGCTCGTCGCCGCCCTTGGAGGAGAGCTGGGCGCACAGAGAGTCGAGCTGGGTCACGAGTGCGGAGGAGCCTGTGCTCCCGCCCGTTTGGGTCCCGATGATGGAGATGACGGAGCCGGCGTCGCTGCAGGCGAGGGGGAGGCCGATGTTGTTGCCGAACTCGAAGAGCTTGAGGAGCGGCGTGATCAGGGCCCCGCTGCCGGTGTTGCCGGTCGTGCCGGTGTTGCCGCTGTTGGCCGTCGTCGAGCTGGACGCGCCGGCCGGCGAGAGGAAGGCGACGGAAGCCAGCGTCCCCAGGGCGATGGCCGCGACAGCGAAGACGGCGTTCGGTTGTCGGACGCGGCTCCGCCGCCTCGGTCCGGCTGCCTTCATGGGGTCCTCCCTCACCTGGTCCATAGGTTCAACGAACTTCGGGCGCAGACCTTGCTTGCCCGTCCTGCGCCGCCTCACTGTCCGCCTCCGCCCAGCGCTAGGCGCACGGCCAGGTAGCGAATGGCCTGCGACGCCCCGAGCAGGGCCAACGCGGCGAGGATCAACACGAGATAGACGCTCTCGATGGGCGGACCGTGCTCGACGAGGAAGGCAGGACCCGAGGCAATGGCCTGGGGGGACGAGCCGCCGCTGGACGGGGTCGGCGATGACGTCGGCGAGCTGACCGCTCCCGGGGCCGAGTTCCCGGTCACCGCCGCCCCGGAGTTGCCGACCACGTTCGCGGGGGTCGTCGACGCGGGGGTGCCGCTGTTGCCCGTGGTGCCGGCGACGACGCCGCTATTACCGGTCGTCGGGCTGATGCCGGGCGTGTCCATCGTCGAGAGGTAGACCCGGCCGAGGGTGGCGCTGAGGGTCACTTGGCCCTGCGACGGGAGGTTCTGGCTAAAGGTCACCTGCAGCGCGCCCGAGTCGACCGTCTCGAGTGTCTTTGCCGTGTTCGGGCTGCCACCGGTGCTCATCGACCCGTCGGTGTAGGTGTACGTCACCGGCAGGTACGTGAGCTTGACGCCCGACTTCGACAGCAAGGTGTTGAGCGGCCCGATCAACTGACTGGTGATGTTGATCGGGACGTTGATGCCGAACAGGCTGAGGCCGTTGCCGATCAGGCCGGTCGCTTGTCCCAACAGCGTGATCGACCCGAGCGTCGTCTGTGACGTGACCTTCGGCTGCTGGTTCGCCTGCTGGGTCATCGAGAGCGACGAGGACACGTTCCCCACGTCGAGCAGCTGGCCGACGTCGAGCAGGTCCATCCCGGCGGACGCCTCGAGGCTGACGCTGCCGTCGGGGTTCGCGGTCGTCTGGGCGGAGGCGAAGAACGTCGGGTTCGGGGAGCCGCTCGGCTGCACGCCCAGACTCACCGTGCCTTTCGCGTTGTTGAGCGCCGCCGTCGACGAGATGTCGTAGCCCGCCTGTTCCTGCGTGTTGGTCGGCGTGGCGGGGTAGCTGGCCGACACGTAGCCGGGCAGCGGCGGGATGGGCGGGAGGTTGCCGGCGCCTAGCCCGTTGATCGTTCCCGGGAGCGAGTCGATCGAAGGCGAGTACGGCGCGCCCGCGTCCGAGGTCGACTCCCCGAGGCTGTCGACCGAGGCTGAGGAGCCCCACGGGCCCAGCTCGTAGTCGAGGTCCCCCGACAGCGGCAGCGACGGGTCGGTCACCAGGATGTCGAGCGCGTTGGCCGCGGCGGACAGGTTGAACGTGTTGGTGTTGCCGGCCCCGGTGGAGCCCGTGTTCCCGCTCGCCGCCCCTGCGCGCGACGTGGCCGCGAGGCCTCCCAGGCCCACGACGAGCGCCACCACGGCCGCGCACTGGACCAGGCGGAACCCTCGTGACGTCGCGAACTCCCGCATCGACGCAGCCAGTCTCATGACGTCAGCGCTCCGAGATACGACTCGAGCACCGTCTGGTCGCCGACCTCGGCGGGCTCACCGGCGAAGCGGATCCGGCCCCGGTTGAGGATGTACACGTAGTCGGCGAGCTCGAGGGCGCGCGCCACGTACTGCTCGACGACCAGCAACGAGATGCCCTCGGCCGCCAGGCGCGCCAGGTACTCGAAGATCTCGTCGACGATCTTGGGGGCCAGGCCCATGGAGACCTCGTCGAGGAGCACGGTCTTCGGCTCGGCGACGTAGGCCCGCGAGAGGGCCAGCATCTGCTGCTCACCACCCGAGAGGGTCCCGGCCAACTGGTTGCGGCGCTGCTCGAGGCGTGGGAACACCGCGGCGGCCATCCCGACGGCGCGTCGGTCCACCGAGCGCGGCGCCTGGAGGCGCAGGTTGTCGGACACGCTGAGCGACGGGAACACGCCTCGGCCCTCCGGCACATGGCAGATGCCGGAGCGGGCCAGCTCGTAGGGTGAGTCCCCGGTCACGTCGGTGCCGTCGAGGAGGACCCGACCGCTGCTCGGGCGAAGCAGCCCCGACATCACGCGGAGCAGCGTCGTCTTGCCGGCGCCGTTCGGCCCGAGCAGGGCGACGACCGCGCCGTCGGGCACGACGAGGTTCACGTTCTCGAGGACGCGCCCCGTGCCGTAGCCCGCGCAGACGTTCTGGAGCTCAAGCACGGGTACCCGCCCCCTCAACGGCGTCGTCGAGCGAGATGGCGTCGGAACCGAGATAGGCCGCCCGCACCGTTTCCGACGACATGACCTCGGCACACGGGCCCTGGAAGATCAGGTTCCCGAAGTCGAGCACGTAGATGTAGTTGCAGACGCCCGACACGAGCGCCATGTCGTGTTCGACCAACAAGATGCCGATGCCGGTATCAGCCACGAACCGGCCGATGATCTGCCCGAAGAGCTCGGTCTCCATGACGTCGAGGCCCGAGGAGGGCTCGTCGAGCAGCAGGAAGTGGAACGGGGTCGCCATGGCGCGGGCCAGCTCGACGAGCCGGCGCTGACCCGTAGAGAGGTCGCCGACGCGCTGGCGAGCCATCGGCGCGATGCCGCAACGATCGAGGGCCTCTTTGCTGCGCGTCCCGATGTCGCGGCGCTGGTGCCGGGAGCACGCCAGCTGACTCCAGGGGCGTCGGGCAGCGAGGAAGGCCTCGGGCCCGAGCGCCACGTTCTCGGCCACGGTCATGGAGTCGAAGAGCTCCATGCGTTGAAACGTGCGTCCGAGGCCATGCGAAGCGCGCGCCGCGGTCGAAAGGTGACCGAGATCGTGCGGCCCGAGCCGAACGTGCCCGGCATGGGCCGGCACGACCCCGGTGCACGCGTTGAAGATCGTGGTTTTGCCGGCTCCGTTGGGCCCGATGAGCCCGGTGACGACGCCCGCCTTGGCATGGAGGGACACGTTGTTGACCGCCAACAACCCACCGAAGCTCACCGTCAGGCCTCCGACCTCGAGGTCGGGCTGCACCTCGATCACGGGCGCACCCCCGGGCTCGAGACCCGGATCGGCGGAGGAAGGGCCAGCGTGGCCCGGCTCGCCACGGGGCTGCGCCCGTCACGGGCGGCGGTGCGGCGCCCCGCGAACGCAAGGCGCATGCCCGGTGCCACCGCGACCAAGAGCGCGCCGAGACCGAAGAACACACCTTCGTAATTGGTGAACCACGCGGCATTGAAGGGGTGGTACACCTTGACCACTTCGAAGAGGAATGCCGCGATCACCGGGGAGAGGATCGGCTGACTGCCGCAAATGGCGAGCACGGCGAGCAGCACGACGGAGTTGAAGTACCCGAACGGCCCACCCGCGGTCCCGCCGGCCGATTGGGTCACCCCGGCGATCAGGACGCCCCCGACGGCGGCCAGGCCGGCGGCCACGCCGAAGACGTAGAGGCGCGTGAGGCGCGTGTTGGCGCCGTGCGCCTCGAGGGCCAGCGGCGAGTCCGACATGCCGCGCAGCAGCCGGCCCAGCCTGCTCCGCCGGATCCCGATCACCACCGCAGCGCACAACGCCGCGACGACGAGGGCCACGTAGTAGTACGCCCGGTCCGACGTCGCATTGACACCGAAGAGATGCGGCCGCGGGACGTCGACGAAGTCAGCCTGACCGAACATGAGGAACGTCGGATAGATGAGGTTCTGCAGCAGCAGGCCGAACCCGAAGGTAGCGACTGCCAGGTAGACGCCCGAGAGCCGGAAGGAAGGAATGGCGGCGAGTCCCCCGGCGACCAGCGCGACGACGATCGCCGCGGCCAGGGCGGCCAGCCACGGCCATCCCGCGCCCAAGGCGTGCCCGAACGTCGATGCACCGACGGCGGCAAAGGCCATTTGGCACAGCGAGATCTGCCCCGACGTCCACAGCAGCAGCCCGAGCGAGGCCAGCACGACGGCGAAGCCGATGCCCGTCGTGTACTGGTTGATGTAGGCCGACTGGACGACGAACGGGATGGCGATGGCGATGCCGACGCCGATCACGGTGCCCGTCGCCAGCACGGGAGTCTGAAAGGTCGTCGCCGGGCGGAGCTTGCGCACGGCGTCCGTACCGCGGGTGATGAGCTTGGCCCGGGGCACGATCAGCAAGGCCCCGACCAACACGAGGAACGGGATCTGGGTGTAGAGCTCGGCCAGCACGAGGTTGGTCTGCCCCGACAACTTGTCGCTGAGCACGTTCATGGTGATGCCGATGCCCATGGCGGCCGCCAGCGTGATCGGCAGGCTGCTGAACGCGCCCACGGCGGCCGCACCGAACGCCGCGATGAACACGAGGAGGTAGATGTCGACGTCGATACCGAGCGCGGGGGCGAGCAGCATGCCCGAGATCGAGATGAAGCACGACCCGATGGCCCAGGCGTAGCGGCGTACCACTATGGGGTTGGTGGCCTCGAGCGCCAGAAGGGTCGGGGAGTCGACCACCGCCTGCATGGAGACCCCGAGGCGGGTTCGCTTGAAGAACAGGTAGAGGCCGATGGTGGCGCCGATGGCCAGAGCGAACTCGATCAACTGGCTGCCGAGGATCGTCACGCCGAAGAGGTGGATCCCCTTCGACGGCAGGAACGACGGAAACTGGAGGGCCGCCTGGCCGTAGGCACCGGTCAACACGGACTCGAGCAGCACGATCAGCGCGACGGTGGCGACGACCTTCATGGCCGCGGACGCACCCGTCAACCAGAACGCGATCCGCTCCAAGAGGAGCGAGCCGAAGAGGCCGACGAGGATCAGCGAGCACAGCGCGGCGGCGGGCCAGGGGAGGCCGAGGGTGACTCGAAAGGAGTAGAAGACGTAGGCCGAGGCCGCCGCCTGGGCGCCGATGGCGAAGTTGAAGATGCCCGACGTCTTGTACGTGAGGACGAGCCCGAGCGCGGCCAGTGCATAGATCGAGCCGTCGGCGAGCCCGGTGACGACGTAGGGACCGAGGGAGAAGGTTGCGGTCAGCACGAGGCCGACGACCACGACCGCGACGACGGCGCCCGCCCTGATCATCGTCTGGCGGGACGGCGTCGCGGCGCCTTCGGCGTGGCGTCGGAGGAGCACGGAGGTCGAGCTGCTCACGGCCGGCACACCCCGCACGCGCGGCGACCCGCCGCTTCGTGCTCTTGGCGTGTCGCCGTCGTCCAGCCGGTGCGCCCCGCCGCCAACGCACAGCCGGGTCGGTGGTAGCGCTCCATGCCCGCGCCGGCCAGGAAGACGTCCCCGGCCAACACGGTGCCCGCCGGGGGAGTGGCCGCGGCCAGGAGTTCTGACTCGGCCTCGACCGGCACCGCAGGGGCGTCGATCGTTGTCGCCGGGGCGACGTCGGGCAGCAGGAGCCTGCGGCGCTCGCCGAGGGCGCGGCGGCCGTGCAGGAGCCACGCCAGGTTGCCGATCCCCGAGAGGAGCAGCCCGGCGATCGCCGCATCGAGGGGAGCGACCTGCTGGCTGAAGGTGGCCTGGCCGGCGGCGACGTACCAGGCGACCACGACGACGATGCCGCCCAGGCCCGCGGTGATCACCCAGCGCAGGAGGTCTTCGGCGCCCCAGAGCAGCGGGCGCGCCGGTGCGACGCGACGAGGCGCCGCGTCGATGACCTGCGCCCTCGTCCGGAGCCGTCCGCCGGCCGCCACCTCCGCCATCAGCCGGCGGCGACCTCGTCAGCGTGCGGCTGGGTCTCCCGGAGCGCGTCTTCGATGCAGTCCAACTTGCGCCACTCGTCGCGCAGGTCGGCGGAGAGCCACAGGGTGGCCCCGACGCCGAGCAGGAAGATGCCACCGATGCCGCCCGAGATGATGTAGGGGAGCTGTCCGGCGGCGTACGCCGAGCCGCTGACGCCCACCCAGCCGACGATGAGCGCGACCGCCCCGGCGACGACGAGAGCCCAGGCGAGGACCCGATCCCACTGCAGGCGCAGCCACTTACCGATGTCCATTCACTGCCTCCTTTCTCACTTGCTTCCGAATCGGACGGCGCGTCACGAGACGCACTGCGTGTTCCCGTTGTTCAGGTCGACGAACTGTCCGGCCTGCAGCGTCATCAGGAAGAAACAGTTCGACGGTGTGGCGTTCCCGCCCTGGTTGAACGTGAGCGGAGGGGCGAGGCCACCGAGGTTGTTGTTCTTGATGCCCCAGAGGCCTTGGAAGAACTCCGCCGACGTCGGAGTGGCGGTCAGGTCCTTGTCGGCCGCGACGGCCAACATGCCGGCGGACCATTCGCCGGCGGTCGTGGCCGACCCCGCGAGTTGGGGGTCGTACTGCTTGACCGCCTGCTGGTAGGCCGTCTGCGCCGGCGTGAAGCTGTCCACCCAGGGAAAGTTCGTCTGCCCGGCCAGCAGCCCGTTGAGGTTGGCATTGGAGGCGAGGTTGGCCGTGATGGCCAAGCTGTCCCCCACGTAGAGCGGCTTGTACCCCTGTGCGGCGCAGTCGTTCGCCATCCGCATGAGGCTGTCCCCGTCACCGGCGAAGTAGATGAAGGTTGCGCCGGCTTGCTTGGCGTCGAGGCACTGTGCGGTGAAGTCGGGCTGCGTGATGCTGATCGACGACGAATAGACGGTGGTGACCCCCGCCTGCGAGCCGCCACCCGGCTGGATCAGGCTCTGGATGCCGTTGGAGCACGTCGGGTCCTCGACGCAGTAGACCACGCCCATCTTCGTGTAGCCCTTGGCGGCAGCGGCCTTGATCGTGAAGACCGCCTGGTCGGATCCGAGGTCGCTCGAGCCCTGCGGGAACAGCACGGGGCTCTGCCACCACGTCGCGCTGCTGGCGTCACCGCCGATCACCGGGATGTTCTGTTGCTGGAGATACGGCACGCTCGCCTGCACCGTCAGGGGCATGAGGTTGCCGACGAACGCGACGACGTGGTCCTGGGTCACCTCTTGTTCGACGTCGGACACGCTCGTCGAGGGGTCCGAGCCGTCGTCTTCGATGTACACGTGGACGGGGTGCCCGTTGAGGCCGCCGTGTGAGTTGACGTAGGCCTGCCAGACGCCCATGGTCTGCTGGGCGCCGGAGAAGACGGCGCCGATCACTCCGCTGTACGTCCCGACGTTGCCGAGGGCGATCGTCGAGCCGGATGAGGCACCGCCAGCGGCGGACCCGCCGGTCGCCGCGGCGCCCGTGGTTGCATGGCCGGCCGTTCCGCCGCCGGCCGCTGCCGTGCCGCCGCCTCCGCGGCCGCCGCCCACCGGACCGCCGGCCAGCGCGCTCGTCGAACACGGGGCGGTCGTCGTCGTGGTGCTCGTCGCGGAGGTGGACTTCGCCCCCGACTTGGCCGGCTTCGTGGTGGTGGTCGTCGCCGGCTTGGTGGTGGTGGTCGTCGAGGCCGACGAGCACGGCCCGCTGTTCGAGCCCAGCGCCTGGGCTTCGGTCCCCACGCCGCCGGTGCCAGGGCTCGTCCCGCCGCCCGAGCCCGTATAGATCGGTTTGTGGGCGGCGCTGGCGAGGGCGGAGTTGGACAGTCGGCTGCCACACCCTGCGAAGAGCAGAGCGACGCAGGCCACCGCGAGGGCGGCCCCCGACGGGCGTTGTAATGGGTGACGGACGCGCCCGATGCCACTCGATAAGGCTTGGGTGGCTGCGCCACGTTGCTGAATCGTCCTCAAATGCCCCCCTGCCAAGGCCCACCCGGGAAGAGAATCGTTCTTCTCTCAGCTAGAAAACGCCCTTCTCCGACGGACCTTTCGGTCCGCCCCACCACTTAGCTGAACTGGGCTTTTGTAAACCCGATCGGAAGGGATGCGGCCCGTCGGAGCAGTCGTTTCGTTGACGATCTCAGCGGCCGCGTGCTAAGCACTCGCTCAGCATCGCGCTGGCACGTGCACGGCGCAAGTGGCGCAGGAGGGAGCAGCCATGGCGGACTACGAGTCGGTGGATTTCTTCACGGACGAGTCGTTGCTCGAGGATCCGTACCCGTACTTCGACCACCTCCGATCGCAGTGCCCCGTCCTGCCGACGGCGCACCACGGCGTGGTCGCCGTCTCGGGATACGAGGAGGCATCGGAGATCTACCTGAACAACGAGGACTTCTCCTCGTGCAACTCGGTGGTCGGTCCGTTCGCCACCTTCCCCGTCCCGCTCGAGGGCGACGACATCAGCGAGATCATCGACGGCAACCGCGAGGTGCTGCCGATGTACGAGCACATGGTGACGATGGACCCGCCCGAGCACACGAACGAGCGGGCGCTGATCATGCGGCTCCTCACTCCGAAGCGGCTGAAGGAGAACGAGGCGTTCATGTGGCAGCTCGCCGACCGCCAGATCGACGAGTTCGTCGGCGCCGGACACTGCGAGTTCATCAGTGCGTACACCCAGCCCTTCGCCATGCTCGTCGTGGCCGACGTGCTCGGCGTTCCAGAATCCGAGCACGAGCGGTTCCGGGAGGGCTTCGGGCTCGGCATGACGCCGGGCAAGCTCGGCTCCGATCGTACGGGAATGTCGAGTAACGCGCTCTTCTGGCTGGACGACTACTTCGCGGAGTACATCGAGGACCGTCGGAAGAATCCGCGCGACGACGTTCTGACCAACCTCGCGCTCGCCACCTATCCCGACGGCTCCACGCCCGACGTCACCAACGTCGTGCGCACGGCGACGTTCCTCTTCGCCGCCGGCCAGGAGACGACGGCCCGGCTCTTGGCCGTGGGCCTGAAGTACCTGTCGGAGTACCCCGAGCTCCAAGACGAACTGCGGGCCCACAAGGAACGGATCCCGGGGTTCATCGAAGAGGCCTTGCGCATCGAGAGCCCGGTGAAGGCCGACTTCCGCCTGGCCCGTCGGCACGTCAACGTGGCCGGTGTCGACATCGCGCCGGGCACCCCGGTCATGCTGTTGAACGGCGCGGCGAATCGTGACCCTCGGCTCTTCGAGTGCCCCGAGGAATTCCGGGTGGACCGGCCCAACGCCAAAGTGCACATCGCCTTCGGGCGTGGCGTCCACGCCTGCCCCGGCGGCCCGCTGGCCCGCGCGGAAGGGCGAGTCAGCATCGAGCGGATCCTCGAGCGCATGCGTGACATCCGGCTCTCCGACGAGCATCACGGTCCTCCCGGTGACCGTCACTTCGAGTACGAGCCCACGTGGGTGCTGCGTGGTCTGCACAAGCTCTACCTCGAGTTCACCCCCGCCGAGGCCATCAAGTGAGCGCCCGCGTCGCGGTGGTGACGGGCGCCGCGTCGGGCATCGGGGAGGGGGCGGCCCGCCGCCTCGCCGCCGACGGGCACGCGATCGCGCTGCTCGACTTCGACAGCGACCGTGTGGGCCAGGTCACATCCGATCTCACGGCCCAGGGCTTCACTGCCGTCGCCCATCAGGCCGACGTGGCCGACCGTGACGCGCTGAGCCGCGTCTACGAGTCCGTCCGTCAGGAGCTCGGCCCCGTGACGATCGTCGTCACCAGCGCGGGGATCGAGGCGTTCGACCCCATTGCCGAGGTCACGGCGGAGAAGTGGGACCGGATCCTGGCGGTGAACCTGACCGGCACCTTCACCTCGGTGCAGTTGGCCGTGCCGGACATGATCGCCGAGGGCTGGGGACGCATCGTCACCATCTCCTCGTCCAGCGCCCAGTCCGGCGCGCCGAACATGACGCACTACGTGGCGTCGAAGGGCGGCGTCATCAGCCTCACCAAGGCATTCGCCAGAGAGCTGGCCCATCACGGCATCACGGCCAACACGATCCCGCCGACGATCGTGGACACTCCGATGGCGCGCAAGGGAGAGACCGAGGGGAACGTCCCGAGCGTCGAGGTCATGGCCAAGATGATCCCGCTCGGCCGCGCCGGCACCCCGGCCGACATCGCAGCGGCCTGCTCCTACCTTTGCTCGGAAGAGGGCGGCTACGTCACAGGGCAGATCATCGGGGTCAACGGCGGCATGTACATCTGAGGGCCTTTCCGTGAGCACGACGGCGCGCCGGATCGGCGCGGAGACCTCGAAGTCGCGTAGCGCGCTGCTCGACGCCGCCGAGAAGCTGATGCTCGAGGAGGGCTACGCCGCGGTGACCTCTCGCCGTCTGGCGGCGAAGGCCGGACTGAAGCCCCAGCTCGTGCACTACTACTTCCGCACGATGGACGACCTGTTCCTATCGTCGTTCCGGCGTCGGGCGGATCAGGCCCTCGAACGCCAGGCCCGCGCCCTCTCGTCGCCCCAGCCGTTGTGGTCGCTATGGGATATGAGCCGCGACCCGCGTGGTACCGCGCTGACCATGGAGTTCACGGCGCTGGCCAACCACCGCAAGGCGATCCGGACCGAGCTCTCCGAGTCGGCCGAGCGTTACCGCATCGGGCTGCTCGACGGGTTCCGCTCCGTGCTGGACCGCTACGAGATTGATCAGCAGGAATATCCGCCACTCGTGTGCGCCGTCTTGTTGACCAGCATTTCCACGTTCCTCGTCATCGAGCAGGCCATGCTGGGCATGTCGACGGGGCACCAGGAGACCGTCGTGTTCGTAGAGGACCTCATCCGCCGGCTCGAGGGCGATCGCGGGAGCGCGAAGGCGGACGTAGCATCGGTGCTGCCGATGAGGCCAGAAAAGAGGGAACGTTGATGCGTGTCGTCGTCGATTTCGACCAGTGCGAGAGCAACGCGCTCTGCATGGGGATCCTCCCCGAGGTGTTCGAGGTGCGCGACGACGACTTCCTCTACGTCCTCGACGAGAAGCCGCCCGAGGAGCTGCGCGAGAAGCTCATGGAAGCCGTGCGGTCCTGCCCGAAGAACGCCATCTCCATAGAGGATTGAGCCGGAGTCACCATCCTCCGACGGGCCCGCGCCCTCCGGAGGCCCGACGCGTCAGGACTGGACCGTGGTCGTCCCCGGGATATCCGTGCCGCACACGGGCTTGGTCGACGACGGCACGAAGCCGTGCTTCTCGGCGATCATGTACCAGCCGCACGCTTCGGGCAGGTCGTGCCCGAAGATGGTCGAGTAGTTGATCGTCCCAGCGAGCAGGCCGTTGCCGTTGTAGCTCTTGAGGTTGCGGAGGTCATGGATCACCGCCGCCTGCGTCGGATTCGGACCGGCCAGCTCGAGGCCCTTGATCATCAGGTCAGCGCCAAGCCAGGACTCGTACTGGCTGAAGTTCGGGAACTCAGAGCTGTTGAAGTGCGCGTACTTCTCGAGGGCGGTCTGCATTTGGCGCGTGCCCGCGTCGGGGATCTGGAACGGGCGGAACTCCGAGTCGAAGTAGCCGCCTTGTACTGCGCTCCAGGCGGGGGAGTTGATGACGCTGGACTCGAAGCCCGTCGGGAAGACCATGACCTTGGGCTTGACGCCTTCCTGCTTGAGCGCCTCGGCCAGGGCGAAGTTCGAGTTGTCGTCCAGGCCGGCGTAGAACGCATTGCAGCCCTTCTGTTTCGCCACGAGCGCGGGGGTCGTCATGGCCACCGAGCCGAAGGGTATCGACGTGTCGAGTTGGCCCACCTTGTCGCCTGCTCGCTCGACCGAATCCGCCGTGCCGACCGCCGACCGCGTCGACGAGGGGGAGATGCCGTAGCCGTACGAGCACAGGACGGTACCCCCATGGGCCTTCATGAACGTGCCGAAGGCGGTGTTGACCGGGTACTTCGGGTCCACGCTGCCGGCGTCGGCGGCGAACATGTTGGTGTAGGGCTGGGTGCCCCACTCGGGCCCGTCGAAGAACCCGCCCGTGACAGGGACGCCGGCCTGCTGAGGCCCCTTGGCGGCGAGGAAGAAGAGCGGGCTGTCCGACACGATCCCGAGGGCCCCCTTTGACTGCGCGTCCTGCACGGCGGTCGCGATCGCCGTCGGGCTGGTCTGGTCGTCGAGTACGATCCCGACGAGCTTGTGTCCGTCGACCCCACCCTCGGCGTTCTGCAGCGCGATCCGTGCGTCGAACCCGGCGGGAGCCTGGCTGAACTCCGAGGCTCCCTCGCCGGTCAACGACGTGATGAGGGCAATGGTGATCGGTGCCTTCGACGTCGCTGCGCCGGCGGTTCCGGCCAATGCACTGCCGACTCCGATGGTCAAGCCACTGGCCATGAGCGTCGCCAGCCCGAGCCGGGCGAATCGGTCGAGTGCGCGGCGGCGCACAAGACGCTGACGTCCTCCGACGGTCATACTCCACCCCCTAGGTGTTGCCGGAACTGACCCCCGGCTGTGCATGGCATACACGACGAGAGCCGGCAGCGCCGGTCAGGACGCCGCGACCTGGCGCAACGCCGCCGCCGTCTTCTCCGGCTCGGTGATCATGAGATCGTGCCCGGTGTCAATATCCCAGAGTCGGCCTTCGGCCCGGGCCTTCGCCATCAGGCCCCGGTCGCGCGTGAGCAGCGTCGAGGTGCACACGATGTGGTACTGCGGGATGGCCCACAGGGCCTCCTCGTGCTGCAGCGCGAGCGGCTGGGCGAAACACGCCCACGGATGCGGAGTCAGGCGCTCCGCCATCCACGCCAGGTCCGCCGGGTCGTCCACCCCGTAGAGCAGGCCGGCGTCGGGCGCCGGCAGCAGCACGAGCTCCATGCCGTCGACCGTCTCGCCCATCGGCCGCACGGCGTTGATCACCGGTCCGGCCACGTCGACGAGCGACTGGCCGTTCAGCGGTGTCGCGGCGTCGAGATAGACGAGCCTTCCCACCCGCTCGGGCACGCAGTCGGCCGCCCCGGTGATCACCATGCCCCCGTAGGAGTGGCCGACCAAGATCACGTCGCGCAGGTCTTCGAAGCGCAACACGGCCGCGACGTCGGCGACGTGCCGCTCGAGGTCCACCTTCTCGTCGAGCAGGTGGGCCCGTTCGCCGAGCCCGGTGAGGGTCGGGGTGTACACGTCGTGGCCCTCCGCCCGCAGGAGGCGCGCCACCCGTTGGTAGCACCAGCCGCCGTGCCCACCGCCGTGGACCAGCACGTACGTCGCCATGGCCGACTCCTTCTCCCTCTCCGGCCCGCGTCCCGGGCTCGCCGGCGCCGAGTGGCCCGAGCGACCGGACCCAGGGTATAATATTGACGTCGATGTTGAAAAGGGGGCAGCAGGTCGTCTGCGCCTCACGGATCACTGATGCACGGAGGTGGCCATGCCCGCGAACGTTGTCGACTTTCCCGTCTTTGACGCGGACAACCACATGTACGAGACGACGGACGCCTTCACCAAGTTCCTCCCGAAGGAGTATGAGGGACTGGTCAAGTACGTCCAGGTGAACGGGCGCACCAAGATCGCGCTGCGCAACGTCATCTCCGACTACATCCCGAACCCGACATTCGAGGTGGTGGGTCGCCCCGGCGCGCAGGAGCAGTACTTCAAGGAAGGGAACCCCGAGGGCAAGACCCGCCGCGAGATGATCGGCGAGGCGATGCGCTCACCCGAGGGTTTCTTCTCGCCCGAGCCGCGGCTCAAGATCATGGACGAGCTCGGCCTTGACCGGGCGCTCATGTGGCCGACGCTGGCCAGCCTCCTCGAGGAGCGACTGGCCGACGACCCGAAGGCCACGCACGTCGTGGTCCATGCGCTGAACCAGTGGATGCACGAACACTGGACCTTCGACTACGAGGGGCGGATCTTCCCGACCCCGGTGATCACGCTGCCCATCGTCGACGAGGCCATCAAGGAGCTCGAGTGGGTCGTCGAGCGCGGGGCGAAGATCATCCTCGTCCGGCCCGCGCCGGTCCCGGGCTACCAGGGGCGCCGGTCGTTCGCACTCCCCGAGTTCGACCCGTTCTGGGCCCGCGTCGCCGAGTTCGACGTGGCGGTGGGCATGCACGCCTCCGACGACGGGCTCACCCGGTACTACAACGACTGGAACGGCACGCACGGTGGCGAGCTGCTGCCCTTCGCCGGCGGCAAGTCGGCCTTCTCTGACATCGCGCACACGCAGAGCCGGGGCATCTTCGACACCGTCGCCTCGCTCATCGGGCACGGCCTGCTCACTCGCTTCCCGACGCTGCGCATCCTCCCGGTGGAGAACGGGTCCGCCTGGGTGCGTCCGATCGTCGACGCCCTCACCCACTCCTACGAGCGGGAGCCCTCGATCTACGACGAGGACCCGCTGATGGTCCTGAAGCGCAACATCTGGGTCCACCCGTTCCACGAGGACGACCCCATGGGGCTCATCGACCTCATCGGCGCCGACAACGTGGTGTTCGGTTCGGACTACCCCCACATCGAGGGCATGTCCGAGCCCCTCAGCTACGTGAAGGAGCTCGACGGCCTGTCCCACGAGGACGTGGCCAAGGTGATGGGCGGCAACCTCGCCGCTGTCATGAAAGTACCGTTCGCCGCCTGAACCTCCCGACCGGCGGCGGCGGCGGCGCCTAGGTCGAGACGATGGCCACCCCGGCCGTGCCCGGCGCGCCGTACAGCTGGCTGTAGCCGACGCGCGGCGGCCCGGGGACCTGGCGCTCGCCTGCATTGCCCCGCAGCTGCAGCACCAGTTCGTGCACCTGTCGGAGCCCCGACGCGCCGATCGGCTCGCCGTTGGCGATGAGCCCACCGTCGGTGTTGACCGGGAGTGCCCCGCCGATCTCGGTGGCGCCCTCGGCCAGGAGGGCCTCCTGCTCGCCGTCCTGGCAGAAGCCGTTCTCGGCCATGTGGATCACCTCGGCCCCGGCGTCTGTGTCCTGCAGCTGGACGACGTCGACGTCCTCGGGCCCGATGCCCGCGATCTCGTAGGCCACCCGTGACGCGTCCACCGTCGGGGCGTCCGCCCGCTCGAGTGGCAGCCACGGGCTGTGCACCTCGAAGGCACCGAGGCGCCGCGTGCGCACGACCGACGCCCGCAGGTAGATCGGCGTCGAGGTGTAGCGGTGCGCCACGTCGGCCCGACACAGCACGACGGCGGCCGCGCCCTCGTCGGGCGAGCAGAACATGTACTGCGTGAGCGGGTCGTTGACCATCGGCGACTCGAGGATCTGCTCCTCGCTGAGCGGCTGGCGGCGGAAGGCGTTCGGGTTCAACGCGCCGTTGCGGTAGTTCTTCGCAGCCACCTTGGCCAGGGTCTGGGGGCTGATGCCGTAGTCGTGCATGTAGCGCTGGATCTTCATGGCGAAGAACTTCGGCGTGAGGAACAGGCCGGTCTCGCCGTACCAACTCGGTGCGCCGTAGTCGACCGGGTCCGCGGCGAAGGCGCCGGGCAGGTGCTTGTCCATGCCGATCGCCACGCCGAGCTCGTAGTCGCCGAGGCGCAGCGTGTTGGCCGCCTGGGTCAGCGCGCTGGCTGCGGTGGCGCAACCGTTGTAGACGTCCGTGAACGGCAACCCGGTCGGACCGAGGAAGCTCACCACGGCGTCCGGGTTGTCCACCTCGTAGCTGCCGCCGAAGGCGAACTGCACGTCCTTCCACGTGATGCCGGCGTCGGCCAGGGCGAGGCGGGTCGCCTTGGCCCCCATCTCGAGGCCCGAGACGCCCTTGAAACGTCCGAAGGGGTGCAGGCCCACCCCGATGATGGCGACGTCGTCCATGTCTCAGCCCTCCTTCACGGGACGGAACGCGTACGTCAGCACCTCGGTGCCGTCCTCGTCGGTCGTGAACGGCACGACGGTCAGCTCCATCGGCATCCCGATTGCAAGCTCCTCGTCGACGTCCCCCGCCAGACGCGCCTCGATCCGGCCCTCGGGCAACTCGATGAACCCGACGCCGAACGGCACGAACTCCGCCGCCGGCTCGCGGCCGGCGTAGGGCGGGTTCTTCGGCTGGAAGCGTTGCCTCGTCCACGTCCACAGCGTCCCCGTCCGCGACAAGTGCGTCGGGCTGACGGCGTCACCGCCGCAACTCGGGCAGGCATCCTGGGCCGGGAAGGTCACGAAGGCGCACGTGTCGCAGCGCGAGGCGCGCACCTTCGGTTCGTCCGACGGCCATTCGAAGAGTCCGTCGGCCACGCACCGCTGGGCTGTCATGAGCGTTCTCCAATCACGAGAATGCCAATCTCGGTTTTCGCCCGGCCACAGTAGCGCGACCGGGGTCAGCCGCCCATCTTGCGGAAGTCCCAGCTCACGATCTTGCTGGGCCGCACGCGCAGCCACGCGTGGCGCCCGTCGTGGTGCACCCGCCCGCCCGCGTACTTGTCGGCGAAGATGCGCTCGGGTACCTCGAGCCCGGGCACCGGTTCCCCGGTCCGCGGCACCTCGCCGACCACCTCGACGACGCCACGCAGCTCCACGCCGCGAAGCTCGGTGAACGGACCACCGGCGTCGACGATCACGCTGACCCGGTGGTCACGCTGCAGGTCGCTCCAGCGTTGACTCCGCACGATCGACGTCAGCCAGAGGGCGGAGCCGTCCCACGCGAACCACAGCGGCGTGACGTGCGGCGAGCCGTCCCGGCCGATGCTGGCCACGCGGCACGTGCGCTCCGAGGACAAGAAGGCGTCGCGCTCGGCGTCGCTCATCGCCAGCTTGGCGCCGCGGCGCTGTCCCTCCATGCGTCTGGCCCCCTGTCTCCGGCCTCAGAAGCCGAACGTGCGCGTCGTGGCGGCGACGCAGAGGCGGTTCTCGTTTCCCTCGTCGCGCACCTCCACGCGGCCGAGCCCGTGCCGCGCCTCCGCCGTGGCCACCACGGGCCCGACCCGGGCCGGCTGCAGGTAGCGCAGGTCCAGCGACGCCAGGCTCTCGCCCGGCGGCGAGAGCGACAGCACTGCCTCCTCGGCCGCCAGGGCGATCAGGCCCCCGTTGATCGTGTTCGACGCGTTGAGCACCTCGTCGGAGTGCCCCAAGGCCGCCACGCCCGGGGCGCGGCGCTCGCAGCCGGCGCGCTGGGCGTAAGGAACGGTCAACCGTTCGCCCGTGGCGAGGGGGGAGCGCGTGCCGAGCGGCGGGATCCGGAGGCCTTCGTCCGGCGACGCCATGAACGATGCCGCCGCGAAGCCGAACTGCTCGCCGGTCTCGTCGAGGAAGTCGACGCCGGCGACGAACACCGAACGTCCGGACTTGATCACCTTGGCCTCGCCGCGCACCTCGCCCGATCCGGGGGCCGGGCGGTACAGGTGGACGTCGAGCTCGAGCGTGACGGGCACCCGCGGGCCTACCGTCTGCACGGCCAGGTAACCGGCTACCACGTCGGCCCACGCCGCCAGGATCGACGTGCGCAGGTGCTCCGTCCCGGGTGCGTACATCTCGGGGAAGACGACGGCGGAACCGGTCATCCGGCCGTCCTCGTCGCCCGCGGGCTGGACGTCCCAACCGAGTTCTTGGAGCACGTGGCGCCGTGCCGGCGCCGCCTCCTCCCCCTCAACCGTGGTCGTCATCGCTCTCCTTCGGTCCGGCGCCACCGCGCAGGTACCTACATGCGACCGAGCAGGAACCCCGCGGCGGCGGACGCTTGCGGGTACGACTCGGTGATGCCGGAGCTGATGTAGCCCACGTCGCTGATCAGGGTGATGCCCGAGATCGCCGCCGCGGCGTCGCTGCAGAGGAACACGAGCGGGTACGCCTGCTCCAGCGGGGTGGACGCCGCGATCCCGGTGTCCTCGCGGTAGTCGGCGCCGAAGCCGAGCCACATCTCCGCGTTGGCCTGGGCGAGCGGGGTGTCCGTCGGGCCGGGGCAGATCGCGTTGATCCGGATGCCCTGCTTGAGCATCGGGTACGCCTGGCGCGCCACGTAGCCGCAGACCGCCTGCTTGGAATGGAAGTAGTCGTTCCAGTTGTGCTCGATCGCCCAGGCCGACGCCGCGTCGAAGTCCGGCGTGTCGAGGTACTCCTTCACCTGGTCCCAGCCGGCCTCCCAGCCGAGACCGGCCGCCGAGGAGATGAAGCCGATCGCCGATCCCTTGGGCAACATCCCGCCGGCGAGCATGCGCTCAATCAGGTGGCGGTGCCCGGCAAAGTTGATCTTCTCGATGTTCGGCGTCCCGTCGGCGACGCCCGCGCATGACATCACTGCGTGCACCGGGCCGCCGCACTCGTCGACGGCGGCGTTGATGGAGTCCTTGTCGGCCAGGCTCATCTTGATCGACTTGACCCCCGACAGCTTCACGTCGGCGTAGTCCATGACCACGACCTCGCCCCCGGCGTCACGGGCCAGCTCTGCCGCGGCCGCGCCCATGCCGGTAGCGCCCCCGACCACCAGGACCCGCTTGCCGTCGTAACGGAATGCATCGAACAGTGACATGGTTGTTCTCTCCTGACTGACGCGCGGGCGCGCCCTATCCGACGACGGAACGGACCTTGAGGTCCACGATGGTATCCCAGTCGATTCCGAGCTCTTCGAGGATCGCGTCGCCGTGCTCGTTGAATTCGGGCGACCGACCCGCTGGCGCTGGTTCCCCTCCGAACTGAATGGGGGCAGCAACAAGCTTGAACGGTGCGCCGCTCGCGGTCGCGCAGTCCTGGATGTAGCCGTTGGCCGCGACCTGCGGGTCGACCGTCGCCGCCTCGAGGGTGTCTTGGACGACACACCACTGCCCCGTGAAGTCGGCCAGTTGCGTTCGCCACTCGCCGACGGTGCGCTCTGCGAACGCCGCCTCCAGCAGTGCCTGCGCGTCCAGCGTGTTCTCCATCAAGGCGTCGTGGCCGTCGAAGCGGGGTTCGGTGCCGGCAGCGGGACGGCCGACGAGGTTGCACAGCTCGGCCCAGTATCGGCTGGCCTGAAGACAACAAAGGGAGAGCTGGCGGTCGTCCTTGGTCGTGAAGTTGCGCACGAGCGGATTCTGGCGCGGCATGTTGGAGGGCGGTCCCTGCCACGGCTGGTTCAGCAGCAGCGAGACGGCGAAAGCCTGGCCCATGGCCCAGATGCCCGAGCTGAGGAGTGACACGTCGACCGTGGTCGCCTCGCCCGTGCGTTCGCGGTGGAACAGCGCTCCCATGATGCCGCCGGCGATCGTCATGGCGCCGATGGAGTCGCCGAAGCCGGGCGCCGGCGGGACCGGTATGAGGTCGTACTCGGGACGCCGTGCTCCCGCCGCCACGCC
>DATDIE010000035.1:0-8759 GCA_036521235.1 Acidimicrobiales bacterium | reverse complement strand
GACGAGCCGACCTTGACGACGGCGATCACCCTTCGCCCCACGTGAACGTCATGGCGCCGACGGTGACCTCGTCGCCCTCGTGGGCGCCGGCGCGGGCCAGCGCCCGGTCGACCCCGAGGCGGCGCAGGCGTCGCACCGCCTCTTCCTGTGCCCCGGCGTCGGTCAGGTCGGAGAACGCCACGGCGCGCTCGGCGGCGCGGCCCAGGACGAGCCACGCCCCGGACCCGGTGCGCCGCACGTCGACCCCCTCGGGGACCGGCCGGTGCACAACGATCTCGGACGCAGCCAGGTCGGCCTCGCCGGCGGTCGTCGCGGCGCGGGCACCCTGCACGAGCACGGCGACGTGGTCGACGAGCGCGTCGACGCCCTCACCGGTGGCGGCCGACAGCAGGAGGTCGCACGACGCGGGTCCATCCGCGTCGGCACCCTCGATGTCGGCGCCGGCCGACAGGGCGTCGGCCTTGCTTCCCACGACGAGCCGCGGGCGCTCGAGCAAGTCGGGCCGGTACGCCTCGAGCTCGGCCAGCAGCACGCGCAGCTGCTCGGCCGCGGGCTGGCCGCCCACGAGTGTGGCGCCGAGGTCGAGGAGCACCACGAGCACCCGCGCCCGCTCGATGTGGCGCAGGAACTGGTGCCCGAGGCCGCGGCCGCCCGCCGCGCCCTCGACGAGGCCCGGGATGTCGGCCATGACGAACTCGGTGCCGTCGTGCGCGCCGCCGACCCGGACGACGCCGAGGTGCGGCTCCAGCGTAGTGAACGGGTAGTCCGCCACCTTCGGCTTGGCCGCCGACACCGTCGAGATCAGCGTGGACTTGCCGGCGTTGGGGAACCCGACGAGCGCGACGTCCGCCATGAGCTTGAGCTCGAGGTCGAGCCAGCGCTCGTTGCCGGCCTCGCCCTGCTCGGAAAACGCGGGCGCGCGCCGGCGGTTGGAGAGAAAGCGCGCGTTGCCGCGGCCCCCCTGCCCGCCCTCGGCGATCATGAAGCGCGTCCCGGCGGGCGCCAGGTCGACCACGACGTCGCCGGCGCTATCGCGCACGACGGTGCCGACGGGCAGCGGCACCACGACGTCCTTGCCCCGCGCCCCGTGTCGCTTCTGCCCCGACCCGTGCCCCCCGTTGGTGGCGCGGCGGAACGGGTGGTCCTTGAAGCCGAGGAGCGAGGCCTCGTTCTCCGAGGCGACGAGCCAGACGTCGCCGCCGTGGCCGCCGTCGCCGCCGTCGGGGCCGCCGCGGTCGACGTGCGCCTCGCGCCGGAACGAGACCGAGCCGGCGCCGCCGTCGCCCGCGCGCGCGTGCAGCTGGGCCTGATCGACGAAGCCGGGCATGGGGAGGAAGCCTACGGGGCTAGGAGCCGAGCAAACGACGGGCGCGTCGGGCCACCTCGTCCCGCGCGCGCTCCTCGTCGATGTGCGTGCAGCGGCCCGCCTCGACCACGCACGCACCGCCCACCCACACGTCGGTCACGAGGTACCCCGCCCCCGCCCACACCAGGTGGCCGAGCAGCTCGGCCTCGGTGACCGAAGGCGTGAAGCGCGGGTCGTCGGTGCGCAGGCGGATGACGTCGGCCGGGCGCCCCACCTCGAGCGCGCCGACCGGGAGCCCGAGGGCTTCGCCGCCGCCCCGGGTCGCCAGGCGCAGCGCCGTCACCGAGGTCAGCGCGCCGGGGTCGCCGGCCAGCGCCCGGGCCAGCACGGCCGCCAGGCGCATCTCGTCCCACAGGTGCAGGTCGTCGTTGGAGGCTGGGCCGTCCGTGCCGAGCCCGACCCGCACCCCGAGTTCCAGCAGGCGCCGGAGCGGCGCCACGCCCGAGCCGAGCTTGCCGTTGGACCCCGGACAGTGCGCCACCGCCACGTCGTGGCGCGCCAGCAGCGCGAGGTCGTCGTCGTCCAGCCACACGGCGTGCGCGGCGAGGACGCGCGCTTCGAGCGCGCCGACGTCGGCCAACAGGGCGGGCGCGCTCATGCCGTAGCGGCCGAGCACGTCCTCGCACTCGGCCGCGGTCTCGGCCAGGTGGATCTGGAAGAGCGCATCGCGGCGCTTCGCCTCGGCGGCGATCTCGCGCAGCCCCTCGGGCGGGACGGTGTAGGCGGCGTGCGGCCCGAACCCGAGATGGAGCCGGCCGGCGCGCCCGTCCTCGGCGTCGAAGAGGTCGCACGCCTCGGCGAGCAGCACCTCCCAGTGTTGGCCCGGCCCGTCCGGCGACCCCGGCACCTCGAAGATGCCGGGCGTGTAGACGGCCCGGATGCCCGCGTCGAGCACGGCCTCGACGACGGGCGCGGGATGCCGGTACTGCTCGCACGTCGTGTTGGTGCCGTTGGTCAACAGCTCGGCGGCGCCGAGCGTCATCCCCCAGTAGACGTCCTCGTCGGCCAGGCGGGCCTCGCGCGGCCAGACCGACTCGGTCAGCCAGCGGTCGAGGGGCAGCCCGTCGCCCGCGCTGCGCACAAGCGTCATCGGGGAGTGCCCGTGACAGTTCACGAGGCCCGGCATGAGGACGCCGCCGAGCTGGCGCACCTCGGTGCCAGCGGCGGACGGCAGCTCGGCCGGGTCGCCCACCCACGAGATCAGCCCGTCGGTGACCTCGACGGCCCCGGGTGCGAGCACCCGGTCGTCGGCGTCGACGGTGAAGACGGCGTCGGCGACCAGCCGCAGCGTCACGGCACGCCGACGAACAGGCGGTCGGAGAGGTCGCGCGAGACCCGCAGGCGCTCGTCGCCGCCCTCGACCGTGACCTCCATCGTGCCGTCGGTGTCGCGCCCTCCGACGCGCGCCACCGCGCCGGGGATGAAGCCGCCCTCGTCGAGGAGCGTCAGCGAGCCCAGGTTCAGCTCGACCTCCTCGCTGACGCGCAGGAGCCGCACCCGCTCCCCCACGTCGACCTCGGCCAGCGGCCGCGTCTCGACCGCCGGCGCCTCCGAGTGCGAGCCCGGGATCGGGTTGCCGTGCGGGCAGGTGGCGGGGTCGCCCAGCAGCTCGACGAGGCGCGCCTCGACGTCGTCGGAGATCACGTGCTCCCAGCGCCCCGCCTCGCGGTGCACCTTGTGCCACTCGAGCCCGATGACGTCGACCAGGAGGCGCTCCGCCAGCCGGTGCTTGCGCACGACCTTCTCGGCCAGCGCGCGCCCGCTCTCGGTGAGCGACAGGCGCCGGCCCTCGCGCGTCACGTAGCCGTCGTCGATCAGGCGGTCGAGCATCTCGGACACCGACGGGGCCGAGCGCCCGAGGCGCTCGGCGATGCGCGCCTGGATCACCGGCACGCCCTCCTCGGCCAGGCCGAGCATCGTCTCGAGGTACTCCTCGACCGGCGGGTGGTACTCGGCGGGGGCGCCGTGCTCAGGCATCAGTCCTGATCGTGGTCGCCGCAGTGGTCGGCCGAGGGCGGGACGTCGAGCGCGGGGTTGCGGTCGAAGAAGCCGAACGGGACCAGGGTGAAGCCGGTGTACTCGACGGGCATCACGGGCCAGTCCTCGGGGCGCGGGATGTGCGTGACGCCGAACGTGTGCCACAGCACGACGTCGGTGTCGACGATCGGGCGGTCCTGCGCCGTCCACTCGGGCAGGCCGGCGCCGCCGCGGTGCTGGTTCGGGTAGTCGCCGGCGGCCCGCCGCTCCTCGGGGTCGAACGGCGTGACCCACAGGTTGTGCGTGGCGAACGCGGCGCGCCGTCCCACGCTCGAGTCCGGGTGGGCGAGCAGCGTGGGTGTCGACGCGGGCAGCAGCTTGTACGCCGTGGCCTCGCCCACGCCGTTGCGGGCCGAGCGGTTGGCGATGCGCCAGGTGCGGCTGCGTGACGGGTCGACGTCGCGGCGCGCCGCCAGCTCGGACTCGAGCAGCGTCGCCGTCGTGCCGAACACGTTCCCCCAGGGGTTCTCCGGCGTGCCCGGTGCGCCCGAGGAGGCCGCGTCGACCTCGTAGACCGCGTTGTCGGGGCCGTCGACCTCGAGGTCGAGGCGCACGTTGAACATGTGCTGGTGGTACGGCGCCGCCAGCCCGGGCGCCACCATCTTGGCGTGCTCGCCGGCGTCGCCGTCGGCCACGGCCATGGTCGACATGATCCCGGTCAGCTTCACCTCGAGCTGGAGGGTGCCGTCGAGGTAGAAGTACCAGTAGAAGCCGTACTCGTAGTTCCCGACGGTGGCGATGGAGCTGACGACGAGGCGGCGCGAGCGGCGCACCTCGGTGCGGCCCGACACCATGTCGACGTGCTTCCAGAGGATGCCGTAGTCCTCCTCGTGCATGCAGATCGCGTTGGCCCGCGTGCGCGGCTTGCCCTTCTCGTCGGCCCACACGTCGTCGAAGTAGCGGATCTCGCCGAGGCAGTCGCAGCCGAGCGTCAGCGAGTTGGCCATGCGGCCGAGCCCCCATTCGCCGGCGTCGAACGCGCTCTTCCACGCGTGCAGGGGGTCGGGGGAGCCGTACGGCACGACCATCTCGCTCACCGAGGCGCGGTAGAGGATCGGGCGCACGTGCCCCCCGTCCTCGTAGCCCACCGTGTAGAGCACGAGGCCCTCGAGCGGGTCCATGCCGAGGCGCAGCGACCACTTCTGCCAGCGGACGAGGTTGCCGTCGACCTCGAAGCTCGGGCCCTCGGGCTGGGTGATCTCGAGCGGCTTGAGGTCGGTGCGCAGCGGCCCGTTGTCCTCGGGGTAGTAGCTGCCCGACTTGGGCGGGAGCGGCACGACGCCGAGGTCGACGACCTCGAGCACCTCCCCGCGGCCCATGTCGACGAAGGCCATCAGCCCCTCGAGGGGCCGGGCGTAGCCGTTGTCGTCGGCCGACTCGCGCAAGAAGGCCAGGCAGCGGGTGATCCGGCGGCCCTCCTCGTGGGCCAGGGCGAACGTGCCCGCCGGCCAGGGGTCGATCTGGACGAGGGAGCGGTCGACGACCCCCCGGCGCTCGAGCGCGGCGTTCCACTCGGCGTTGTCGTGCAGCGCCGCCAGGACGTGGATCGACTCCTCGAACTGGAGCGGCGGCCGCACGTCGCGCACGACCTCCCAGCGGTCCACCTCCCCCCGCGTGACCGACACGATCACCTCGGTGACGTCGGCCACCGGGCCCTCGAGCAGCACGATCCGGACGCGGCGGTCGACGTCCACCTGCTCGCCGCGGTCGAACGCGCGCACCAGGTCCTTCGGTGGGTCGCACAGCCCGACGTAGGCGAATCGCAGGGCGTCGGCCGGCACCGCGGCGCGGCCGCTGGCGCCGACGATCTCGCGCCCCGCGATGATCTCGTCGCCCGTGAGCGGCGCCAGGGGATGCGGGACCTGAGGAGCGGAGGAGGAGGGCATGCCCGCCCGATGTTACGCGGCCGGTGCCGGGCGACCCCCGGCCCCTCTACCATCTGGCGCATGGACGATGCCGTCGAGCAGGCGGCCCGCAGCGCCCGGGAGCTGGCTCGACGCATCGGGGTCGAGCGCCACGACGTGCTGGTCGTACTCGGGAGCGGCCTCTCGGGCGTGGCCGAGCTCCTCGGGGCCGAGCACGACTACGTGCCGCTCGGCACGCTGCCGGGCTTCCCCGCCTACACGGCGGCGGGGCACCGGGCCCACGGCTGGTCGCTCGAGTTGGCCGGGCGCCGGCTCCTGGTCCTCGGCGGGCGGGTCCACCTGTACGAGGGGGTCACGCCGGCGGAGGCCGTGCACCCGCTGCGCACCGGGATCGCGGCGGGCTGCACGACGGTGATCCTGACCGCGGCGGCGGGCGGCATCCGATCGGACCTCACCGTCGGGAACGTGGTCGTGCTGGCAGACCAGCTGAACCTGACCGGCCGCAGCCCGCTCGGTGGGCCCGATTTCGTCGACATGGTCGACGCCTACTCCCCCGCGCTCCGCACGCTTGCGCTGGCGACGCCGGACCCTGCCGCCGCGGCGGCGCTGGCCGAGCGGCCGGGGGTCTACGCGCAGCTGGCGGGCCCGCAGTTCGAGACGCCCGCCGAGATCCGCATGCTCGAGACGATGGGGGCCGACGTCGTGGGCATGTCGGTCGCCCTCGAGACGATCGCCGCCCGGGCGGCCGGCGTCGACGTCCTCGGCCTGGCGGTGGTCTCGAACGCGGCCGCCTCCGCCGGCACGCCGCTGAGCGAGCTCGCCGCCATCGCGTCGGTCGGGACCGCCGCCTCCCCCGCCGTGGCCGCGATCGTGCGCCACGTCGTAGGCTCGCTCTCGTGACCAACCTGGTGGAGCCCGTCGGCGTCGACCACGTCGCCATCAACGTGCCCGACGTGCCCGGGGGCATCGCGTTCTACACGGACACGATGGGCCTGGTGCAGAACCACACGCGGCCCGACTTCGGGTTCCCGGGCGCCTGGCTCGACACGGCCAGCGGGCAGCAGGTCCACCTGATCGAGGCCGAGGTCCCCAAGAACGTGGGCCAGCACTTCGCCCTGGTCTTCGACGACCTGGCGGCGGCGGTGGCCGAGCTCCGTGCCCGTGGCCTGAAGGTGAGCGAACCCGTGCCGGTGGGGACGACGGGACGCCAGCAGGCGTTCACGAGCGACCCGTGGGGCAACGGGATCGAGCTGCACTCACGCCCGTCGGGCTGAGAGGCCTCCCTCGGCTTCGGTCATGCAGGAGCCTTGCATGAATATGCACGGCTGCGTTGTGGCTGCGATCTTTCCCCTGGGATAGGCCGGCGCGAATACACCCCGAGTCACGGAATCCGAAGGGCCTGGTCTGCATACGTATGCGGCCCGCACATACGAGAGGTCCAACTACACCGCGTGGCCGTCAGGCGAGCTCATGGTGCAGTCGCTGCCCGCCGCCGACGCGCCGGCAGTCCGGTTGCGTCAGTCGGTGATGATGCTGACGTGCTTGCGGCCGCGGCGCTCGCCGAACTTCACGACGCCGTCCGCGGTGGCGAACAGCGTGTCGTCGCCGCCGATCCCGACGTTGACGCCGGGGTAGACCTTCGTGCCGCGCTGGCGCACGATGATGGAGCCGGAGGTGACGACCGAGCCGTCGAACCGCTTCACCCCGAGTCGCTGGGCGTTCGAGTCGCGGCCGTTGCGGGTGGACCCGCCTCCCTTGGTCTTGGACATTGCAGACTCCTCTTCGACCGATCCGGCTACTTCGCCGTGATGGCGGTGATCTCCAGCGTGGCGTAGTGCTGGCGGTGGCCCCACCGGCGCCGCTGGTTCGACTTGGACTTGTACGTCATGGCGTTGATCTTGGGGCCCAACTCCTCCCCCACGACCTTGGCCGTGACCGAGGCCCCGGCCAGCTGCGAGGGCGTCGCCAGGACGGTCGAGCCGTCGACGACCAGGACGGGCTCGAGGGACACCTCCGCCCCCACGGGCTCACCCAGGAGCTCGACGCGGAGGCGCTGGCCCTCGGCCACACGCTCCTGCTTTCCTCCGGACCTGATCACGGCGTACATAAGCCGCAAATCCTAGCGCATCAGCGCAGGGCGGAGTCTTCAAGGGTGAAGCCCCGGCCCGCACAGACCATGCACTCGGTGGACAGGGTCTCGAGCAGCCCCTCGGAGACGCGCTTGCGGGTCATCTCGACCAGGCCCAGCTCGGAGATGTCGAAGACCTGGGTCCGCGTCTTGTCCCGGGACAGGGCGTTGCGCAGCGCGGAGGCCACCTTGTCCCGGTTCTCCCGGATCTCCATGTCGATGAAGTCGATGACGATGATGCCGCCGATGTCGCGCAGGCGGAGCTGGCGCGCCACCTCCTCGGCGGCCTCGAGGTTGTTGCGGTAGACCGTCTCCTCGAGGTTCGTCTTGCCGACGTTCTTGCCCGTGTTGACGTCGATCACGGTCAACGCCTCGGTCCGCTCGATGATCAGCGAGCCCCCCGATGGCAACCAGACCTTGCGGTCGAGCGCCTTGTGCAGCTGCTCGTGCACGTGGTAGCGCTCGAAGATCGGCAGGCCCTCCTCCTCGGCGTCGTAGTACTCGACCCGCTCGGCCAGGTCCGGGCTCACGGCGGTCACGTAGTCGCGCACCTGCTCGTAGAGCGCCCGGTCGTCGATCACGACGCCGCGGTACTCGGCGTTCAGCTCCTCGCGCAGGATCCGCACCGCCATGTCGGGCTCGCGGTACAAGAGCCCGGGCTGGTTCGACTTCTTCGCCTCCGCCTCGATCGCGTTCCACTGCTCGACGAGCGACGTCACGTCACGCTGCAGCTCCTCCGCCGAGACGCCCTCGGCGGCCGTGCGCACGATCATGCCGTGCCCGGCCGGCTTCACCTCGTCGATGATCCGGCGCAGCCGGCGGCGCTCGGTGTCACCGAGCCGCTTGGAGATCCCGAAGGCGCTCGAGTTCGGCACCAGCACGGCGAAGCGCCCGGGCAGGGAGACCTCTTGGGTCAGGCGGGCGCCCTTGGCCCCGATCGGGTTCTTGGTGACCTGGCACAGAATGGTCTGCCCCGCCTTGAGCACGTCCTCGATCCGGGGCTGGGACGACGCCCCGCCCTCAATATCGTCCTTGTCGTAGCGCACGTCGCCCGGTACAGCACGGCGTTCTTCGGGATCCCGATGTCGACGAAGGCCGCCTCCATGCCCGGGAGCACGTTCTGCACCCGGCCCCGGTAGACGTTCCCGTCGATCTGCGTGGTGTCGTCGGCCGCCCGGGACACGTAGTGCTCGACCAGCGAGCGCCCCTCGAGCATGGCGATCTGGGTCATCTGCGGCTGGACGTGCACGCAGACCAGGTAGCGGCCGACCTGCTTGGTCCGGCGCTCCCGCGTGCCCGAGCGGCGGCGACTGCGCGACCGTTTGGCCCCGCCACCACCCTCGCCACGGTCCTGCCCTGCGGG
>DATDIE010000034.1:0-2997 GCA_036521235.1 Acidimicrobiales bacterium | reverse complement strand
GCCCGGTGAAGCCGTATGTGCACAGGCCATGCAGAATCGGAGCGTCGAACCCCGCGCGCTTGGCAAAGACAGGATCGGAATGCAGCGGGTTGCGATCGCCGTTCAACCGGTAGAGCAAGGCCTGGTCGGCGCGCGTGGCGTAGGTCACCACGTCGTCGGGCTCGCGTGTCGGCAGCGGCTCGGCGGCGAGGGCGGCCTCGTCGTCCCCTTCCGGGTTCCTCGGCCCGCCGAACCCGCCCGCGCCGCGAATGAAGAGGCTGGTGCGGCTCGTGAACGCGGGCTCGCCGCTGTCGGCATGACGCGACTCGTTCTCGAGGACAACGAGACCTGCGGCCCCCTTGTCGTACATGCCGGCAACGCGTGTCGTGGTGGAGATGGTCCCGGCTGCTGGGAGCTCACCGTGCAGACGGATCGCTTGCTCACCGTGGACGAGCATGGCCGGGTCGTAGTCGCCGAGAGGGATGGCCCTGCCCCCTTGTCCGATGATGGTGGTGAAGGTCGGGAGGACCCGCTGGACGACGCCGTCTGAGTTCTCCGTCGTGAACTCCAGCTCGAAACCGGTGGGATCCGATGCCCCGGCGCCCACGCCGAGGGCGTACAGAAGGGCGTCTTTGTGCTGCCACGACCGCTCGAAGGGTTCCGAGGTCGCCCCCACCGCACCGAGATTCAGTCCCATCGCCGCACCTCTTTCTCTTCGATTTGTGCTCTTCGGCCACAAACGGAGTTTTATGTTACATGAATACATGTTATCTTTGTCAAGTGGAAGTGGGACGTGAGCCGGCGACGGTGCTGACCATTGACGGGCTGGCCGCCGCGGCGGGCACCACGACGCGGCGCATCCGCTCGTTGCAGACGCTCGGCCTGCTCCCCCATCCCGAGCTGCGCGGACGCACCGGGCTGTACGACCGTCTCCACCGGGATCGGCTGACGGCCATTCTGGCGCTGCAAGAACGCGGTTTCTCGCTCGAGTCGCTGATGATCCTCTTCGACGCACTGCATGCCGGTCGCTCGCTGGCCGATGTGCTCGGAGTTCCCGCGCCTGCGCCGGCGGAGGTGGGCGTCGCCGACGGCGAGGCGGACTCGGCTGAGCTCTACGGGTTCTCCGAGCTCCAGCCATCCGCGGTGGTGCGGCGCTTGCGACGTCCGCTTCTCTCGGTGATTCCGACCACCGTGTGGGACGAGCGGGCGTCCTGACCGGCGTCGCGACGGGCTGACGGGAGTACGGGGATACGAGCGCGGCGGCCACGGAGCGCGCTGGGTAGGGTCACCAAACCGTGCCCGAGCTTCCGCCCATTTCGCTCGTGCATTGGACAGGGGCGGAGGCGTTCGGCGTCACCGTCGGGGTGACCACCCGGCGCGGAGGATCCTCCATCGGCCCCTATGAGTCGCTGAACCTCGGTCTGCATGTGGGCGACGACGCCGAGACAGTGATTCGCAACCGTGCGACGGCGGCCGACGCATTCGGCGTCGCGCTCGATTCATGGGTGGTGGCACGCCAGGTGCATGGTGTCGCGTCGGCCGTCGTCGGCCCGGCGCATCGTGGCCGCGGCACGCGGTCAGAGAACGACGCCATCACCTCGACGGACATCCTGGTCACCCGGTCGCCCGACGTCACACTGGCCATCCTGGTTGCCGACTGCGTCCCGCTCGCGCTGGTCGATCCAGAGGTCGGCGTCCTGGCCGCGATCCACGCAGGCTGGCGCGGCACCGCCGCCGGCGCCGTCGGCCGTGCCCTGAGCGCGATGCGCGCATGCGGTGCCGAGCCTCGCCGTGTGCGCGCCTTCCTCGGGCCAGCCGTGGAGCGGGGCCGCTATCAGGTGACGGACGAGGTGCGCCGGGCGTTGACCGAGGCGGTACTGCCGGCAGATCTCGACGGCGCCGTGGCGCGGCCCGACGGCCCGGGGCACTTTCTCGTCGATCTCATCGCTGCGAACCGCCAGCAGCTCGTTGCCCACGGCGTCCCCAACGAGCACATCGTCGACAGCGGCATCACCACGGCCCACGCCGACTTCTTCAGCGATCGTGCCCAGAGGCCATGCGGGCGGTTTGCCCTGCTGGCCCGCCTCACGGCGTGAACGCAGGATCGGACCGCCGGCGGCCGTAGCATGGGCAGGCCCGGACGGCCGGGCCACCCCCAACCTGCATGCCTCCACTCGACCGGTTCCGCTACGACGGGTTCGCCATCGACCCTGCGATTTCGACGGTCATCTGCAACTACTCCGCTGCCGACCGCACCTTCACCGAGCGTTTCACGTTCGCGGAGGGTGGCGACTGGACCGATCCGGCGGTCGTGGCCGCCACACGCATCCTGTATCTGCTGGCAGGCGTTTCGTATTACAAGACGACCGCCGCTGACCTCATCGACCTGGGTGACATCGCCACGACCCCACGGGAACGCGACTTCCTCCGCACCTACTTCATCGAGGGTCTCGGTGAATTCGCCTACCGCAACGCCCTCGACCTGCATGGCCTCCGCGTGGAGGGCCCAGACGCCCCGCCGGCGCCAGCCGCCGTCTACGAACCCGAACCGGGTCGACCCCTCATCCCCTTCGGTGGTGGGATCGACTCGATCGTGACGGTCGATGCGGTGGTGGCCGATCATCCCGACGCCACCTTGTTCGTCGTCGAGCCGCCGGGCGACAGCTTCACAGCCATTGAAGATGCCGCCGCAGTGTCCGGGCTCCCCGTGACGCGGGTGGCGCGCGCCATTGACCCGCTCGTGCGGCGCTCCGCCGAGTTCGGCTTCCTCAACGGCCACGTGCCTGTCACCGCGATCGTCACGGCGGCGGCCCTCGTCGCCGCGGTCCTCGATCGCCGCGACGCCGTGGTGCTGTCGAACGAGTGGTCGGCCTCGGTGCCCACCCTCGAGTCCGACGGCCACGTCGTCAACCACCAGTGGTCCAAGGGTGAGACGTTCGAACGTGCCTTTGGCGACTTGGTCCTTTCGACGCTCGGGCCGCAGATCGCCGTGTTCTCCTATCTCCGTCCACGCAGTGA
>DATDIE010000033.1:0-4086 GCA_036521235.1 Acidimicrobiales bacterium | reverse complement strand
CGCGGCCTGGTCCCTCGCCCACGAAGAGGAGGTCGGCGGCCGGATCCCCCACGCCGAAGACCACCTGCGTGCGCCCCGCCGCCAGCGGGCACAGCGTGCAGGTCGACGCGGTGACGCGCAGCCGCTCGAGCTCGGCGGTGTCAGGCACCGCCGCCGGGGCGGTTGACCGCGACGCGCGGCATCCGCGGCCCCACTCCGCAGACCACCTCGTAGCTGATCGTCCCGAGCATGGCCGCCCAGTCGTCCGCCGTGATGGTCTCGTCGCCCTGGGTGCCGAGGAGCACGACCTCGTCGCCCGGAAGGACGGTCGGGTCGTTGCCGCAATCGACCACGATCTGGTCCATCGTCACCGCACCGGCGAGCGGGCGCCGGACACCCCCGATCAGCACCTCGTAGCCCGCGTCGAACAGGGTGCGTGGCACCCCGTCCGCGTAGCCGATGGGCACGGTGGCCACGAACGAGCGCGTCGGCAGTGGGCGGCGCCGGCCGTAGGAGGGTCGCTCCCCCGCCTCGAGCTCGCGCACGGCGACGACCCGCGCCTTGAGTGACATCGCCGGATGCAGCCGCTCCCCGGCGGCCTGCTCGTCGAAGGCGCGCTGCACGGTCGGTCCGGGCAGGTAGCCGTAGAGGCCAATGCCGCAGCGCACCATGTCGTGGCGCGAGCGGGGGAACGCCACGGTCGCCGCGGTGTTGGCCGCATGGACCAATTGCACCGCGACCCCCGCCGCCGCCAGCTCGGCCAGGAGGTAGTCGAAGAGATCGAGCTGTGCCTCCGTGTAACGGCGGTCCTCCTCGTCGATGCCGTCGGCCACGGGCAGGTGCGTCCACACGCCCTCGAGCGCGAGCGCGGGCTCGCCGTCGATCAGCTTCGCCAGCGCCACGAAGTCCTCGGGGGCCGCCCCCACTCGGTGCATGCCCGTGTCGACCTTCAGGTGGACCGGCACCTCGCGGCCAGCGCCGCGGGCGGCGGCGGCGAAGGCCTCCACGGCCGAGCGCGAGTACAGCGTCGGGGTGAGCCCGTAGGTGAGGACCGTCTCGGCGGCCTCGTTCCCGCACTCGCTGAGCAGGAGCACGGGCGCGGTGACCCCGTGCTGGCGCAGCTCCACCCCCTCGTCGACCAGGGCGACCGCCAGGCGCTGGGCGCCGCCGGCCAGCGCCGCACGCGCCACCGCAGGCCCGCCGTGCCCGTAGCCGTGGGCCTTGACCACCGCGCACAGCTCGGCGGGCGCGGCCAGGCGCGCCAGGAACCGGGCGTTGTGCGCCACCGCCGCGAGGTCGATCTCCGCCCACGCGGGCCGAGACCGGCCCTGCGCCATCGTCACCTCGGCGTCCGCGTCGTCACCGACGAGCTCCGTCAGGGGCACGACCACCCGCTTGGGCGCGCTGTCCGTCATCGTGCTCGCCGGTCCGCGCGCGGTTCCCCGCCGTGAGCGCACGCCGACAGGAAGTCCGCCACCAGCCCCGGCAGGTCGCCGGCCACCAGGCCCTCGGTGGGGCCGAACGAGGCCGCCCGCCCGTGCACGTGGGCGGCCAGCGCCGCCGCCTCGTGCGCCGCGACACCCCGCGCCATGAAGGCGCCGATGATCCCCGACAGCACGTCGCCACTGCCCGCCGTCGCCAGTTCCGGGCCGCCGGCGTCCGCCAACAACACGTCCCCCGGCCCGCCCCCGGGGCGGGCGACCGCGGTGAGAGGGCCCTTGAGCAAGACGATCGCACCCACCGCGTCCGCCAGGCGCCGAGCCGCCGCCAGCCGGTCCGCGCCGGGCGACGACCCCGCCACGCGTGCGTACTCGCCGTCGTGGGGGGTGAGGACGCTGGGCGCGCTCCGCTTCTCGAGCAGGGTGCGGGCCGCCGTGGCGTCGCCCAGCGCAGTCAGCGCGTCGGCGTCGATCACGAGTGGCACGGACGCGCCCGCCACGACGGCGCGGATCTCCTCGGCGGCCGCCTTGCCCGTGCCGAGCCCCGGGCCGATCACGATCGCCTTGCACTTGGCCGTCGCCTCCAGAAACTCGCGGGACCACCCCTCGGCCGGGAGGTGCATGCGCACGACCTCGGTCGGCCACGGCGCAGACGGATCGCCCGGCGATCCGAGGCGGATCATGCCCGAGCCCGCGGCCATCGCGCCGCGCGAACTGAGGATCGCCGACCCCTCCATCCCGGGCGAGCCCGCCGCGATGCCCACCGCGTTGGTCCACTTGTTGATGCCCAACAGGCGCTCCGGCAGCAGCGTCGCGACGTCCGCGTCCTCCATGAGCGAGGCTCCCGGCGGCGGGAACCCGATCCCGATATCGGCCACCTCAACCGTGCCGCTGCACGCCTGCCCGTCGCCCTCGAGCAGTCCGGGCTTGAACGCCGCGAACGTGACGGTGCGGTCGGCGTGCACGGGGTTCCCCGGCGCCTCGCCCGTGTCGGCGTCGACACCGGACGGGATGTCGATGGCGAGCACGGTCGCACCCGGCGGCACCGCCGGGGCGTCGTAGCTCCCCCGGAACCCGGTGCCGTACGCGCCGTCGATAACGAGGTCACACGCCGGGAGCGCGCTGCTGCCGACCGCCTCGGCCTCGAGCACCTGCACCCGTGCCCCGCGTCGGGCGAGCACGCCGGCGGCGACCCGGCCGTCCGCACCGTTGCTCCCCTTGCCCGCCACCACCACGACCCGGCGCCCGTAGGCACCACCGAGCACGCCCAACGCGGCCACGGCGACCGCCGTGCCGGCGCGCTCGACGAGGGTCTCGTGCGAGACCTCTGCCAGCGCGGCCGCGTCGGCGACCCGCATCTCGTCCCGGGTCAGGACGGCGCGCATGAGCGAGACCCCGCAGACCCCGCAACCGCAGCCGCAACCGCAGCCGCCGCAACCACAACCGCGGCGGCCCGATCGGCCCCAGGCCCTTCGGGCGGCGCCCCCGCCCCACCCTGCTCCGCCACCACGAACGCGATCGCCACGTCCTCGGTGTGCGTCAACGACACGTGGAAACGCCCGGCGCCCTGCGCCTCGGCCAGCGAGGCCGCCGCGCCGTGCAGCACCAGGTACGGCGCGTGGCGCGTGGCGTCCGTCCCTCCCGTCCGCCGCACTTCGACGTCCGTCAGGGCGAAACCGCCGAGGCCGGTGCCGAGCGCTTTCATCACGGCCTCTTTGGCGGCGAAGCGCGCCGCCAGGCTCTGGGCCCGGTCCGTCGAGCTGCCGGCATCGGTCTGTTCCACCTCGGTGAAGCAGCGCGCCGCGAAGCGGGGGCGTCGCTCGAGCAGGCGTCGGAAGCGCGCCACGGAGACGGCGTCCACGCCGACCCCGACGATGCCCGGACCACCGAAGAACCCGAGGCCATCGACGTCGCCAACGTCGCCACCGCGGACCCCGTCGCGGCGGCTCACTCGACCGTCACCGTCTTGGCCAGGTTGCGCGGCCGGTCCGGGTCGTGCCCGTGCAGGCGCGCCAGGCGATAGGCCAGCTGCTGCATCGGCACGACGCCCACCACCGGCGACAGCAGGGGCTCGGTCGGGGGCACCCACAGCACGTGGTCCGCCTCCGCCGCCGACTCCTCGTCGCCGTCGTCGGCCACCAGCACCACCGTCGCGCCGCGACTGCGGACCTCGGCGACGTTGGAGAGCATCTTCTCCCACAGCGGGTTCCGCGTGGCGATGCCCACCACGACGGTCCCCGGCTCGATCAACGCGATCGGACCGTGCTTGAGCTCGCCCGCCGGATATCCCTCGGCGCGCAGGTACGCCAGTTCCTTCAGCTTCAAGGCGCCCTCGAGCGCGATCGGAAAGCCGACGTGGCGGCCCAGGAAGAAGAAGTCGCGGGCGTCTGTGAGCTTGCCCGCGACGTCGTCGACGTCGCCCACCCGCTCCAGCGCCCCCGTCACCAGCCGTGGCAGCGCCTCCATGGCGTCGAGGATGTCGTTGATCTCCGATGCCGGCAGGGCGCCGAGGATCTGGGCGAGATACAGCCCCAACACCTCGAGCGCCACGATCTGCGCCAGGTGGCACTTGGTCGAGGCGACGCCGATTTCCGGTCCGGCCCGCGTGTAGAGGACGCCGTCGGCGGCGCGGGCCATGGACGAGTCGACGACGTTGGAGACCACGAGG
>DATDIE010000032.1:0-4931 GCA_036521235.1 Acidimicrobiales bacterium | reverse complement strand
TTGGTCCACGACGACATCGAGGACGCCAGCCTCATGCGACGCGGCGAGCCGACGCTGCACCGGCGCTACGGGACGCCGCTCGCGCTGAACGCGGGCGACGGCCTCGCCCTCCTGGCGATCGGCACGCTGCGCGAGAACATCGACCTCGTGGGAGCGCGCCTGGCCGACCGCATCATGATGGAGTTCGACTTCATGAGCCGCCAGACGGTGGCCGGGCAGGCGCTCGAGCTGGGCTGGTGCCAGGACAACCGCATCGACCTCGAGCCCGACGACTACCTCGACCTCATCATGAAGAAGACGTGCTGGTACACGACCGTGTTGCCGCTGCGCGTCGGCGCGCTCGTCGGCTCGCGCGGCACCGCCGACCTCGAGCCGATGATCGAGTTCGGCTTCCATCTCGGCGCCGCCTTCCAGATCCGCGACGACATCCTCAACCTCGTGGGTGACCCGGGCCTCTACGGCAAGGAGCCGCTCGGCGACCTGCGCGAGGGCAAGCGCACGCTGATGCTGATCCACCTCCTGGCCGCCGCGGACGTCGCCGATCGCCGTTGGTTGGTCGCCTACCTGGGGAGCGATCAGGCCGCCAGGGGGGCCGGCGACGTCGCCCGGGTCCTCGAGCTCATGATGACGTACGGGAGCATCGCCTTCGCCAACGAGTTCGCGACCGGCGTGGCGCGCTCCGCCATCGGCGCCATGGACGGCGCGTTCGCCGGCCTGGACGACTCCCCCGCCCGCCGGTTCATCTCACTCCTCGTGCCCTTCATGATCGAGCGCGCGGCCTGACCCGCAACGAGACAGCCGGCGCGCCGCGCTGACCTCAGGCGTCGCCCGGCGGCGCCCCGGCCCAGTGCGCCCGCAGGTCGGCCAGCCAGGCCGGGAACTCCAACGGCGGGTCCGCCAGCGCCTCGGCCCCTTGCGCCGCCAACGCAGCCGAGAACGCCTCGGGCTCGTCCCCCCAACTGCGCGGGTCGCCCATCATCACCTCGAACATGACCGCGCCCTCGGGGCCGGCGACGACCGGCCCGAAGGCGGCGCCGAGCGGGAGCTCGACGTGGGTCCCGGCCGGGCAGCGGCGGTCGCCGAAGCTGACCTCGCCCTCGAGCACGAAGAGGACGTGGGGCGAGAAGTGGCCGTGGCGGCGCACCACCATGCCCGGGTCGTAGCGCGCGTAGAGCGTCAGGTACGGCGGGTCGGCCGAGAAGGCCAGCCACTTCTCCCAGACGTGCGCCACCGAGCCGTCGGCGCTGCGCTGTGCCTTGACCGCCTGCCACGGGACGTCGTCGTCGTCGAGATGGCGGAACGTCGGCTCGGCGCCCTCGCGCTTCGGCGACGGCGGGGCGGGCTCCGACATGCGGCTGCCACATTACGGTCTCCGCCGCTTCGGCACACCCGGCCCGCAACCAAACCGCAACCGCGGCGCGCTGAGATTCCGCCGACAATAAGGCAGGGCTGTTTGCAGGGGGGAACGGAGATGCTGAGGGGGCGACTTCGGCGCGGTGAGGGTGCGTCAGCGGACCCGCACGCGCGGCCGGCACACACGCGCGCCCATCGCCAGCGGCGCGACCAGCCCGGCCCGTCGTCGCCCGAGGAGACCACTTCGATGGTCGACACGTTCCTGCGCCTCCCCGACGCCGTCGTCCTCGTCGACGACGCGGGGATCATCGTGTGGGGGAACCGCGCCGCCGAGCGGATCTTCGAGCGCTCGGTGCGCGACTGGGTCGGCGAGTCCGGCCTCGACCTGGTGCACCCCGACGACCATGAGTTCGTCATGCGATCGCTCAGCACCATCCAGGAGAAGGACGTCGGCTCTCCCATCGAGATCCGGATCAGCGCCGCCTCGGGGTGGCGCCTGATCGAGATGGTCGGCGCCACCACGCGCTGGTGCGGCCAGTCCGTCGTGGCGCTCTGCATGCGGGACCTGACCGAACGCCGGCGCTACGAGTTGGCCAGCGGGCGCGAGGCCCGCTTCCGCTCCTTGGTGCACAACTCGGGCTCGGTGATCATGCTGGTGGCGGACGACGGGACCATCCAGTCGGTGTCGGGCGTCATCACCCGGCTGCTCGGGCACGACCCCGAGGTCCTCGAGGGACGGCCGCTGTCGGGCATCGTCGCCCGGGACGACCGCCGCGAGCTCGACGCCGCGTTCCGCGCCGCGCTGCGGGGGGCCACGGCCACCAACCCGGTGAAGGTCCGGGTGAACCTCCGCCGCCACGACCGCGGCATCGTGCCCTTCGAGCTGAACATCGTGAACCTCCTCGACGACCCGATCGTCGAGGGGATCGTGGTCACGGCGCACGACGCCACGTCGCAGGTGTCCGCCGAGCACGACCTCAGCCAGGCCCTGTCCCGCCTCACCGCCACGCTGGACTCCACGGCCGACGGGATCCTGGTGGTCGACAACGGCGGCGAGATCACCGACTTCAACCAGCGCTTCCTCGACATCTGGCGCATCCCCGACGGCACCGTCGCCCGTCACGACCACGTGATGACGCTGCGGCCCGCCATGGACCTATTGGCCGAGCCCACCGAGATCATGTCCCGGCTGCAGGAACTGGACGTGGCGGCGGACGAGGAGACGTCCGACACCTTCGAGTTCGCCGACGGCCGGGTGGTGGAGCGCTTCTCGCGACCCCAGCGCATCGGCGGCGCCATCGTCGGACGCGTCTACAGCTTCCGCGACATCACCGATCGCAAGCTGCTCGAGGAGGAGCTCGCCTACCGCGCCTTCCACGACTCGTTGACCAGGCTGGCCAACAAGGCGCTCTTCCAGGACCGCCTGGACCACGCCCTGGCCCGGATGGCGCGCGCCGACTCCCACCTCGCCGTGCTCTTCCTCGACCTCGACGACTTCAAGACCGTGAACGACAGCCTCGGGCACGGCGAGGGGGACCAGCTGCTGCGGCGCGTCGCCACGACCCTCGTCGAGGTCCTGCGGCCGTCCGACACGGCGGCCCGTCTCGGCGGCGACGAGTTCGCCGTGCTCATCGAGGACGTGCCCTCGCCCGAGGCGGTGACGGACCTGGCCCAACGGATCCTCGAGTCCCTGCGCCAACCCGTCCGCCTGGCCACGAAGACGCTGAGCGCCGCCTGCAGCGTCGGCATCGCCTTCGACGAGGAGGGCATCACCAGCGAGCAGCTGCTGCGCAACGCCGACATCGCGATGTACCAGGCCAAGAAGCGGGGCAAGGACCGCTTCGAGGTCTACCGCCAGGAGATGCACAGCTTCGTGGTGGCCCGCATCGAGCTCGAGGAGGATCTGCGCGCCGCGATCTCGGGCGGCCAGCTGATCGCGTACTACCAACCTGTCGTGGACCTGCAGAGCCACCGCGTGGTCGGCTTCGAGGCGCTGGTGCGCTGGCCGCACCCGGAGGGCGAGCTCGTCGACCCTCGTCACTTCGTGCCGCTCGCCATGGAGATCGGCCTCATCGGCGAGATCGACTCGTGCATCCTCAACACGGCCTGCCGCCAGGTGCGCGAGTGGCAGGAGACCGGCGTGTGCAGCCCCGACCTCGAGATCGGCGTCAACCTCTCGGCCGGCCAGCTCGTCGACGAGATGCTCTCGGACCGCATCGCCGCCGCCATCGCCGAGTGCAGGATCGATCCCCGCTCCCTGATGCTCGAGATCACGGAGAGCGAGGTGCTCACCGACGACCCCGCGACCCTGCGCAACCTGGCCGCCCTGCGCAAGCTCGGTGTCCGGATCGCCCTCGACGACTTCGGCACCGGCTACTCGACGTTCCTGCACCTCCTGCGCCTGCCGGTCGACATCGTCAAGATCGACAAGTCGTTCGTCGACATGCTCGGCACGGAGGACGACTCGCGCAGCATGGCCGCCGCGCTCATCCAGCTGGCCCACACGCTCGGCTACGGGACGATCGCCGAGGGCGTCGAGACCGCTGCGCAGCAAGAGAGCCTGCGCCGGCTGGGGTGCGAGCGCGCCCAGGGGTACCACCTCGGCCGGCCGCTCGATGCGTCAGCGGCGCGCTGGCTCCTCGCCGCCCACGAGCTGCCGAAGCCGACGATGGGGGCGTCGCTCACCGCCTGAGCTGAGGCCGCAAGAAGGCGATCAGTCCAAAGCGTCGGCGATCGACGGCAACGCGCTCGCGTCCCCGTCGAGCCACCCGCGCAACGCCGCCGTGGCGCGCACGTCGTCCTCGTTGTAGTCGAGGATCCACTGCTGGGCGTTCGTCCCTCCCACGCCACCCGAACCGTCGTCGTCGACCGCCTGGTCGTACTTGACCATCGCCAGCGTCCCGCCGGCGTCGTCGAAGCGCCACTCGAACCCGGCCAGCGGCGCCACCACCTTCAGGCCCATGCTGCGACCCGTAACGAGCTGCGCCTTCACGACGTCGTAGAGGTCGACCCACTCGTCGGAGGCGAGGAACTCGTCCACCTCCTCCCGCAACCCGAGGCGATCGGCCAGCCGGGTCATCTGCCGCTGCTCGGCGCTCCGGCTGTAGCAGTAGGCGCGGAACGTCGCCCCCTCGGCGTGCGCTCGCTCGCGCACGCCGCGGAACCACGACCAGAAGTCCTCGAAGGCGACCAGCTCACCGGCCTCGATCTCGTCGTCCCACGTGGCGAACGAGACGTACGTACTCGGCGACCCCGGCACGCGGCGATCGGTCAACAGCGCCCCCCACAGGTAGCACCCGTCGTTGGTGCTCTCCATGTCGACGTCGACCTCGACGTCGCCGCGCGCCACCTCGACCCGCTCGAGGCCCCGCTTGCGGTACGCCGGCGACCACCCGACGCGCGCCCGGGCCAGCTCGATGTGCCCGGCCAGGTTCGACGCACCCCCTTCGCACAGGTCGATCGTCCGCTGATCGAGCCGGTCCAGGTCCGCCACCGTCAGCACCCCGAGCGCTGTGAGGTCCTCGAGCTGCTTTATGCGCCGGGGGATCAGGGTGTCGAGGCGCGTCGACTCGGCCAGC
>DATDIE010000031.1:0-2136 GCA_036521235.1 Acidimicrobiales bacterium | reverse complement strand
GGACCGACCCGGGCGCCGTCGCCGATGGTGGCGCGGGTGCACACGCTGGCCTCGACCACCGCGCCCTGGCCCACCGTCGTCTCGGTGAGCACGCTGTTGGGCCCGATCTCCGATCCCGCCCCGATACGGCACTCACCGCGCAGGATCACGCCGGGCAGCAGCGAGACGTCTGCCTCGAGCTGCGCCTCGGCATCGACGTAGGTGCGCTCGGGGTCCCACATGGTGACGCCGCGCCGCATCCAGCGCTCGTTGATGCGATCGCGCAGCTCGGCCTCCGCCACCGCCAGCTGGGCCCGGTCGTTGACGCCGGCCGCCTCCATGGAGTCGGGCAGGACGAGCGATCGCACCGGGTAGCCGGCGCTTTGCAACACCGCGACGGCATCCGTGAGGTAGTACTCGCCCTGCGCGTTGGCCGGGCTGAGCCGGCGTAGCGTCGGCGCCAGGATGCTGCGACGGAAGCAGTAGATCGAGGTGTTGACCTCGTCGATGAGCCGTTCCTCGTGGGTGGCGTCGGCCTCCTCGACGACCCTGGTCACATCCCCGTCCTTGCCGTGGACGACCCGGCCGTAGCCCGTGGGATTCTCCACCACGGCCGTGAGCAAGGTGGCTCCTGCGTCCTCGGCCCGGTGGGCGCGGACCAGCGTCGCCAGCGTCTGCGGGCGGAGGAGCGGGGTGTCACCGGGGAGCACGACCACGTCCTCGAGCTCGTCGTCGTCATCGGGCAGCCCGGTTAGCCCGACGGCCAGCGCATCGCCGGTGCCCGAACGCTTCACCTGCTCGACGAACTCGATCTCCATGGTGGGTGGCGCGTGCTGCACGAGTGTCTTGGTGACCCATTCGCCACGGTGCCCCACGACGACCACGACCCGTCGGACGTCGATCTCGGCCATGGCGTCGAGCACATGGAGGATCATCGGCCGCCCACACAACAGGTGCAGCGGTTTGGGGCGCTCGGACCGCATGCGCGTGCCCTCGCCGGCAGCGAGAACGACGGCAGAGAGGCGGCGGTGTTCGGGCATCGTCGCATTCTTAGCCCGCCTGGCCGCCCGGCGTGCGTATGGGACACTGCTGGGGTGCCGGATCTGATCCCGTACGACGAGTTCGGCCTGTTCCACGAGAACGCCGCCGAGTACGGCCTCCGCTACGACGGGCCTCCTGACGTGCGGCGCGTCGACGTGGAGGTCTCGCCCGGCCGCCGGGTCTCGAGCCTGCTGTGGGGGGGCGAGACCGGCAGCCCCGAGTTGGTGTTCGTCCACGGGGGGGCCCAGAACGCGCACACCTGGGACACTGTGGCGCTCGCACTGGGCCGGCCGCTGCTGGCGATCGATCTGCCCGGGCACGGCCACTCCGACGGGGGGCCGGACGGTCCGGTGTCGGCCGGCAGCAACGGCCGCGACCTCGCCGTCGTCGTGCGCGAGCTCGCGCCCGACGCGCGCGGCGTCGTCGGCATGTCCCTGGGCGGGGTGTCGTCCATCGCGCTCGCCGCCGAGGCCCCCGAGCTCGTGCGCGCGCTCGCGCTCGTCGACATCACGCCGGGGGTGACGGCGGAGAAAGCCGCACCGGTGACGAACTTCGTCAACGGTCCGGCGAGCTTCGCCAGCTTCGACGAGCTCTTGGCCCGGACGATCGAGCACAACCCGGGCCGCAGCGAGTCCTCCCTTCGGCGCGGCATCCTCCACAATGCGGTGCAGCGAGAGGACGGAAGCTGGGTCTGGCGCTACGCGCGCTTCCGTGTCGAGCCCTCGGAGGCGGTCCACCCCGAGTTCGGCAACTGGTGGGAGGCCGTTTCCGGACTCAGGGTGCCGGTGCTGCTGATCCGCGGACTGGCCTGGTCGGTGGTGGGCGACGAGGACGTGGCCGAGCTCCTACGCCGGCAACCGGAGGCCCGGGTCGTGGGCGTCGAGGGCGCCGGGCACAGCATCCAGGGCGACCGCCCGCTCGAGCTGGCCGCCATCCTGTCCGAGTTCTTCTACGCGGAGCGATGATGGACAAGCGGGTCTGGCTCTCGCCACGCGCCCTGAAGCTGCACGCGGTCATCCTGATCGTCGTACCCGCGTTCATGGCGCTCTGCGTATGGCAGATCTACCGCGCCGTCAACGGCAACAGTCTCAGTTGGGCGTACGTCTTCGAGTGGCC
>DATDIE010000030.1:0-2341 GCA_036521235.1 Acidimicrobiales bacterium | reverse complement strand
GAGTTGGGTGATCTCACGCCGCGAGGCAACGAGCAACGGCACGGCGGCGGCGCCGATCGCCACGACCATCAGCGGAATCGTCAGGAAAAAGAGCCACATTTCGGTTCACCGCCTTCAACGGATTGTGTGCACTCTTCGCGGTTACCGATCGACGCCGCGGACAAACAAACCCAACGTCACATGTGTGTTGAACGCGCTCGTCCCGTGGGAGCGCTCGTAAGAACGGCCGGCAGGTGACGCTCAGACAACCAAGCGCTCGAAATCGCCGGGAATCGTCACGCCCGGCATCGAGGTGACGTCGACCTGCTCACCGAGGTGGGTGAGCACGAGGCGGGTGTCGGGAAACGCGGCCTGCAGCTCGCGGACGTCCGATTCCTTCATGTGCGTGGGCGGGCCGTCGTGCGACCCGTTGCACTCGAGCACCAGCACGTCGGACTCGCGCGCCAGCTCGCGCAACCCGTCGCAAGGGTGGACGTCGCCGCTGTAGGCGACCGTCCGGTCGCCGCGGTCGAACAGGTAGCCGAAGCAGCGCAGATACGGCACGTGCTCGACCTCGACGGCGCGGAAGCGCAGGCCCCCGACCTCCTGCCACGAGCCGTCCACGTCGACGAAGTGGAGGTCGAGGCGCTCGTGGGCCATCTCGAGCGTGGAGCGCACCTTGGCGACGTCGATCATGTCCGCCAAGTGGTCCTCGAGCCCGGGCGGCCCGACCACGTGCAGCGTGCGGCCGCCACCCGCCTCCGCCATGGCCTGCAACAAGAACGGCCAGCCGAAGCAGTGGTCGGCGTGGAAGTGCGAGATGACCACGATGTCGACGCCGGCGGGGGTGAAGCCGCAACGCCGCAGGTGTGGCAGTGCCGTCGGGCACGGCTCGACGAGGACGTTCGCGTCCATGACGAAGCTGTTCCAGTAGCGGCCCGGCGGAGCGAGGAAGTTCCCCGTGCCGAGAAAGGTGAGCTCGGTCACTGCGTGTCGGCTAAGGAGAGCAGCGAGGCCACCAGGATCGGGTCGCCGGCGACGTCGACGTCGGGGACGGGCAGGCGGCGGTACAACATGAGCACCAGGTCCGACGCCGTGGCGTGGAGCTCGGCGGTGCGGGCCGGCGGCTCGCCACCGTCAGCACCAGCACCGACCTGCCAGCTCCCACCGGTGTCAAGGGCGTGCAGGGTGACCGCACCCCGCAGCGCCGTGATGTCGGTCCCGACCATGACTTCGATGAACTCGGGCACGCCGTCGGTGGCGAGCGCCGGCGGCAACGGCGTCGGAGAGCCGGCCGCGCCCTCGGCGTCCCAACGGTGGACGGCGGCCTCCTGGGCCTGATGCCGGGCCACGGCGCCCGCGGTGTGCGGCGTCGGATCGTCCCACCACGCCCAGCACGGTGCGCCCGGCCCCGCCTCGCGCAACGCGCTGAGCAGGCCGTAGGTACACCAACCGAGCCAGGCCGTGAGGTCACTGTCGAGCGGCAGCTCGGTCAGCGAGCCCCCGGAGCGTTCGTCGGGGTTCTGCGCCCGCACGTTCTCGGACCAGTACCACTGCACGGTGCCGATGTGATGCGCCAGGTCGCGCAACGCCCACTTCGGCGTGGTCGGGACACGGGCGTCGAGGTCCGAGGAGGCCACGACGTCAGCGAGACGGCGGCTCTGCGCCGCGACGGCGTCGACGGCATCGACGAAGCCGAACCCGCCGCCTTCGGCCGCCTGGCTCACGGCGCCTTGATCAGCAGCTCGCCGCCGAGATACGGCGCCAACGCCTCGGGCAACATGACGGTCCCGTCCTCCTGGCGCCCGGTCTCGACCAGCGCGGCCCAGATGCGCGGCCACGCCAGCGCCGAGCCGTTGACGGTGTGCACGAGCTGCAATTGCCCGCCGCCTGCAGGACGGAAACGCACGTTGGCCCGCCGGGCCTGGTAGTCGCGGAACCAGCTGACCGAGGAGACCTCGAGCCAGCGGTCGACGCCGGGGGAGTACACCTCGAGGTCGAACGTCCGGGCCGACGAGCCACCGAGGTCGCCCGTGCACAGGTCGAGCACCCGGTACGGCAGCTCGAGGTCCTGGAGCATCGACTCGGCGCGCCGCAAGATGTCGGCCTGCGCCTCGAGCGCCTCGTCCGGCGCGCTGTACGCGAAGAGCTCGACCTTGTAGAACTCGTGCACCCGCAGCAGGCCCCGCGTGTCGCGCCCGGCCGAGCCCGCCTCGCGCCGGTAGCAGGCGGTCGCGGCGGTGAAGCGGAGCGGGAGCTGGGTCTCCTCGAGGACCTCGCCCCGATGCATCGACGTCAGCGGCACCTCCGCGGTCGGGATCAGCCACAGGTCGTCGCGCTCGATGTGGTACGCGTCGTCGGC
>DATDIE010000029.1:0-3754 GCA_036521235.1 Acidimicrobiales bacterium | reverse complement strand
CGCGCCGTGCGGACCGAGGGCGGCTGGCGGCTGTCCGGGCAGAAGATCTGGAACTCCCTCGCGCAGCACGCGCAGTGGGGCATCTGCGTCGCGCGCACCGACCCGGACGCCCCCAAGCACGCGGGCATCACGTACTTCATCGTCGACATGCACACCGAGGGGCTCGACATCCGCCCGCTGCGCGAGCTCACCGGCGCGGCGATGTTCAACGAGGTCTTCTTCAACGACGTCTTCGTGCCCGACGACTGCGTCATCGGGACGCCCGGCGACGGCTGGCGGATCGGCCGCACGACACTGGCCAACGAACGGGTCTCGATGTCGTCCGGCGCGTCGTTCGGCAACGGCATCGAGTCGTTGATCCGCACGATGGCGCGCCGCGCCGAGCGGGGCGACGCGGCGCCGACGAGCTTGCAGGAGCGCCTGGGCCACCTCATCGCCGAGGCGCAATCGGTGGCGTTGCTCGGCCACCGCTCGACGCTGCGGACCCTCTCGGGCGTCGATCCGGGCAGCGGTTCGAGCGTGCGCAAACTCCTGGGCGTCGAGCACGAGCAACGGGTGCAGGAGATGGGCATGGCGCTCTACGGCGCCGACGGTGCCGTGCTCGACGGCAAGGCGCAGCGCTGGGAGGAGGGGTTCCTCTCGACGCGCTGCCTCACCATCGCCGGTGGCACCAGCGAGGTGCAGCGCAACGTGATCGCGGAGCGCATCCTCGGTCAGCCGCGCGACCCCGAGCCCGGCCACTGACGCGCCGCGCCGGCTGCGCCGGCGACGGTTCGCTCACCAAATGACCCCCGTGCCATAGTTGGCCATGCGCCTCGCCCCCGACCAGTCGCTCGTCGAATTCCGGCGCGCGTTCAACGAATGGTTGGACGCGCGTCTCCCGAGTCCCGAGGTCGTGGCGCGCGAGACGCGCAACTCGTCGGCGCACCTTCCAGATTGGGCCCGTCGCTTCCAGCGCGAGCTTTTCGAGGCGGGGTACCTCGTCCCGGGCTGGCCGCCCGAGCTCGGTGGCCGCAACGCCACACCGCAGGAGCAGATGGCGTACTTCGAGGTCGTCGCCGAGCGACAGGTGCCCCGTTCGTGCAACCCACAGGGCCTGTCGATCTGCGCCGCCTCCGTGGTCGAGTTCGGGACCGACGAACAGAAGGAGAAGTTCGTCGTCCCCACGCTCAAGGGTGAAGTCACGTGGTGCCTGGGCATGAGCGAGCCCAACGCGGGCAGCGACCTGGCGTCGCTCACCACGAAGGCCGAGCGGCGCGACGGGCACTTCGTGGTCAACGGGCAGAAGGTGTGGACGTCGGGGGCCCAGGACGCCGACTACTGCCTGTGCTTCGTGCGCACCGACCCCGACGCGCCGAAGCACAAGGGCATCAGCACGCTGATCGTCGACATGACCACGCCCGGCATCACGTGCCGGGCGTTGCCGGAGCTCACCGACCCCTACCACGCCGACTTCAACGAAGTGTTCTTCACGGACGTCGAGGTGCCCGAGGAGAACCTCCTGGGTGAGCTCAATCACGGGTGGACGGTCAGCCAGGGGTCGCTGCGGCACGAGCGCGGGATGCTGTGGATCAACAACGCGAACCGGATGGAGCGCACCATGCGCGGCCTGCTGCGCGTCGCGGCGCGTCCCGACGGCCGCGGCGGCACGCTCGGCGACGACCCGCGGCTGGCCGAGGCGATCGGGCGGCTGGCGACGGACACGGCGGCCATCCGCTGCATGGGCTATCGGGGATTCGCCAAGTCCGTCCGTGGCGAGATGCCCCCAGAGCACATGGTCCTGAAGCTGTTCGCCAGCGAGGCCCAACAGCGCGCCTGCGAGGTGGCGCGCGACGCACTCGGCGCCGACGGTCTCGACCTCGACGGTCCGGGGCCGAACCGCTTCAGCGAATGGGACATCTCCCACTTCGACGTCGAGCCCGAAGAGGTGATGGGCGCGTTCTACGACGGCGCCTGGGCCGACCAATACCTCCGTTCCTTCTCCAACACGATCGCGGGTGGCACGTCGGAGATCCAACGCAACATCGTGGCCGAGCGCGTGCTGGGTCTGCCTCGGGGGTGAATCGGCCGCACACCTGACGTGTGCGCAGCGCCTGTTGTCTTGTTGTGCGTCGAGGAAGTCAGTGCCGCGCCGTCGCGCGCGCCGTTGCCGTCCGGGTGCAGCACGGGGGCTTTGCATGTCTGATGCAAGAACACCCCGGTGCGCCCGTGATCGATTGCACAACAAGACAACGCAAAACCACAACGTCAACAACGGAAAAGCAACTGAATTCCAACGACATCATCGCAGGTAGAGCGGCCATTTCAATTCACACCATTTAGTCAAAATGTCCCATGTCATTGGGACTGCACTTTCCCGATACTGACCTCTCGGAGGCCATTACGAGGGGGGAAGTGCAGTGCTTGGTCGTGCCCAGCGCCGCGTGGCGGCGCTCATCTTGCCGATCGCAGTCTTGATCACCGGCACGCTCGCGGCCGGACTGGCGACACCCGCCGGAGGTGCGGGCATCCTCCCGCCGGGCAACCCGCCGGCCAACATCTCTCCGAGCAGCGGCGACTGGCTGACGTCGATCGACACGGCCCGGGCGCAAGAGGGCCTCGGGCAGTTGAGCGTCTCGGAGTCACAACTCGCCGGGCTGCCGATGGACCAACAGCTGTTCACCGTCATCAACGAGGAGCGGATCGACCGGGGGCTTCCGCCGATCGACTACCTCACGTCGCAGCTCGACTCGTACGCGCAGTCCGGGGCGGACTCCGGCACCGACCCGTCGTTCCCGTCGGCCGTTTCCGGTGGCGCGCCGCTGACGTACGGCGGCGCCGTCTGGGCCGGCGGGATGTCCTCCGTCCTCGAGGCGGACTACTACTGGATGTACGACGACGGCTACAGCGGCTCGTCGACCACGAACAACGCCTGCTCGCTCCTCTCGGTGGGCGAGTGCTGGGGGCACCGCGACATCATCTTGCACTCGTTCCCCAACTGCCCGACCGGTGCGCCGGTGCTGTCGATGGGTGGGGCGTACTCGGCGAGCGGCTACGGCGGCGGGTCCCTGGCGGCCATCCTCGTGAGCACGTGTGCACCGCCGAGCGACATCACGATGACGTGGGGCCAGGCGGCCGCGTCGGCGCAGACCAGCTCGACCACCGTCGGCATCGCCCCGCTCGCCAACGGCGCGGGGTACTGGGAGGCCGAGGCCAACGGCACGGTGGCGGCCTTCGGCTCGGCACCGAACCTCGGCTCGGTCACGAACGGGCTCAACGCTCCGATCGTGGGCATCACGCCCACACCCGACGGCGGCGGCTACTGGCTCGTCGGCACCGACGGCGGCATCTTCAGCTTCGGTGACGCGCAGTTCTACGGCTCGACGGGCTCGCTGCGCCTCAACAAGCCCATCGTCGGCATGGCCTCGACGCCCGACGGGCGCGGCTATTGGCTCGTCGCCTCCGACGGCGGCATCTTCAGCTACGGCGATGCGCCGTTCTTCGGGTCGATGGGCGGGCACGCGCTGAACCAGCCGATCGTGGGCATCGCGACGGACCCGGCCACCGACGGCTACTGGGAGGTGGCCACCGACGGCGGGATCTTCAGCTACAACGCCCCGTTCTACGGCAGCACGGGCAGCATCACGTTGAACAAGCCCATCGTGGGCATGGAGGCCGCGCCCAACGGGCGGGGCTACCGCTTCGTGGCCTCCGACGGAGGGATCTTCACCTACGGCGACGCCCCCTTCGACGGCTCGACCGGCGGCACCCCGCT
>DATDIE010000028.1:0-11013 GCA_036521235.1 Acidimicrobiales bacterium | reverse complement strand
GTGGCCTCGTCCCGAGTCGCGCCCGGCCGAGGGCGGGTACGCCCTGGCGTTCGGGCAGTGGGGCAACAAGAACACCGGGCTGGTGCTCGACGCCTGGGCGCTGCTCCGGGACGCCGGCGACGACGTCCCGCCGCTCGTCGTGGTGGGCCTGCCCGCCGACGCGCGCTCAGCGGTGCAGGCCGACGCGGCGGCACGCGGCCTGGCCGGGTTCGTCACGGTCAAGCCGTGGCTCGACGACGACGAGTTCCATCGCCAGTTCACCGGCGCGTCGCTCGTCGTGTTCCCGTCGGACTACGAGGGCTTCGGGCTCCCCGCGCTCGAGGCGATGCGGCTCGGCATCCCCGTCGTCGTCACGCCCGACCCGGCGCTCTTCGAGGTCACCGGCGGCCTCGCCACGGTGATGGAGGGCTGGGACGCCGCCGCGCTGGCGCGGGCGGTGCCGGTCGCCCGCGCCCAGACCGAAGAGGCGCTCAAGCGCGGCATCGACCACGCGTCCGCCTTCACGTGGGCCCGCACGGCGTCGCGGGTGCGGGCGACGCTGGCCGCCGCCATCGCCTGAGGGGTCTAGGGCCAGCCGAGGTCGTCGAGGGTGCGCCCGATGGCGTCGATGTCGGCGTCGATGTCGGTCACCAGGAACTCTGAGAGCGATACGGGCTTCGGGTCGCCCCGGCCGAGCACGTAGCGGTACTCGACGCCAGGGACGTCCCCGGCGAGCTCCCAGTAGCAGGTGTTGATGCCGCCGGAGGGGAACAGCTCGATGACGGCGGCCCCCTCGCTGCAGAAGACGACGTTCACGAGGCCGGCGCTGTGGGCGCCGACGATCATCGACGCCTGCGCGAACGCCTCGATCTTCTCGGGCGCATGGAGCTGCTCGGGCTGCATGACCTCGAAGCCGCGGCCGGTGAGGTACGTCATGAGCTCGTCCTCGTTGTCGACCCGGCGGTTGTTGATGCCCCCGCCCCGTTTGACGTAGATGCCGCGGCCCTTCACGCGTGCGATGGGCTCGGGCAGCAGGCGCCGGCGGAGGAACTCGACCGCCCACGGTGGGCTGATCACGGTCATGGCCGGCGGCGTGGGCACGACGAGGGTCTCCGCGATGACGTGATTCGTCTTCGAGCTGTCGATGCACGCCGAGAGGTCGACGCCCATCATCTCGAGGAGCTCGCACTGGAACTCCTCGCCCATGGGGGCGTACCACAGGTCCGGTGGCGCGAGATCGGGACACTGCTCGACGACACCGAGGCGCGGCAGCACGTCGAGGACGAAGTGGTAGTAGTTCGTGTCGCCCTGCAGCGCGAGGACGCCGAGGCGCCCACCCACCTCGAGCGGCAGGCCCGGGAACGGGTGGAGGAAGATCGGGTGCTCGCGGGCTCGGCTGGTGCCGAAGTAGAGGCTCACCTCGACGACCAGGTCGTCGCGGCCCGAGATCACCGCGTTGTGCGGCGAGAGCACCCGGCCGTGGGGCAGTTCGGCCACGGCCACCCGGCGCACGTTCCGCTCGAGCCACGGGGCGTAGTCGGCGCTGTGGTCGGGGTAGCCCTGCGGCGCCGTGCGGGTGAGGATCTCGGGCGGGCGCACCGTGCGGCAGCGCCCGCCGGTGGTGGCGGCCGCCTCTTCGAGGCTCTCGACGTAGCCCGTCGGCAGATAGCCGCCGCGCAGCTGGCTGGCCCGCACGGTCACGGGGGCCACCATCCGCGTCGCCTGCGTGTACGCCGGCTTGAGGTACGGCCACATGGGTCGCAGGCGCGGGGGCAACCGGACCATGGCTACGCCTCTCCCCTCATCGATTCGCTCCTCCGCTGCGGGCTCGGTCCGGCGGCATCCTACCTAGGCCAGGTGGGGTGCCCGGCGAGGCCGCGTCTCGGGTCCGAGCCGCGGGCGGCACGTGGATCGAGGCCAGGAGAATGGTTGACCAGACCGATCAGGTCGCGGCGTGCTGCACTGCTTCGCGAGCCGAGGCAAAGCTGTCGAGGCGTTCGATGTCAGCCTCGTCCAACTGCACATCGAACTCTTCCTCGAGCACCGCCAGCAGGCTCACCGACGCAAGAGAGTCCCATTTGCTTTGCTCGGATCTGTTGGCAGCGTGAATTTGCTCGTCCGACAAGTCAGGAAACACGGCCCTGAAGCATTGGGTCAAGCGTTCGTCCAGCTCTTCCATCCACGTATCTCCCTGTCGCTCAGTGTTGCGATATCAGCACAGCATGGATCTGGCTCAGCTCACTCCGCCGTATCGCGTCGAGATCGAGGCGCGCCATGGTTCCATCTCTCCCGGCACGGAATTTCTCCACCATCGTCGCGACGACGCCATTTCGATCCGTCGGTACAAACTCCAGAAGGATCTCATCCACGTCGGGCTGCTCGCCCAACGACCTGAGCACATGATGTTCCACACCACGGGAGAAGGCTCGACAGCTGAGCACCCAACAATCAACGGTGAGCGTACGATCGCTACGTACGCCGGCCAGCACAGAGATGATGCCCAAAGGACCGAAGCGGTCCTCGTAGGACACCGTCCAGACGATGCCCCCTTCCCGGATACAGACGTCGTGCCACTGCGTCTCGTCGAGACGGCGCCCGTTCAAGTTGAACTGATTCGTCTTGTTCACCAGTTCGAGCGCACGAGGCTGCTCCAAGGCGCCCCCGGTCTCAATCGTCACCTTGGCCTCGAGGTCGCGCAGGAAGGCCGGCTCGTCTTGGGCACTGGTGCGGGCGTTCTCGACTTCAACGGCCGACCGCAACGAGGCGCGTCGGAGACGGTCTTCGTCCGTGACGGATTCTTTCCAGAACGCATCAGTGAGGTCGCTCAGGAGTTCAGCGACCGCGTTCGGATCCTGAGTCGGGAACTGCCTGGTCGTGATGCCCGGGAATTTGGCGGCGACCTCGGCGAGCTCCATCGGGTTGTCATCCACGAAGACAACGTCTGTCGCCGCGATGTTCCACGCCCTGAGAATCTCCGCGATGGCGGCCGACTTGGGCTGCCATGACGCCGCGACGGGGTAGATCAGGTCGGCGGCGACAAGCAGGTCCGACCGGCTCAGGGCTTCCAGCACGATCTCCGGGTCGTTCTTGCTGGCCACGGCGAGGAGCGTCCCGCGTTCGGCCAGGCGCGCGAGCAATTGCTGATACATCGCGTGGACGTGGGAGCCGGAGTCCAAGTCCCAGGTCACCTTGTCCGCACCGATCTCCCCGACCAAGCCCCGCCACATCGTGTCGTCCAGATCGGTGATCAGCCCCTTCTTCGTCGGCGCCGGCAGCATGGCGTCGGTGGCCGCCTGGGCGATCGCAGATGCGTGTTCCACCGTGTACGGAAAGCCGGAACGAATGTCGCTCCGCAGATCGCGCACGTTGGCCTGGGTGCCCGCAATGTTTCCGGCGGAGACGATCGATAGTCCTGGCGCGGTGACGAGACGCTCGGCGAACTCCGCCAAGAGCAGGTTAAGCCGGGCCCGCAACACACCCACGCGATGACGTCCCCCCTCGTAGACCGCTGGTAGGTCGAGGGTCGGCAGCACCAACGCGACCGGGCAGCGCTCTCCGAGGTGTTCGAGCCGAAGGGCGAGCCGGTCGAGGCGAAGACGCGCCGTGGCGCAGATGTCATCGACACCGGCCACCGGCGCGTGCACGGTCTCACGGCAGCCGAGCCTGGGGTCAAGGTCCGGCCACTCGACAACGGCGACGCACGCGCGGGCCTGCGCGTCCCCTATTTGATCGAGACCGCCCGCCAGGTCACCGTAAATGCCGGTCTCGATGCGCACGCTGGTGGCCGGCCGCCGCTGTAGGACGTAGGCCTTCATGAAGGTCTCGAGGTGCAGGGGCGTGAAACTGCACGCGAGTCCGATCGCGTAGTCGGTGGCCTGATCGGTTCCCGCTTCTTCGGTGATGAGGCCCAGCGCATCCCGTAAATTGAGCGGTGCGGTCAAGGACATCTCTCGCGCTCAAGGATCCAATGGTCGCCCGGGCGAATTCGGCTCACGGCGCGGCGAGAGTATTGGTGAGGCCTTGTGGATGATGTTCGGGGTCCACGTCGCCGATTTTCCGTGCCGGCACACCCACAACGATGGCGTTGTCGGCGACGTCGGCGACGACAAGCGAGTTGGCACCGATCTCGGAATTCTCGCCGATGCGTACGGCTCCGACAATCGTCGCATGTGACCACACCGTCGCCCCGTCGCAGATGGTCGGATATTCATCGAGGCTCGCGCTTCTCACACCGGCCGTCACACCCTGCGCGAGCATGACGTTGTTACCAATCCGCAACCCGTTGCCGATGACGATGCCGACGGGATGCGGCAGAGCCAGGCCGGTTCCGATCGTCATGCCGGGTGCGAAGTCGGCTCCGACCAAAACCACGCCCACGCTCCGCAGAATCCACGCAAGTCGAATATGCCCGGAACGCCACAGACATTGTTGTGCCCGCAAGATGATCGACGCAGCCATTCCTGTCATCGGAAGGCATTGAGCCAAGACCCGAATCCAGCTCGGGGATCGCTCGGGTTGGTACCGATTGAAATCTGAGAACACGAGCTGAGAGAAGGTCAGGGTTGCACCTACGTCTGAGTCGGACACTGCCATTCCGGTACAAACCTCCACAGGTACATCCGCTGCCGGGCCAGGATCGGCGGGAGTTTAACGCCAATGCTGCAGGACCCGGGAAGGCCCGGCGTGGCGCCCGGCGCGACGACGAGTGAGCCCTTCGCCGTGCCCTAACCGGTCGCGCCGCGCTTCGGGTCGTCGCGGGCCCGTGGTCACACCGTTCATTGCACGGCGCTCGAAGGATCCGGCATGGCGTCGGATCCTTCGTCCCCACGGTGGAAGATGCCCAGGGTCTCGGGGAGATCGCGGATCGCTTCGGCGGGGTTCCCACGGTAGAAGGTCAGTTCCCGAGTCAGTCTCGTGTTGACGACAGAACCCGCTGAGACAACCGAGCGTGAAGGAACTCTCGTACCGCTGAGCAGCGTGCAGCCCGACATGATTCCGGTGTTGTCGCCTATCCGTACGGGCCCGGTAACGAAACGGTCACGGACCAGATCCACACTGTGGGTCAATATCGAGGTTCCAAATCCGGCGAGACCCGAGTGATCGCCAATTTCCACGACGTCCGAGCACAGGATCCTGTGACCGAGGGTGATCATCGAGTGCTTTCCCATGACGAGGGACGGCCGTCGGTTCGGCGAGTGCGGGAAGTAATCAGCGGAGAGCGGAATACCGGTGATCCAGTTCCGGCTGATGATGTTTGCACCTTCGGCCAGCCTCAGCTCGTCCAAACCCTCTATGACGTTGAATCGGCCGATACTCGACCCGGGCCCCATCGACAGGTGGCCGACAAACACGACGCTTCGTCCCAGATACGCCGTCGGATGGATGTCCCATCCGAACAGCAACCGACCCAGGTGGCGCTTCAGCCGCGACGGAAGCACGATCATGCAAAAAGCCCACGCTAGGCGCCGCATGCATCACCCCATTTGGTCGATGGTGGAGGAACAGGCAATTTGGAGGCACTCCAGGCGCCGGGCGATTCCATCTTCGCCGTCACTATATTGCGTCCACCTCGTCATACTGCGTGGCCACCGCGTCGCTGGCCGGCGGGTCTGGACGCCGGCGTGACCATCCGCGTGGCCTGCTTGGGCGGGGGCGTGGCCGGGCGCCGGGCACCGCAAGGCCCCCAGGCCGAAGGCGTTTCCCGGGAGGAACCACTCTCGGGGCGGTCCGGCGGCGTGCCGGTCGTGGGGTGGTCATGCATTAGTACGTTCGCGCCGCCTTGCGGTAGAACGTGATGCGACGGGGTAGGCGGGCGGGTGAGTGAACCTCCGGGAAACGCTGGGGAAGGAAGAACGTGCGGACACTGATCCTCTGTGGCGGCAAGGGCACCCGCGCCTACCCGCACACGCTCGAGCTCCCCAAGCCCCTGCTCGAGGTCGACGGCCGGCCCGTCCTGGGCCACGTGATGGAGATCTACGCCCGGCAGGGCTTCACCGACTTCGTGCTGGCCGCCGGGTTCAAGGTCGACCGGGTCGAGGAATTCGCCAAGACGCTGCCGTCGGAGTGGAGCGTCGAGGTGCGTGACACCGGCGAGGACACCAACACGGGCGGGCGGGTGATCGCGTGCGCGCCGGACATGGGCGACACGTTCTTCCTGACCTACGCCGACGGGCTGGGCAACGTCGACCTCCAGGCGCTGCTCGACTTCCACCGCGCCACCGCCGGCACCGCCTCGGTCACCGTGGTCCCGCTGCCGTCGCAGTACGGGACGATCGACTCGGACGAGACCGGCATGGTCGTCAACTTCACCGAGAAGCCGCGGCTCCCCGACTACTTCATCAACGCCGGCTTCTTCGTGCTCGACCAGGGCGCGTCGAAGTGGTTCGCGGGCCAGGACCTCGAGCGCGAGATCCTCCCGGCACTCGGGCAGGCGGGACAGCTCTACAGTTTCAAGCACCACGGCTTCTGGAAGTCGATGGACACGTACAAGGACTCGCTCGAGCTCACCAAGCTGTGCGACGGCAACAGCGAGCCCCCGTGGGCCTTCCGGCCCCATTGACACGCCTGATGCGCTGAAAAGGAGACCCATCTGATGACCGCCACGGAGCCCACCGACTACGCCTTCCCCGGCGACGCTCGCGTCCTGGTGACCGGCGCCAGCGGCTTCATCGGCTCCCACCTGGTGCGCCGGCTCCTCGACGACGGCGTCGACACGCACGTGCTCACGAGCACCGTCTCGAGCGTCCTCGGCGTGCGCCTCGTGGGCATCCGCGACCAGATCACGGTGCACGAGGGGTCGCTGGCCGATCGGAGCGCCATGGACGCCGTCGTCGAGGAGGCCCGCCCGACGCACGTCTTCCACCTGGGTGCCTACACGCACGTCGGCAAGTCCTGGCACCGGGTCGACGAGTGCGTGCAGACCAACGTCCAAGGCACGGCCAACCTCCTCCAGGCCCTCGACGGGACCGGGTACGCGCGCTTCTTGAGTGTGGGGACGAGCGAGATCTACGGCGACATCGAGGTCCCGTTCCAAGAGGACAAGCCCGTCCACCCCGTGTCGCCCTACGCCGCGACCAAGTACGCCGCCGAGTGCCTGTGCCGGGTGTTCCAAGAGGGGCACGGCTGGCCCATCGTCATGGTGCGCCCGTTCAACGCCTACGGGCCCCGCCAGACGGTCGATCGCATCATCCCCGAGGTGATCATCCGGGCGCTGCGCGGCCAGGAGCTCAAGATGACCCAGGGCCGCCAGACCCGGGAGTTCAACTTCGTCGAGGACATCGCCGACGGCATGATGCGCGCCATGCTCGTGCCCGGGATCGAGGGCCAACTCTTCAACCTCTGCTGCGGCGAGGACGTCTCCATCCGCGACGTGACCGAGACGATCCTCAAGCTGCTCGACAACCCGGTCGAGGCGCAGTTCGGCGCGCTGCCCGACCGCCCGACCGAGATCTGGGCCATGCGGGGCGACAACACGCGGGCGCGCGAGCTGCTCGGGTGGAAGCCGCGGACGTCGCTCGAGGAGGGCCTGGCCAAGTCGATCGAGTGGTACCGCCGGGAGGTTGCCGGCGGCGGGTCGCAGATCGCGCTGGCGTAGGGCTCGCTTTTCGCCGACTCTCGCTCCTTCAGGACCGCTCGGGAGGGTCTGCTCAGTTCCCGTCGAAGGAGCAGGAAACCCCCTAGGCACCCAGCAGGGAGAGGGCCGACTGCTGGGTTCAGGCCCGGCGGCGGGCGAAGACGACGAGCCCCATCCACATGCTCTTGGGCAGGTAGCGCTCCGTCGCACCCACGACGCGGCGGAATCCGGGCCAGGGCTTGAAATACTGCTCGAGCCCCGTACGCTGCGCGATGGCCCAGTCGAAGTCGGCGTCGAGGACGCGGGCCAGGTCCTGGCGCGTGTTCATCTTGTAGGCGGTGTGGAACACGTCCTGCGCCTCCCGGTCCGGTTGGAGGCGGGCCACGGCATCGGCGTGGCGCTTGTTGGGCACGACGCGCGCGGTGAGGGAGAGCGGCGAATGGCGGCTCACGGTGCGCCCGATGAACGTGCCCCCGGGCCGCAGGATGCGGGCGAGCTCGCCGACGAACGCCGCGGGGTCCGTGACGTGCTCGAGCACGTAGTCGCTCACGGCGAGGTCGACCGAGGCGTCGTCGAGGGGCCAGCGTCCATCGTCGCCGATGAGCCGGAACTCGTCGATCACCGGGTTGTCCGTGCCGGCGTCCTCGATGTCGATGCCGATCACGGTGCGGCCCGGGCCGCGGAGGTCCTGCCAGGGGCCGCCGGGCTGGTCGAGCTCGACGGCGGCGCCGCGGCCGCAACCCACCTCGGCGACGAGCGTCGCCCGGGCGGCGAGAGCCTGGGAGCTGACGAAGAACACGTGGGCGCTGTCGAGGCCGAGGATGCGGTCATCGAACATCTCGCCTAAGGCGACGTCGTCGCGTCCCGCACCCGCCGGGCCCACCCCCGGCGTCTCGCCCCTCTTCTCGGCCGGCACGACGCTACGACGTCGTGTCCTGCGGAGCGGCGTGGCGCCCTCGCCCGACCGTCCCGCTCACGCGCCGTGGTGTGCCGTTGGCGGCCGGCGCACCGTTGCCAACGGGCGCGCCATTTGTTGCCGCGACGGCCGGAGCGTCCGGGGCGGCCAGTGGCACTGCGGTCGTGCGCGGCACTCCCAACAGCGGCACCTCGTGCTCGCGGAAGCACAGGGCGAACAGGAAGGGCATCCAGAACCAGCGGTCGACGAGCTCGGGCCCCATCATGGAGAACACGAGGTCGGCCACGCACGCGGCCAGGATCACGTCGCGCAGGGGGTTCCCGCTTCGCACCCCGAGTCTTCGCCCGCTCAGGACGTGGCTGAACGAGGAGCCCACCATGATGGCCAGGGCCACGAGCATGAAGATGCCCCCGCCGAACCAGTACAAGTAGATCAGGTTGTGGGGGGCGAAGTACTCGTACAGGTACGGCGCGAAATAGACCGCCAGCGTCGTCTGGTCGAGCCCGTGGCCGAAGATCGGTTTCTGTTGGATCCCCGCCCAGGCCGCTTTCCACGTGTCCTCCCGCAAGGACAGCGTGCCGCCGCCGGTGCCGGAGTTGGGGTTCGTCGCCTGCTGGACCCGCGTGATCGGGTCGAGGTGCGACCCCCGGTCGATCGCCCCGAACACGAGCACGTAGACCGCTGCGACGGACAAGAGGATGAGCACGATGGTCTTGAGCGGGACACCGCGTGCGATGACGAAGACGAGCACGCCGGAGATGAGGGCGAGCAGGCCCGAGACGCTGCCGCTCAGGAGCAGCGCCATCAGCTGGACGACCAGGCACCCGATGAAGAACCGCCGCAGGTTGCCGCGGAGCTCGAGGAGCAGGCCGAGCGAGAAGATGATGCCGAGGGCGAAGGCGATGCCGGCGAGGTTGGGCTGGGTGCTGAGCCCGATGGCACGCCAGTTGCCGCCGATGCTGCCCGTGGAGATCGCACCGCCCGGGAGGAGGATGTTGAACTCCACTTGCAGGAGGGCAACGAAGGCCGAGATCGTCGTCCCCAGGACGAAGGCGCCCAGGGCCCACTGCATCCGGCGCGTGTTGTTCAACTGTTGACGCCAGAGGTACTGGAGCACGAAGAACACGAAGATCGCGTTGATGACGACGATCAGGGACGCCGACACGACCATGGCCTGCGTGCTCGCGATCAGCGCGGACAGGAGGAAGATGAACGCCCCCACGTACCAGGCGGGCGTGCGGGGAGCCCGCGGCGGAGGGCGCCTGCTCAAGATCAGGAAGATGAAGGACGCCGCGAAGAATGCATCGCTGAAGTTCAGGCTCTTTCCGGCCTTGAATTTCAGCAGGGTCAGGAAGAACATCCCGACGTAGAGCAGGCCACGCGAGATGAAGACAAAAAGATCCTCTTGTCGTGCGGCCCGCTTGAACGCGGCCCACCTCGGGGCCATCTGCACGGCTCAAAGGTACATCGCGGGAGACACGCCCGAGGTAAAATTCGACCTGTGGCGACTGTTTTGCAACCGGATCATCCCTGCGGCGGAGGCCGAATCAACCCTTTGGGTGAAGCCGTAAGTTACCCTTGACTTGATAGTTTTCTACTGGTGGATCGGGTTATGACTGAGACGGCGGAGCCGCTCACCGCGGAGACGGAGCGCATCGGGGCCATGGGGGACGGAAACCACATCAGCACGACAGAGGTCACCGCGCCCGAACAGTCCGGCATCGCCGAGTACGGCCGCGTCCTGTGGCGCCGCAAGTGGATCATCATCATCACGACCGTCGTCGTGGTGGTCGGCGTGCTGGGCTACTGCGTGATCTCGACGAAGAAGTACACGGCCACGGCCACCGTCGAGCTCCTGCCGGACGTGTCGACCCTCCTCTCCCAGTCCGGCAGCTCGGTGAACCCGACGGTGGCGGACGTCAACGTGGCGGACGTCATTCAGGTCATCGAGAGCGCGTCCATCTCGAACATCGTGGCCAAGACGATCCCCAACCCGCCGTCGGCCTCCGCCACGCAGGTGGGCACGATCGACCAGACCGACATCGTGAACGTCTCGGCGTCGTCGAGCAGCCCGCAGACCGCCGCCGCGGCGGCGAACGCCTTCGCCAACTCGTACATCAACTACGAGCGGGGCATCAACAAGTCGGTCTTCGCCTCGGCCGCCGCCCAGCTCACCAACAAGGTGGACACGGTCAACATCGCCATCTCGAACATCACCAACGAGCTTCGTTCCTCGCCGGCCGGGACCAACACCGAGAGCACGACGGTCGAGTTGAGCGACCTGGAGAACCAGTTGACCACCCTGGAGAACGAGCTCCAGACGGACCAGTTCTACGCGACCCAGGGGATCAACTCCGAGGTCGGCCGGGTGATCTCCGCCGCCACGGTGCCGACCAAGCCGTCGTCGCCCAAGACGATCGAGTACACGGTCTTCGCGCTGATCTTCGGGCTCATCGCCGGCGTCGGCCTGGCCCTGCTCGTCAACGCCATCAGCCGCCGCCGGGTCTGACTCCGTCGCACGCCGGCCGGCGCGTCGCGGGCCTCA
>DATDIE010000027.1:0-7122 GCA_036521235.1 Acidimicrobiales bacterium | reverse complement strand
GGACCGCCCTCGTCGGGGCGGCGGGCCCGCCATTTCTACTGCGAGTAGGCCTTTTGGCGCAGATTGGGCGTCTATAGCGCGTGGGACACTATGCCGAAGGGCCTTGAGGGGGGTGCCGGTGAGCTCGACAGCGGAGGAAGTGATGGAGGACGGCTCGGGGTGGCTCGCGGACCCCGACGACGACGGCCAGGAACGGTACTTCGACGGCGCCGAGTGGACGTCGGAGACCCGCCTGGTCGAGTCCGACGTGCCTGCCCCTCACCTGCCCGATCACGTGCCTGAGCTGCAGCGCGCCCTGGCGGCGGCGACCGCCGACATCGACGAGGTGGAGGAGCGGCTGGGGCGCTTGTTCGATCGAGCGGAGGGCGTGGACCCCGAGGTCGCCAAGGCGCGCCGGGGCTCGGGGCTGCGGCGGCGGGCCGAGGCCGCCCGCGCAGAGGCCGAGGCTGCGACCGCGGCAGTGGGCGCCATTGCCGAGATGGGCGAGGAGGACGAGGAGGACGAGGAGGTCGACGAAGAGCCCGAACTCCAACTCGTCGACGACGTCGTGGCGACCCGGGAGAGGGAGGCGGAGGCCCGGGCGGCGGCCGAGGCCCTGGCCGATGCGGCGGCCGCGGGACCGCCGACGGTGGAATCTCTGCTCGGGACCGACGAGGAGCTGGAGCCCGAGCTGGAGTTCGTGGACGACGAGGACGACGACGAGGTCGACGCCGAAGCCGACGACGTAGTTGAGGTCGACGACGAGGACGAGCTCGAGGACGAGCCCGAGCTAGAGGTTGTCGACGTCCAAGAGCCCGTGCACGAGGCCTTCGCGGACGACGCCGACGCCTTCGACGAGGACGATGACGAGGACAACGAGATCGACGTCTACGCGGAGGGCGACGGCTTCGACGAGGGCGACGAGCACCAGGACAAGGACGCCAATCGGGGCGCCATGGCCGAGCTCGAGGTGGACGACGACGCCATGGCCGAGCTCGACGAGGCCCTGGCCAGCGAGGAGCCCGAGAAGCTGAGGCGCGGCAGGCGCCGCCGGCGCTGATTGAGGGGGAATTGCGCTTGATCAGCGCACGAATTGTGCCGAGATCATGAGGAAATACAGAAGGTAGGGCGCGCAGGCGGGCGCGACCGAGGGGGAGGAGACAAAGGTGAGTCAGGCACCGGGCTGGTACCGCGACCCGTTCTTCCGCGGCCAGGAGCGCTATTGGGACGGCCGGCTGTGGACGCAGGGGACCCGTGCCCCAGAGCCCGAGGTTGTCGTGGAGGCCGCAACGACCGAAACGGCCTCAGGCATCGAGCCGGCGGCTGGCGTCGACATCGCCGCAAGCACCGAGCCGACGCCCCACCCAGATGACGACGTCTTCGCGCTCGTGAACGCCGAGGTGGAGGTGGAAGTGGTCGCCGCCCCGGACCCTTCGCCCGCACTCCCGGCGCCGTCGCCCGACGTCGTCCCGTCATTCGCACCGCTCGGCGCGCCCGGCCGAGCTGCTTCCGCGGTCCCCACCGGGGCCGCGGCCGGCGCCGCGTCGGGCGGGCGGCATGCGGCGCCCCGACAGCGCAAGCGCTTCGGCTCGAGCGTGCTCGCCGTCTGCGCGACGGCGATCCTCTTGGTCGGTGGCGGCGGTGCAGCCGCCTTCGTCCTGCTGGCGCCGAGCTCGGCGTCCGCCGCCGAGGCGGTCACGAGTGCGGCGAACCAGACGGTCGGCGAGCAGTCGGCCGACATGTCGTTGAACATGAGCATCTCGGTCATGGGCTTCACCGAGACGATGACGGGCAACGGCGCCTTCGACTTCTCGAACCACACCGGCACGCTCACCGCCACGATCGGGGCGGCGGGACAACAGGTCACCCAGCAGGCCGTGTACGACGGCACGACGGCGTACGTGAACATCGGAACCTTGCTCGCCCAGCTGGGCGGCGCAACCCAGGGGAAGTCGTGGATCTCCATGGACCTCAGCGGGTTGGATGCGACGGCGGGGACCGCAGCGGGTCTCGGCCCGTACAACTACGACAATCCCGCCAAGCTGTTGGGGGAGCTCCAGAACATCGGCGGAACGGTGACGTCGCTCGGACCCCAGTTCTACGAGGGCACCGCGGTGACCGAATACTCGGTGTCGATCCCGTCCTCGGTGCTCCAGCAAATGGTGGACACGATGGGGCCGCAGGTCGAGCAGGCTTACGCGGGCGGGTTGCCCAACATCGACGAGGACGTCTACGTCGGTTCCAACGACCTGCTCAAGGGGATCTACACGCCGCTGGAGCTCAAGGTCTACGGGCAGGAAGTGACGGAGACCATGACCGTGGACTTCTCCAACTACGGCACTGCGGTCAGCGCGACGCCACCGCCGGCGAGTGAGGTCATCCCGCTTTCGCAGCTCGGAAATGACCTCGGGAGCGGGCTTGGCGGCTCGAGCGGCAACACCGGTTCGACGGGGAACACCGGCGACAGTGGCAACACCGGAGACAGCGGCAACACTGGCACCAGCCTTTGACGAGGCGTGGACAACGTTGCAGGTGTCGAAGGATGTTTCGTGCGACGTTGCCCGGCGCGCCGTGTGTCACGATGGTCAGGGTTTTGGGGGCTGACCGAACCGGAGGCAGGCAGACGTGAGTGAGGCGGCGGGTTGGTATCCCGACCCCTTCTTTGGCGGGCGTGAGCGCTACTGGGACGGTGGCGAGTGGACGGAGCAGTGCCGCGCCACCGACACCAAGGAGCATCAAGCCTCGGCCAAGCCCCGCGCCCCACTGAACCCCGAGCGGGCCACGCCGTCGGCGGTGGCCGCCAAGCTCGAGCGCCGAGCCGCCGGAGGCGGGCTGGCGACGATGGCGCGGCCGGAAGCGGCCGAGGCCGCCGCCACTCCCTCATGGGGTCAGCGACCGCCGCCACAAGGGCAACCGGCGACAACGGTGGACGACGGCTTCACGCCCGTCACGCCGGCGTGGCCGACGGACACGGGTTGGACGATCGGAGCCGGCGCCGCTGCCGCCACCGCAGCAGAGGCCACGAACACGCCGACGGCGGTGCCGCCGACGCTCGAGCCACCGGCTCCGCCGATCGACGCGGTCCCGGTATTCGACGAGCCGACGGACCACACCGAAGAGATCCTGAGCCAAACCATCGAGGTTCCGGTTGTCGTCCACGATTGGTCGAGGTTGACGCCCGACGAGCCGACGCTGACCGAAGAAGCCCTGGCTGACACCGATGTGGCGGGTGAGCCGCTCGTCGTGCCTGAGGAGGCGGAAGCGCCGACCTTCACCGAGGAAGTGCTCGACGAGGCCGAGCCACCGGCGGCGGCAGCAGGAGCGCTGGCCGTCGAAGGGCAGGCCGCGCCAGCCGTCGAAGAGTCGGCGGAAGAGATCGACCACCACCAGACCGAGCCAATGCCGGCGCCACTCGCCGAGACGGACGACGGGCGAGTCCAGGAGCCGGCGGCGGAGCGGAGCGCGCCGCCCGTCAAGGGACCACGCCCACGCAGAAGCCGTCGGGTCCTCGTCGGTGCCGGTGTCGCCGTCCTCCTCATCGTCGTGATCGTCGCGGCCGCTTCGCTCGTGAAGGGGAAGGGCGGAGGCTCCTCCTCGGGCCAGCAGGTCGCGGACGCCGCGTCGGCCACCATCGGCCAGCGGTACGCCCAGGTGAGCATCGCCACCAACGTCCCCCCGGGGCAGGACGCGGCTGCAGGGGTCGTGTCGGGGTTGTCGGGCAGCGGCCCCTTCGACTTCGGAGCGTCGTTGGGGTCCCTCACGCTGAGCGGGCCGGCCAACGACGGGTCGGAAACCGTCGTGGTCGATGGATCGACCCTGTACGTCCAACCCGGGACGGTGGTCGCCGAGCTGATCCCGGGCAAATCGTGGGTCTCGGCGACGGCCGACGACCTCGGGTCAAACGGGACGCCGACGGGGTTCGCCGTGGCGCCGACACTTTTCGTCCAGCTGGTGCGTAGCCCGACGACGTTGCTCCAGCAGCTCGAGGCCAAGGGCGCGACGGCCCACCCGATGGGCTCGCTGATCTATCAGGGGACGCCCGTTGACGAATACGCCGTGACCCTTAGCCCGGCAGCCGTCGCCCTCGGGCAGAGCGGCGTGCCGTCCTCGCTGCAGGCCAACGTGAACACCGGGCCGACGGAAGACGTGTACGTGGCCAACGGATTGATTCGGGCGATCGTCCTGCCCTTCGACGTCAAGAGCAATGGGACGACGGCCATGGGGACGCTCGCGGTGGGCTTCACGTCGTGGGGGGACTCGGCGGACATCGCGGCGCCGGCACCGGACCAGGTCGCTTCGTGGGCGCAGTTGAAGCAGACGCTGACTTACACCAACGGGCTGAAGTAGCGAGCCCAAGCCCAAGCCCAAGCCCAAGCCCAAGCCCAAGCCCGGGCGCGACCTACGACCCGCCCGACCCCTCCCGGACCGCCTGGGCGAGCGCGCCCCAGCGTTCGAAGGCGTCCGGGTTGTGCACGACGTCGATGCCGGTGAAGTAGCTGACGACCCGCGTCGCCAGGCCGCCGTACTTCGCCACGATCTCGTCGGCGATGTCGTCCCACGTCCCGACGGTCGTGAACTCTTTCAAGATGTCGTCGTCGATTACCTGGGCCATGCCCGGGATGTCGCCCGCCCGCTGGCGCTCGCGGATGCGATCGGTCGTCCCCTCACGGTCGAGCTGGTCGAAGATGAACCCGTAGTTGGGCGTCGACCCGTAGAAGGCCACCTGCACCCGGGCCCGCTCCCGCCACCGCTCGATCTCCTCGTCCGTGTCGCCCACGCACAAGAACGCCGGCACGATCACCTCGAGGTCGGCGACACTGCGCCCCGAGCGCGCCGCCCCGGCTGCCACCTCCGGCAGCAGCGTCTCGCGCAGGTAGATCGGCGTGTTCAACGGGTGCACGTGCACGCCGTCGGCGACCTCGCCGGCCATGCGCAGCATCCACGGGTTGACGGCGGCGATGTCGATCGGCGGGTCGGAGACGTCGATCGGGCCGGGCGACCACATGGGCGGCAGCAGCGACAGCGCGTAGAAGTCGCCCGAGACCGACAGCGGCTCGCCGGTGCGGAAGCACCGGAAGATCTCCTTCACCGCCAGCACGTACTCGCGCAGCCGCGGGCCCGGTGGGTCGAACGCCGCCCCGTAGCGCCGCTCGATGTGCGCCCGCACCTGAGCCCCGAGCCCCAGGCGGAACCGGCCCCCGCTCGCCTCGGCCAGCTCCCAGGCAACCGACGCCGTGACCATGGGGCTGCGCGGGAACGCCACCGCGATCCCGGTCAACACGTCGATGTCGGCGGCCACCGCCAACGCGCCGCACGTCAGGTACGCCGTCCGCCCGGCCTCGGTGACCACCAAGCCGGAGAGCCCGGCCTCGGCCGCCCGCCGGCCCAGCGCGCCCGCCTTGCGCAGCGGCTGCGCCGGCAGCATGGCGTCGAACTTCAGTGCAGACGATCGACCACCCACGAGTGCGAAACCCCCTAGGCGGCGTGCGACGCGGACGACGGTGGCACCAGCCGGCCGTCCCGCCGCACCGGCACCCACTCGTTGGTCGACGGCCAGTACTCCTCGCTGTGGTCGACCGTGCCAGCGCTGGCGTAGTGGTACACCATCGCGGCGCGGATCCCCGAGGACTCGTTGTCGGTCGAGCGGTGCATGACGTGGCTGTCGAACACCAAGAGGTCGCCCGGCTTCATCAAGACAGGTTCCGACCCTGACATGTCGTGGTCGACGATCTCGAAGTAGCCGTAGTTCGCCCCCGGCCGGCGGTCCGGGACGTGCTGGTGCACCGGCTCGGTCTGCGAGCCCGGCAGCACGTGCAGGCACCCGTTCACCAGCGTCGCCTCGGTCACGGCGAGCCACACGCCGATCACGGGACGGCGCGGCTCGAACGGGAAGTACAGGGAGTCCTGGTGCCACGGCTGGCCCCAGGCGCCCGCCGTCTTGAAGATGAATTGCGACAGGAAGACGTCGACGTCCGGCCCGATCAGCGGCGCCACCACGTCCACCACCGCGCCAGAGTGCGCGAACTCGGCGAAGACCGGATCTCGATGCAGACGGAAGATCTTCGACACCCCGTCCTCGGGGTGCTCGACCTCCACCCCCGCCTTGTTGCTCTCCGCCATCACCTTCACCCGCAGCGACTCCGCCAGCGCCGGGTCGCGCACGATCTCGGTCACCCGCGCCAGCATGGCCTCGCACGTCGACGCCGGAGCGAACCCCTCGATCCGGAAGAAGCCGCGCTCCTCCCACGAGGCCCGCTGCTCGTCGCTGAGCCCGCCTCCGCCACCCTCCGCCGTGCCGGCCGCGGTCACGCCCGCATGCGTGCTCATCGCAGCGGCTCGGCCGGCGCCGGCGGCAACGGCTCGTCCGCCGGACGGGGCCACGCCAGCGGCGTCACGTCGCTGGCGATCACCGCGCCCATCGCAATCCCGGCCCGCTCCACGGAAGGGTGGGGGAACTTGCCCTCGCCACGGGTGGACCCGTCTGCGAAGTAGATGACGGTGTGCACCCGACGGACCGTACCGGTGGCGTTGGGCCGCGCCAAATGGAAGGTCAGGCCGTGGTGGAACGCCACCGCGCCGGCCGGCACCTCGACGAACACCGCCTCGATCCCGGCCAACTCCCTCCGCGCCAGCGGGTCCTCACCGTCGCCGGTGAAGATGTCGACGAACTCGTGCAGCCCAAGTCGATGGCTTCCCGGCAGGTACCCCATGGCGCCAGACTCGAGCGTCGAGCCGTCGAAGGGGATCCACGCGGTGATGGTGTCCGTCTCGACGATGGGCCAGTACGGGTGGTCCTGGTGCGGGTCGGTCTCCCGCCCGCCCGGCTCCTTGTAGAGCGCCTGGTCGTGCCAGAGGCGCACGGCGTCGACGCCGAGCAGCCGCGCCGCCGTCTCGCCCAGGACGGGATGGAAACTCAGCGCCCGCACGTCGGGGCTGTCCTCCCACAAGTTCTGGCACTGGATGAAGCTCTGCTCGTACCGCGACTTCTCCGCCAGCGCCCGTGTGTCGCCTCTGCTGCGTCGGGCGACCGCCTCGTCCGTCGCCGACCCGTACCGGCGGAGCTCGTCGGCTGACAGCAGCTCGGGGACCACGACGAACCCGTCGCGCCGGAAGTCCTGCACCAGTTGCGGCGTCAGCGTATCG
>DATDIE010000026.1:0-20004 GCA_036521235.1 Acidimicrobiales bacterium | reverse complement strand
GGCCCGAAGGGGGCGAGCGGGAGGCTCACACGACGACGACGGAGCGCAGCACCTCGCCGCGCTGCATGCGGTCGAACGCGGCCTCAACGTCGCCCAGGCCGATCGTCTCGCTGACGAAGCGGTCGAGGTCCAGGCGCCCGTCGAGATACAGGTCGACCAGCATCGGGAAGTCGCGCGACGGCAGGCAGTCGCCGTACCAGCTCGGCTTCAGCGCGCCGCCCCGGCCGAAGAACTCGATCATCGGCAGCTCGATGCGCATGTCGGGCGTCGGCACGCCCACCTGCACGAGCGTGCCGGCCAGGTCACGCGCCAAGAACGCCTGCTCCATCACCTTAGGGTTCCCGACGGCCTCGATGCACACGTCGGCGCCGTTGCCGCCGGTCAGCGCCTTGATCGCCTCCACCGCGTCGGTCGCGCCCGCGTCGACGGTGTGCGTCGCGCCGAACTGCGTCGCCAGCTCGAGCTTGCGCGGGTCCAAGTCGACGCCGATGATCACCGCCGCCCCGGCGAGCTTCGACCCGGCGACGGCGGCACACCCGACGCCGCCGCAGCCGAAGACGGCCACGCTGTCGCCCGGCCCGACGTTGCCGGTGAACATGGCCGCCCCGATGCCGGCCATCACGCCGCAGCCGAGGAGCCCCACCGCCTCGGGGCGGGCCGACGCGTTCACCTTGGTGCACTGCCCGGCGGCCACGAGCGTCGCCTCCGCGAACGCACCGATGCCGAGGGCGGGGGAGAGCGGCGTCCCGTCCGCCAGCGTCATCTTCTGCGTCGCGTTGTGCGTGGCGAAGCAGTACCAGGGTCGACCGCGCCGGCAGGCGCGGCATTCACCGCAGACGGCGCGCCAGTTGAGGACGACGAAGTCGCCGGGTGCGAGGTCGCGCACGTCGGGGCCCACCGACTCGACGACCCCGGCGGCCTCGTGGCCGAGCAGGAACGGGAATTCGTCGTTGATCCCGCCCTCCCGGTAGTGGAGGTCCGTGTGGCAGACGCCACACGCCTTGATGGCGACGACCGCCTCGCCCGGCCCGGGGTCGGGCACGACGATCGTCTCCACGGAAACCGGCGCGCCCTTTGCCGTGGCCACCACTCCGCGCACCTCTTGTCCCATCGAACGTGTCCTCCCCGTCGGCGCCGGGCTTCAGCCTGCCGCGGCGCCTCCCGGCGGCGCCACTCACGCAGCCTGTTCGTCCGACCCGGCGTCCTGCCGCATGGCGTCGGCCGCCCGGGCCAGCAGGTAGGGGATCGTGAGGCGGTGGAGCGGCCGGGCGATCGCCCACAGCGGCCGGCCCACCGCGCCCGAGTAGTGGACGAGGGTGACCCACGTCACCGTCGTCTCCTCGACGGCGACGATGTTGGACGCCTGCAGGAACCGGGACTGGGCCGTGAGCGCCACGCTCCCCTCCACCAGGTCGCCACCCGAGATCGCCCAACCGAGCACGTGGCCCTCCGATGGCCGAGGGCCGAGGCGCAGCCCGAGCACGCGCCGCCAGCCGAAGACGACGAACCAGCGCAGCGCCGCGGGCGCGTCCTCGAATACCGCCCGGGCCCAGTGCAGCGGCGTCCAGCGCTCGACGCCCGGTTCCGTCAGCGCGAAGGCGACCGCATAGTTCGCGGTGCTCCGCGCGAACGTCGCGGCGATCGGGGCGGGCACCTCGACCCGGCGCACCCGGCTCCGCCTCACGGGCGAGAGCCTACGAGTTGTCGGCGGTGCCGTCGTCCAGCCGACGGACGAGCTGCATGACCGGTGCGAACGCGTCGACGTCCCGCACGCTGAAGTAGCTGATGCCCCAGCGCTCGCGGCAAGCGAGCAGATGACGGGCCATCTCTTCGTGCGTGCCGAGGCAGAGGAACGGGGTCGACAGGATGTCGGCCGGCCGTGTGTGGAGCTCCGCCTCCAGCTCTTCGGCCGCCGCTCGCCGGTCGTCGGTCTCGAGGATCAGCTGGACGAGGGCGTGCAGCTCCGGGACCTCCGTCGTCCCGACGGCACCGCGGATCCAGTCGACCGTGGCGTCCAGGCGGTCGGCCTCCCAGCGCACCTCGTGGTGCTGCCCGTCCTCCTTCGTCCGGCCGAGCATCGTGAGGCCGACGGTGTCGGCGTGTCGTGCTGCGTGGGCGAGTGCCGCGCGCCCGTTGACGCCGACCAGGAGGGGCACGTGCGCCTGCGTCGGGCGCAGCGTCCGTGCATCGACGACGGAGTAGTGCGTCCCCTCGTGCCGCACCACCTGCCCGTCGAGCAGCGCGCGCACGATCTCCACCGACTCCGCCAGGCGCGCCTTGCGCACGCCCGGCGGGTCGAACGGAAGGCCCATGGCGGCGTACTCGGTGAACGAGTGGCCCGCGCCGAGGCCGAGCTCGACGCGCCCGCCGCTCAGCTGGTCGAGCGTCGCCACCTCCTGGGCCAGGACGACGGGGTGGTGCAGGTCGTTGTTGAGCACGAGGGTCCCCAGACCGATGGTGGACGTCGCGGCGGCCGCCGCACCGAGCGCGACCAGGGGCGTCGGTTGCGCACCCACATGGTCGGCCACCTGAAAGACGTCGAAGCCGGCGGCCTCCGCCGCGCGCGCCGATCGAGCGACCTCCGCGGCGTCGGCGGACATGAACTGGAACCCGAACCGGAAGGGCCGCACCCCGCCGACGCTACGACGGCCGCTCAGGGTTGCGCAGCCGGATCGGACGCGCGGACCCAATGGCGCAGCTCGCCGAAGACGTCCTCCATCGACGCCCGGCGGGCGGGCCGCTCGAGGAGCTGCATCCCGATGAGGACGCTCATCGAGATCTTCGCCATCCGCTTCGCCCGCACGGGCTCGAGGCCGGCGTCGACGCCGGCCGCGGTGAGGTGGCGCAGGCGGGCGTCGTCCACCCGCCGTTGCGCGGCTGCGACGACGTCGCTGTTCCAGCTCCACGCCCGGATCGCCGCCTCGGCGCCGTGCGGCAGCCCGACCGCGATGCCTTGGAGGAGGTCGAAGCGCGCTTCGGGATCCGTCACCGACTCGGAGAGCGCGATCAGCCGCGTGGCGTGCTCGTCCTCCCAGTGGCCGAGCAGGAGCCGCACGTCCTCGGCCATGTCGTCGAAGTGGTGGTAGAAGGAGCCCTTCGTCACGCCGAGGCGCTCGCACAGTGCTGCGATGGTCAACCCGCCGTGCCCGCGTTCGGACAGGAGCTCGAGTCCCGCCTCGAAGTAGGCGCTGCGGCTCAGCCCCTCGGGGGGCATCAGGAGCGCAAGCGGTAGCGGATCGGCAGCGTCTTGAGCCCGCCGACGAACACCGTCGCCGAGGACGTCGGCGTGCCCGCCAGCTCGATGGACTCCAGACGCGGCAGGAGCTCGGCGAAGAGCGCCCTCGTCTCCATCCGCGCCAGCTGCGCCCCGAGGCAGAAGTGCGGCCCGAAGCCGAACGCGACGTGCTTGTTGGGGTGGCGGCCCACGTCGAAGCGGAACGGGTCGTCGAAGACGGACTCGTCGCGATTGGCCGAGAGGTAGGCGAGGTACAACGACTGGCCCGCGGCGATCTCGGTGCCGCCGACCACCGCGTCCTCGGCGGCCGTGCGCATGAACTCCTTGACCGGGGTCACCCAACGGATCATCTCCTCGACGCCCGTCGTGAGCAGCTCGGGGTCGGCCTGCAGGCGGGCCAGCTCGTCGGGGTGGCGCAGCAGCGCATGGAGGCCGCCGGCGATGGTCGAGCTCGTCGTGTCGTGGCCCGCCGTCGTGATGATCACGTAGTACGACGCCAGGTCCATGTCCGGCAGGTACTCGCCGTCGATCTGCGCGTTGGCGAGCACCGAGGCCAGGTCTTCGGTGGGCGTCGCCCGTCGCGAGGCGGTCAGCTCGGTGAAGTAGTTGAAGAAGTCCAGGAGCACCGTGAACTGCTCCTCGAGGTCGGTCGAGCGCCGCAGCTCCTCGTCGTCGCCTCCGAAGAGCTGTTGGGTGAGAATCAGCATGCGGTCGAAGTCGCTCTCGGGCAGGCCGAGCAGCGACAAGATCACGTAGAGCGGATAGTGCACGGCGACGTCGCGCGCGAAGTCGCATTCGGTCCCCAGTTCCGCCATGTGGTCGACGAATCGCTTCGCCAGCACGCGCATCCGCTCGTCCATCCGCTTGAGCGCGTTGGGCTGGAACCACGCCGCCGCGATGGCGCGGTACGCCTTGTGGTCCGGCTCGTCCATGTGGATGAGGGTGCGCAGCACCTGGCCCTTCTCCTCGGCGAGCGCCTCCGCCGCCTCGGTCGCCAGGAGCGGTCGCGGCGCGCTCAGGAAGCGCGCGTTGTCACGTTCGACGTCCATCACGTCGGCGTGCCGGGTGATTGCCCAGAAGGGCCGGTAGCCCGGCTCGTCCACCCAGTGCACGGGTGATTCCCGGCGCAGGAGGGTGGTGGCCTCGTGGAAGCGCTCCTCGTGCGCATAGGCCGACGGGTCGACGAAGACCCGTCCCGCTTCGGACAGGCTGAGTCCCGCGGTGCTCGTCATGGTGCCCCCGATCTCTTGTCCCCTCCGTTCCATACCTTAGGGTATGGAACGGACCGCGTCGAGTGTCAGGGGGCGTGGGAGCGACGGGGGGCCCGGCGCCGGCCACGCAGCGTGCTGGCCAGCAGGAACAAGGCCGCGAGGAGCGGCAGCAAGATCGCACCGAGCCATTCGCTCCCGTCGAGCAGGAACGCCAGGGCGACGATGACACCGACCGCCAGCGCCAGCTCGGGCGTGTCGCCGATCAGGAAGTCCCACAGGAAGTTCCAAATGGCGCGACCCGCGCGGCTCAACACGCGCGTCATGGCGTCGCCGTCTCCTTGGTCGCCGCGTCACCGGGCGCCGGCAACAACGTGCGCATGAGCGCGGTATAAGCGAAGTAAACCACGACGAAGAAGCCGACGAGGACGGGGATGGCCAGGTCGGACCCGGGCCAGTGCACGCCGGCTCCCTCGCCGACCCAGAAGAGGCCGAAGCTGCTGAGCATGATGCCCACGGCGGTCTTGATCGTGTTCTCCGGCACCTCGCTGAGCTGGCGCGAGACCAAGATCCCGACGATCGTGACCAGGACGATGGCGGCCGCCGCAGCGAGGGCCGCCAAACCGAGACGATGCTGCGCCGCGCCCAGGCTGATCACGATCAACACGACCTCGGTGCCCTCGAGGAAGACCCCCTTGAACGCCACCGCGAAGCCGACGGCGTCGCGGCCCTTGCCCTCGTCGGTTGTGTCGTCGCCGGAATCCTCGGCCAACTCGGCCACCGTCTCGGCATAGATCGCATCCTCGTCGTGCAGCGCCTTGTGGCCGCTCGAGCGCAAGATCGCCTTGCGCAGCCAGCCGAGCCCGAGGACGAGGAGCAGGGCGCCCACCACGACCCGCAGGGCGTCGATCGGGACGTAGCGGATGAGCGGCACGCCCACCGCCGCCACGAGCACCCCCAGGACGAGGACGGCAGCGCCCGCCCCTTCCAACGCAGAGCGCCAGCCCCGGCTCACCCCCGCCGCCACGACCAACGTCAGCGCCTCGACCATCTCGACGAGGCACGCCCCGAACACGGCGAGGACGAGGATGAGGGTAGAGGAGGTGTGCATCGGGGGACCGGCGACGAAATTTATGCGCTCCGCCTCCCACCAATGGACCACGGTGGGCCGGCACTAGTGTGCGGGTCACTGACCAGGGTCTCTGGTGAAGGGAGACGGTGTCGTGGGGAATGGCACGACCGAGGCGGCGGGCCCGGCGACGAAGTCTATGGACGGCCGCAACTACGTCGTCGTCTCGGCCGACACGCACGCGTCGCCCGACAGCCTCGACCAGTTCCTCTCCTATGTCGACCCCGCCCAGCGCGATGCGGTCGCCGAGTTCGGTGACATGTCGGCCACGGCCATCTCCATGTTCGGCGGCGTCGACGCCGGCGAGGTCGACGACCCGGACCCGGTGCGCGCGACGGCGACCCGGCGCCTGGCCGGCATGGGCGTCGACACCGAGGCGGCGAGGAGCTGGCTGGCCCACTACGGCACGGACTGGGTCATCGCTGGCGACGGTGACGGGCGCCGGCTCCAGGTGCTCGAGGAGCAGGGGATCCACGCCGAGGTCACACTGCCGGGCCCGATCCTGGCGGGCGGACTCTCCCCGGCCATGTACCTCGGTGCCGTGACGGACAAGGGCCTCGAAGTGGTGTGGCCCGCCCTCCACGCCTATGTCCGCTGGCTGGCGGACTTCTCCGCCGCCGCTCCCGGACGCCGGGCCGGGTGCATCCCCATCGACTTCCACGACATGGACCGCGCGGTCGAGGAAGTGGTGTGGGCGCGCCAACACGGTCTCTTCGGCGGCGTGATGCTGCCCGCCATGTCCGTGACCTCCAAGCTCCCCGGCTACGCGGACGACTACTACGACCCCTTCTGGAGCGCGTGCGAGGACAACGAGATGGTGGTCACGCTGCACACCGGTGCGTCCGGCACCGCCACCGACAGCAAGTTCCTCTACGACAAAGCCCACGGCGGGATGCTCGGTCTCTACGAGGTCTTCGTGTTCACCCGTCGCCCCCTCTGGTTCATGATCTTCGGCGGCGTCTTCGACCGGCACCCCGACCTGCGGGTCGTCGTGACGGAGAACGGCGTGCAGTGGCTGCCGTCGCTCATCCGCGACATGGAGTCGTTCTTCGACACCCACGGCGGGGCGCCGGTCCGCTCCTATCTCAAGATGCGCCCGAGCGAGTACTTCGAGAAGCACGTGTGGCTCGGCGGCTCGCTGATGAAGCGCTACGAGGCCGAGATGCGTCACGAGATCGGGATCGACAAGCTCATGTGGGGTGCCGACTATCCGCACCTCGAGGGCGCGGCCCCCGTCCACCGCGAGACGCTGCGCTACATCTTCGGCGGCCTCCCGGAGGCCGAGTTGCGGCTGATCTTGGGCGGCAACGCCGTTGACCTGTGGGGCTTCGACGCCGCGCCGTTGCAGGAGGTGGCCGATCGCGTCGGTCCCACCGTGGCCGATCTGGCCACGCCGCTCGAGCTGGCCGACATCGAGGACACGTTCAGCTGGAGCTTGGCCCGGCCGGTGCCGCTCGCCACGCACGCGCACGTTTCTTAGCTGATTTCGCCGCGTCGAAGCGCGGACCGCGAACGACACCAGCCGTTGCAGCTGCGGAAGCGTCAAAATTTCCCTCCCACCATTCCGTCGGACTTCAGCTATAAAACGGGCATGCGATCACGTGGGACTCTCCTCGTGCTTGCCCTGGCGGCGGGCACCCTTGTCATGGCAACCCCGGCGGCGGCTTCGGCCAGACCCTCGGCGACTGCGCACGCGCAGAGCAACGGGTACTGGCTCGTCGGCTCGGACGGCGGGATCTTCAACTACGGGAGTGCCGGGTTCTACGGGTCGACCGGCGGCATGGTCCTGCAGCGGCCGGTCGTCGGGATGGTCACGACCCCCGGGGGCACCGGCTACTGGCTCGCCGCCACCGACGGCGGCGTCTTCAGTTTCGGCCAGACGCAGTTCTACGGATCGCTGCCGGGCCTCGGCTACAAGCCGGCCGGGTCGGGCCTGCCCAACTCGCTCCAACTCCCGGTGGTCGGGATGGTGCCCAGCCACGACGACAACGGCTACTTCATGGTGGCGGCCGACGGGGGGATCTTCGCCTTTGGCGACGCCAAGTTCGAAGGGAGCTGTTACGACATCGGAGGCTGCACGCAGAACGGCATTCCGGTGGCGGTCATGCCCGACGCCACCGGCAACGGCTACTGGGTGGTGAGCGCGCTGGGTTCGGTCTACGGCTTCGGCGACGCGCCGTACCTGGGCGGCCCGCCCTCGAGCGCGGGGTCGATCACCTCCGCCGTGGCCACGCCCGACGGACAGGGCTACGTGATCCTGGCGTCCAGCGGCGCTATCTACGGCTTCGGCGACGCCCCCTTCAACGGGGTCATCGCGCCAAGTCCGCTGTCAGCCGCGAACGGAGGCGCGACCGCAGTGATGCTCGACGCCCAGAACAACGGCGGCTGGGTGGCGTACGCCGACGGCAAGGTCATCCCGTTCGGGAGCACCACTAACTTGGGTGACGCCAGCAATTTGCCGCTCAACGGCAAGATCGTCGCCGGATCGGGATTCTGAGCCCTTCTCCGGCGGGACCCCTATGTGATCGTCAGTTCGTGTCGCTGACCGACGCGGCCCGCTGGTCGCCCTCGTGGCGCTCCGCTGCCGGCGTCGCCGTCTGCCAGCCCTCGGCGACCAGCGTCAGGGAGCGCAATCGGGCCTCGTAGGAGTGGGCACGCGTCGAGAGCATGATCTCGTCCGCCCCAGTGCGCGTCTGCAGCTGTTGCAGCCCCAACGCGACGGTCTCGGGGTCACCGATCAGGTGCGTCGACATGGCGTCATCAACAACCGCCTTCTCGGCGCGCGTGAACGAATACTGCGCCGCCTCCTCCGGAGAGGGCAGCGGACCCAAGCGACCCGTCCGCAGCTGCAAGATGCTGAGCGCAGTCGAGCCTGACAGCCACCGCGCCTCGGCTTCGCTCGGGGCACAGAGGACGGACACCGCGACCAGGACCCGTGGTTCGGTGAGCAGCACCGAAGGCCGGAAGTGCGACCGGTACGTATCGAGCGCAGCATCGAGGAGCGCTGGGGCGAAGTGGTACGCGAAGGAGTACGGCAGTCCGAGCATCCCTGCGAGTTGGGCGCTGAACAGGGACGAGCCCAGGAGCCAGACTTCGGGAAGGTAGCCCCGGCCGGGATTCGCGAGGATCTCACCTGGGCCGCCCTCAGCGGGCAGGAGGTAATTGATCAACTCGACGACATCGTCGGGAAACGTGTCGGCGTGCGTAGCCGGCGAGCGCCGGAGCGCGCGCACCGTCTTCTGATCGGTCCCCGGAGCGCGTCCCAACCCGAGGTCGATCCTCCCGGGATGGAGCGCTTCGAGGGTCCCGAACTGTTCGGCGATCACGAGTGGGGCGTGGTTGGGCAGCATCACACCACCGGAACCCACGCGGAGCGTCGTCGTCGCATCGGCCAGGTGAGCAATCAAGACGGCGGGTGCCGAACTCGCCACGGCGGGCATCCCGTGGTGCTCCGCCACCCAGAGTCGGTGGTATCCGAGTCGCTCGACCTCGGACGCGATCGCCACCGTCTCGCTCAAGGCCCGAGCGGAGGTGGAGCCCGTGGCCACGGTCGCAAGATCGAGTACGGAGAGCGGAATCACAATTGTGAAACACCCAGGCTTCGGCAATGCTTCCGGAGGCCCGCCGGCGCCCGGCTCGGGCCGCTCAGCGTGTCGCAGAATCCGCTGGCAGCCGGTAGATCGCCATGCGCTCGGCCGTCGGCTCGGATTCCATCGACGTGACCGCCACCAGGTCGAACCCGTTCTTCTCGAGGACCCGCCGCGAGGCGACGTTCTCTGCCTCGGGGTCCGCGACCACGCCGCATCCCGGCCGAGCGGCACGTGCGACCTGGACGAGAGCAGCGACGAGGTCGGTCCCTACGCCGCGCCCCACGGCCGCAGGCTCGCCGATGGCGTAGTCGATCCCGACGTCGTCGGCCGACGCACCGACCTCGGCCGCCCACTCCGGGTCGTCCGCACAGGCGTACCACTGGCACCAGCCGATCGGCGTGTCGTTCTCGAGCACCGCCAGCACCTGCACCGGCTGCACGCCCGTCACGCTCGCCCGCACGTCGGCCAGCTCGCGCTCGAGCGAGGAGCCGGCCAGGTACCAGCGGGACACGTGTGGCTCGCCCAGCCAGCGCTCGACGAGCGCCAGGTCCTCGACGCGCAGCGGCCGCAGCGTGACCAGCCGGTCTAAGTCCACGGGGCTATCCCGCGACGAGGAGCCGGTACCCCATGTCGATCGACTCGAGCTCCAGGAGGTCGCGGTGACGCTCGTGCCACGCGCCGCTCGCCAGGTCCGCTTCGAGTTGCGCGATGCCGGCTGACATGGCGGCCGGGTCGGCCAGCGCGCACCCCGAGTTGTTGGCGCGCACGACCGGGTCGAGATACGCCTCGGGCCGTCTCCAGCGAGCACCGAGCACGCCGTCCTGGAGGTCGGAGTACGTCGGCAGCACGATGGACGTCGTCGCACCGATCGCTTCGGCGATCACGTCCGCCGGCGGGCCGCAGGTCAGCGTGTGCTCCAGGACCGACGGGAGGTACTCCTGGAGCAGCCAGAACCGCGCGTGGACCTCGAAGTCGATCCCGAGCACGATCCGACGAGGCGCCACCCGGCACATCTCTGCGAGGCCGCGCTCCCAGTCGTCCCAGTGGTGCACGGTGAGGATCGCCATCGCCACGTCGGCCCAGCCGGAGCGGATCGGCAAGCCCGACGCGCCGGCCCGCACCGCCGGCGCGGCGTCCGGGCGGCGCTGCCCCAACATGACGGTCGACGGCTCCACCGCGACCACGGCGCACCCGTCCGGTTCGTAGGACCCGGTCCCGGCACCGACGTTCACGATCCGTGCGGCGTCGCCGATCTGCTCGGCGACCACGGCCTCCCACCGGGGGTCGGCGCGCCGGTGCGTCGTGTAGTGGCGCCCGATCGTGTCGTAGACCGGGGAGGTGGGCGATGTCGTCACGACCGGCCCCCGCCCGGTAGCGAGCTCAGGCCGCCGACTTCTCCAGGATGTGCACACCGCACGCCGAGCCGAGCCCGATGACGTGGGCCAGGCCCACCTTGGCGCCCTCAATCTGGCGGTCGCCGGCCTCGCCTCGCAGGTGCGTCGCCACCTCCCAGATGTTGGCGATTCCCGTCGCCGCGATCGGGTGGCCCTTGGACTCGAGCCCGCCCGAGACGTTCACCGGCGTCGACCCGTCACGCCACGTGGCGCCCGAGTTGAAGAAGTCGGCCGCGCCGCCCACTTCGCACAGACCCAGGTTGTCGTAGTGCACCAGCTCGGCGGTGGCGAAGCAGTCGTGCAGCTCGACCAGGTCGAGATCGGCCGGGCCCACGCCGGCCTGCTCGTACGCCTGCGTCGCGGCGTTGCGCGTGAGCGTGTTCACGTTCGGCAGGATCTGGCACGCCTCTTCGAACGGGTCCGTCGTCAGGATCGAGGCCGAGATCTTCACCGCCCGCTTCTGCTGCTCCTTGGACAACGTCTTGAGCTTGGCGCCCGACACCACGACCGCCGCCGCCGCGCCGTCGCAGTTGGCCGAGCACATCGGCCGTGTGTTCGGGTAGGCGATCATGACGTCGTTCATGATCTCGTCGAGCGACATCTTCTTGGTGTAGGCGGCCTTGGGGTTGAGCGTGGAGTGCGAGTGGTTCTTCTCGCTGATCTTGGCGAAGAGCTCGAAGCTCGTGCCGCCGTACTTGTGGCCGTACTCCATGCCGATCTGGGCGAACACGCCCGGCATGATCTCCGTGCCGATGCGCCCGTCGACGCCCGCCACGGCGCCGTAGCGGCCGTGGGGGGTCCACGTGTTCGAGTCGGCCGCGCGGCTGCCGCCCGCGAGCAGGCCGGCGCCGGACAGCTTCTCGACGCCGAACGCCAGCCCCATGTCGGTCTCGCCCGCCTTCACCGCCATGGCGGCGACCCGCAACGCGGTCGCGCCGGTCGCGCAGGCGTTCGACACGTTGTAGACGGGGATGCCGGTCTGGCCCAGCTGCTTCTGCACCATCTGGCCGGTCGGCGCCATGGCCATCATGAGGTTGCCGGCACCGATGATGCCGATGTCCTTCATGGTGACGCCGGCGTCGGTCAGCGCTCCCTGCACGGCCTCCGAGGCCAGGTCGACGATGTCCTTGTCCGGGTGCTTGCCGAACTTCGTCATGTCGATGCCCAGGATCCAGAGCTCTTCTGAAGCGGATGCCATCGTCTTAACCTCCCAGTGGTTCAAAGCCGAAGCCGATGGCTTCGGTGCCTTCGTCGTCCGTGCCGATCACCTCGGTGGCCAGGCGCACCTTCATGCCCGTGGTCACGTGCTCGGGGTCGGGGGTCACGTTGACCAGGTTCGCCCGCACGCTCGTGCCCTCACAGTCCACCACCGCCGCCACATAGGGCACCGGGATCCCTGGAGCGGCAAACGACACGATGGTGAACGTCCGCACCTCGCCGGTGGTCGCGACGTCCGCCGGCTTGAACTCGGTGTTCCCGCAGGAGGCGCAGGCGTTGCGCCGGTCGAAGAAGCGGGCGCCGCACGAGGTGCACTCGTTGGCCACCAGGTGCGGGTTGTCCCCCAGCACCAGGTAGTCCACCAGCGGGATCTGCTTTGCCATCGTGCCCCCAGGCTCGAGTCGAAAAGAAGGTTCTCAAACTACCGTGGGCAGCGCCGGATCAGGCAAATCGCCGGAGGGCAACCGGGCCACACCGGGTCCACCAGCGGGCCCACCCGCCGGGACGGTTCTGGTGGTACCGGGCGGACCCGCCAGGAAAAGGATGCCGGCGGTGCACCACCGCTCGACCGCCGGTAGGTTCGGCGGTATGCGCTACACACACCTCGGCCGTACCGGCCTGTCCGTCAGCCGCCTCTGCCTCGGCACCATGAACTTCGGCCCCGAGACCGACGAGGCGACCTCGTTCGCCATCATGGACTCGGCGCTCGACGCCGGGATCAACTTCTTCGACTCGGCCAACGTCTACGGCCGCTCCAAGGGTCGCGGCGCGACCGAGGAGATCGTCGGTCGGTGGTTCGCCCAGGGTGGCGGCCGGCGCGACAAGGTGGTGATCGCCACCAAGCTCTACGGGAACATGGGGGAGTGGCCGAACGAGGGCCAGCTCTCCGCCCTCAACATCCGCAAGGCGTGCGACGCCAGCCTCAAGCGGCTGCAGACCGACTACATCGACCTCTACCAGATGCACCACATCGACCGGGCCACGCCGTGGGACGAGATCTGGGAGGCGATGGAGGTGCTGCGGGACCAGGGCAAGATCATCTACTGCGGGTCCTCGAACTTCGCCGGCTGGCACATTGCCAAGGCGCAGGAGGCGGCGCGGCGGCGCAACTTCTTCGGGTTGGTCAGCGAGCAGTCGCACTACAACCTCCTGACGCGCAAGATCGAGCTCGAGGTGCTGCCCGCGTGCGAGGACTACGGCATCGGTGTGATCCCGTGGTCGCCTCTGGCGAGCGGTCTGCTGGGTGGCGTCGTGCGCAAGCAGCGCGACGGGAGCCGGCGGCTGGCCGAGCACCTGCAGCAGCGGGTCGAGAAGAAGCGGGCGCAGTTCGAGGCGTACGAGGACCTCTGCGACGAGATCGGCGAGGAGCCCGGCACCGTGGGCCTGGCCTGGTTGCTCACGCGCCCGGCCGTCACGGCGCCGATCGTCGGGCCACGAACGCCCGAGCATCTCGACTCGGCATTGCACGCCGTCGACGTGACCCTCGACGAGAAGGTCTTGACTCGGTTGGACGAGATCTTCCCGGGCTACAAGACGGCGCCCGAGGACTACGCCTGGTAGACGGCCGGCGCTTGCCGCCGTCTACGAGCCGCTCGCCGCGATGATCGGCCCGTTGAGCTGCGTGCCGGACATGTCCCCGTCGTTGGGGGCGTCTCCGAAGGTGAAGACCTTGCCCACCGCGTCCACGACCCAGTAGCCGTTCCCGTCGGAGGTCGTGAAGATCGCCGTGGCGGGATTGAGGCCACCGGTCGCGCCTGCCGCCACGCTGCCCAGGTTGGCGGCGTCGCCGTACGGGAAGACCTGCCCGCCGCCATCGAGGATCCAGTACCCCTTGCCGTCGGGCGTGGCCACGGCGGAGGTGATCGGCGAAGACTGGGGTCCCGGTGCTCCCAGGTACGGCGCGTCACCGAAGGTGTAGACGCTGCCGGTCTGGGTGATGAGCCAGTACCCGTTGCCGCTGGCGTCGGGCATGACGGCGACCGCCGCGCCCGAGCAGCCGCCCATACCGGGACAGCTCCCCGCGAAGTGGGCGTCGCCGAAGGCGAAGACGCCACCATCCGAAGCCACCATGAAGTAGCCGCCCTGGTCGCGGCTCGGCACCATGCCCACGATCGGAGCGTTCAGGCTGTTGGGCAGACCGGAGCCGGCCGGATGGAGGCCGAGGCCGGGGATCGAGCCGTAGAACTGGGTGTCGCCGAAGCTGAACACCCCGCCGTCGGATGCATCGAGCCAGTAGCCGCCGCGGTCTCTGGTCGGCACGATGCCGACGACGGGGCGCTGCAGCCGCAGGCTGCCTGTCGAGCCGTAGAACTGGGCGGAGCCAAAGGAGAAGATGCCCCCGTCGGAGCCCACCAGCCAGTAACCGTGGGAAGGCGGTGGGGGTGGCGGGGGTGCGCTCGCGACGTGGATGGTGAACGTCTGATGCGCGTCGGGCGAGACGCCGTTCGTGGCCGTCACGGCGATCGAATAGACACCTGCCGCCCCCGCCGCGGGTGTGCCCGAGAGGAGCCCACCAGTGCTGAGTGAGAGGCCGGTCGGGAGCTGCCCGGTCTCACTGAACGTCGGCGGCGGCGACCCCATCGCCGTGAACGAGAAGGTGCTCTGCGTGCCCGCGGTGAAGTTGGCGGTCGTGCTGCTCGTGATCGCCGGGGGCACCCCGGTGGTCAGTGCGTACGCCCCCATGTCACACGGAGCACCCCGCGCAACGCCGCGCTGGTCGGGCAGGCGACAGGCGACCTCTGAGACCGGCGGCATGGTGAAACTGAGCGGGATGACGGCCTGAGCCGGATTGGCCGTCCCGCCGCTGAGCGCGATGGTGTCGGTCGGCCCTCCGTTGTTCTGCAGCGGCCCGAGGAAACCGCCGATCGTCGCCGAGTCGCTGACGCTGTGGTTCGAGCCGGACAGCCCGCACGTGCCGTCGTCGTCCACGTTGTAACCCAAGTCGGTCAGGGCGTGCCCCTGGCACTCGCCGGCCGCCGGCGCACCACCAGCCCGGGCCAGGATGTCCCCCGCCACGCTGACCCCGTTGGCGTCGGCGTTCGCGATCGCCACGCCGCCCACCGTGGCGGCGTTGCCCGAAATGGTCGACACGGCGATGGTGACGTCACCGCCCTGGACATTGACGCCTCCTCCGCTGGCGCCGGAACCCGTCGCGGTGTTGCCCGAGATCGTCGAGTTGATGATGAACTGGCCGCCACCGACGTTGACGTCGCCGCCGCCTCCCGCTGTGCCGGAACCGACACCCCCGGCGGTGTTGCTCGAGATCGTCGAGCGGACGATGGTGGCATTACCGAGCGGACCGACCGCGATTCCCCCACCCGTGCCCCCGATCGTCCCGCTACCGAGCGCCGAGTTCCCCGAAACGGTGGAGTTGGTCAGGTTGAAGGAAGCGCTGGAGGAGCCGTCGTCGCCGATGCCCCCGCCCGAGTCCGTGGCCGTGTTCCCCGAGATGACGGAGTCGGTGATGTCGACGTCGCCGCCATCGAGGAAGACGCCGCCGCCGGAGGGGGCGCTGCCGCCGGTCAACCTCAACTGGTCGACCGTCAAAACGGCGTTGCCCTCGGTCGTGATCACCGGGCCATTGCCCGTACCGTCGATCACCGCCAGGCTCCCGGCGGGGTTCTGCTCGATGGTCACCGCCTGACTGTCGACCACCACGTTGTCGTTGATGGTCCCTGAGACCTCGATGGTGCTGGCGCCGGAATTGCCGAGGGCGTAGGTCACCGTCGCACACGGTGCGGACGACGAGCTGCACGTACCGGTGTCGGTGCCGCTGCTTGACACAAACGCGGAAGTGGGAGTCGCCCCGGCCGAGCCGCCGAACCCAAGGACCGCCAGGGGGCCGGCCAGCACCAGCGCCACCGCGGCGATCGGAATACGCCAGGCCCTGGATCCGGGGCGACTGTGAAGTTGCCGGGTCCGAGAACCATTGTCCGTCCGTTGAGCCATCTTCATGTGTGCGAGTTCCTCCCCATCTCGCGCGGCACCGAAGTTGGCGAATCGGACCAACTACCTGTGTCAGGGGGCCGGACCGTAATCCAACCGGGGTAGGGGTGCAAGGGTCGCGACGCGATTTTTCTACATCCCGAGAGCGAGACACCTTGCTCACCCGTCTGGCAAAGTCGCAGAACCGCTTGCCCGGCTTAGGGTGGGCGTGTGCCCGCTCGCCGCACCTCGAAGGGGACGGCGATCGTCATCGGCGTGGGGCCAGGGCTCGGGCTCTCCCTGGCGCGAACGTTCGCCGAAGACGGATACGCGGTGGCGATGATCGCCCGGAGCAAGGACCGCCTCGAGGCCGACGCGCAGCTTCTGACGGCCGCGGGTCACCGGGCGGCGGGCTTCGCCGCCGACGCCGGGGACCCGGCCGAACTCGGCGCCGCCATCTCCGAGGCCGTCGACGAGCTGGGTGCGTCCGACGTGCTCCTCTACAACGCCGGCGTCGTGGCTCCCGACACCCCGTCGGAGCTGAGCGGGGAGGAGTTCGCCCGGCGCCTCGCGGTGAACGTCGTCGGCGCCAAGGTGGCCGCGGACAGCGTGCTGCCGTTGCTGCGCGAGGGACGCGGCAGCCTGCTGTTCACCGGCGGGGACGTCGGCACCAAGCCGTCGGCGGCGTACACCTCACTGTCGGTGGGGAAAGCCGGGCTGCGAGCTTTCGCGTACGCGCTGCATGAACAGCTGCGTCCGAGCGACATCCACGCGACGATCCTGACGATCTTCGGCGCGATCGGGAGCGACGAGGATCGCTTCGCTCCCGACACGATCGCCCGCGCCTTCCTCGGCCTTCATCATCAGCCGAAGGACCAGTGGGGGCCCGAGCTGGTCTATCCCTAGCGTCGCCGGTTCGTGCGCGGCCTCGACGCAGCGCTCAGGGCTTGCCTGCCCCAGCCAGCTCGCGCTCGGGCTCCTCGGGCCCCGGGCCCGGCGCGTCGGCGGCGTGCGTCGTGAGGTCGTCCGCGTCGACCGCCAACCTCGGCAGGGCGCGGTCCAGCCACTTCGGGAACCACCAGTTGGCGTTGCCGAACATCATCATCAGCGAGGGCACGATGCACATGCGGATGAAGACGGCGTCGATGGCGATCCCGGCGGCCAGGCCGATGCCGAACTCCTTGATCACGCGCTCGCCGCCCAGGATGAACGAGCCGAACACGAGGATCATGATCAACGCCGCCGCCGTGATGGTCTTGCCGGTGGCGGCGAGGCCGTTGCGCACGCCAATGCGGTTGTTGCGGCCGGACTTGATGTACTCCTCGTGCATCCGGGAGACCAAGAACACCTGGTAGTCCATGGACAGCCCGAACAGGATGGCGAAGAGCATCACGGGCAAGAAGGCCTCTATCGGGCTGGTGCCGGTGAGGCCGATGAGGCTGCCGCCGTCGCCCCATTGGAACACCGCCACCAACACGCCGAAGGCGGCGCCGATGGAGAGCAGGTTCATGATGGCCGCGGTGAGGGGGATCACGAAACTTCGGAACACTGTCATCAAGAGCAGGAACGACAACAGGACGACGAGCCCGATGAAGAGCGGCAGTTTGGCGGACAGCACGTTGGCGAAGTCGATGTAGATCGCCGTCGTGCCGCCGACGAGGACCTTCACCCCTGAGTCCCCCACGGCCGCGGGGAGCGTGTCGGAGCGGAGGTGGTTGACCAGGTCGGTGGTCGCCGCGTCCTGGGGCGCCGTCTTCGGGTAGACGTTGAGCAGCATCACGTCGCCGTTGCCGGTCTTAGACGGGATGTAGATCGGCGGGGCCACCTTGGCGACGTCGGCCTGTTTCGACACGTCGCTCACGACCGAGTCCACGACCGGGCGCTGGTCCGGTTGGACGACGCTCACCAGCATCAAGGGCCCGTTGAACCCAGGCCCGAAGCCGCTCGAGAGGGTGTCGAACGCCACCCGTGTCGGCGTGCCGGCCGGGTCCGTCCCCTGGTCGGCCGACCCGAGCCGCAGGGAGAAGAAGGGCAAGGCGATGATGACGACGACGGCCAGCGCCAGGCCGGCCGAGACCCACGGGTAGCGCTGCACCCGGTCGGCCCAGTTCGGCCAAAAGCCCTTGCTGTCGGCACCGACGACCCGGGGGCCGTTCTGGGCCAGATTCCGCTTTTGCTTGCGGCTCATGACCTTGGGGCCGATGAAGCCGAGCATCGCCGGCAACAGCGTCAACGCCGAGATCATGGTGAAGGCGACGCCGATGGCCGCCGCCACGGCGAGGCCGTAGAGGAAGCTGACGCCGAGAGCGAACATGCCCAGCAGCGCGATGCAGACGATGATGCCGGCGAACAGCACGGCGCGGCCCGAGGTGTTGACCGCGTTGATGATCGAGGTCTCGACGTCGCTGCCGGCGATGAGCCCCTGGCGATGTCGGGTCACGATGAAGAGGGCGTAGTCGACGCCGACACCGAGGCCGATCAGAAGGACCAGTTCAGGTGAGAACTGTGGCATGCCGATGGCGTGGCTGAGCAACCCGATAATCCCGATTGCGGTCCCCAGGGCGAAGAGCGCGGAGACGATCGGGAGAATGGCGGCGAAGAACGAGCCGAACACGAGGAGCAGCACGATCAGGGCCAGCAGCACCCCGAGCCCGGAGCTGGAGAAGGACTGGTTGTTGGCGAACTCGGCCAGCTGCCCGGTGACCGAGACCGTCAGGCCGTCGCCCGAGGTGGTCGTGACGGTATGGACGAATTTGTCCGCCTCGCTCTGCGAGATCTTGTTGGGCAGCCTGTCGAAGTTCACCGGGAGGAAGCCCACGGTGTGCTCGGTGTCGATGTCCGTCGTGTTCACGAGGTTGCCCGACGAGTCGTAGGGGCTCGTGACGCTCGTGACGTGGGGCAGGGCATTGATCTTGTCGACCATGGTGTTGATCCGCTGGCCGACGGCGGGGTCGTTCAGGCTGGTTCCGCCCGTGGTGCCGAACACGACCTCCTCGGTGTCGCCGGAGTGGCCGGGCGCGACCGACTTGAGGAGGTTGATGGCGTCGGTCGACTCGGTCTTGGGGAGGTTGAAGTTGTTCGAGTAGTCCGCGTGGAACTTGACGACGAGCGAGATCGACAGGACGAGGATGACGGCCCACAGGGCGAGGACGATGCGGCGGTGGCGGACGCACCACCCGGCCAGGGTGCGCATGAGGGGGATTTCCTCCAGAGGGTTGGGAAGGGCTGGGACGACTACGAGCGCCTGCGCCTGCGCCTAGGTCTGGGGCGCTCGGCGGACTGCCTAATGGTACTGGCCGCCCAGGGTGCCCTCGTGTCGTCGGCGTGCGTCCAGATGGACGAGGGCGTTGAAGACCGGCAGGGCCAGGCGGTCGGCCGACGTCGCCGAGCGGGCCACGAGCCGTCCGGCGAGGACCGGGTGCCGTTCGGGGATGCTGAAGAAGCGGCGAGCGCTGAGCGTGAGCAGGGTCAGCGGCGACAGGGCCACGACGGCGATGGACGAGCGCAACTGGTTGAGCAACGAGTGCTCCGACCACGAGTCGCCGCGGCCCAGGAGGCCGATCGGGGTGCCGTCACGCTGGACGACGGCGTGGCCCCCGGCGATGACGTGCCAGTAGCGGACGGGCACGTCCTGCGCCTGGACGACCTGCCCGGGGTGCGCGGTGCAGACCTCGCACTCCGCCGCCAGCTCCTCGAGCTCGTCGGCCGGAAGGCCGGCGAAGAGGTCCATGCTGCGGAGCGTGTGGGCGAGGTCGTCGTCCGTGGGGTCGATGACACGGTCGACGCCGTCGTCCGGGTCGCGCTTGGAGGGGTAGGCGTGGGTGCGCATCTCGTCCTTTCTCGGTCTGTTCTCTGACTCTCGGTCGTTCTGCCTCTGTCGGGTCCTCAGGGGTCCATGGCCGAGCTTGGCCCGCCGCTGTGATTCCTGTGCGGGTGGTGGTGCCACGGACTGCCGGCGGCGCGGCGCCACAAGACGAAGGCGACGATCGCGAAGAGGATCCACGGCAGGTGGTACAGCGGGTAGTACGGCGTGCTCGCTCCCGCCACGATCAGGATGAAGCCGACGAGGAAGACCCAGGGCAGGATGCGCCGGTGCCGCGGCGGCGGCGGGGGCGGCTCGCTCGGCAGCTTGGGCAGGTCGTGGAACAGACCGTGCAGGTCGCCCCGTGTCGTCGCCGACATGGCGGTATCGAGGCGGGTCTTGAACTCGACCTCGTCCAGCCGTCCCTCCGCGTAGTGGCGGGACAGTTTGTCGGCGACGGCGTTGCGCTCGTTGTCCGAAGCCCGCAGGCTGGTGTCGAGCGGT